>JAGBNR010000073.1 GCA_017634315.1 Lachnospiraceae bacterium
GGTGCCATGACAAGAGCAGCTCTCATTATGTCCCGATATTCCCTGACTGTTATATGCCCGTCCTTTCTTCCTCCCACATGAGCCATTATGACCGGCATATAATCATCTATTATCATTATATTTTCGATATTTATATCACCTATATAGAGTGACTTGAAATAGTCAAGCTCATTATTTACTATCTCGCCGATGATAGTCTCATATTCGGAATAAACAGGCTCTATATCTTTAAGCTTCGCCCTGATACGAAGTGTACCGAGATGGAGATTTACCGTGGTGGCGAGCTTTCCGGCTTCAAAAAGCGTGATCTGTGTAGATCCGCCGCCTATATCCACGAAAGCAGTGCCATGCTCGATATGGCTCTCAAATCCCCCGGTAAGTGCCGCCCCTTTATACTCCAGAAACCTTTGTTCGGAATTGCTCAGAACCGATACACTTATGCCGGTCCTGCGCTCTATCTGATCCAATACCACGTTTGTATTGACGGTTTCTCTTATGGCGGATGTGCCGTAGGCAAGATAATCGCTGATCCTGTAGCCATCCATTATTTTACGGAAGCCCTTCAGTATCTCGCAGAGCTCATCCATCTTTCCGCCGCTGATCATACCGGTATGAAAAGTATCATTTCCTATGTCTATACGATGACGGACACAGTCGATCTCCTTTATGCCGGCCCTGCCGCCCATCTCAAATATCTTCATGGAGAGCTCATAAGAGCCTACGTCTATTGCGGAAAAAAGCTTTTTCATGCCTGATACCTAACCCCTGTTACCCCATAAAAATAAAATCTACTCTAATGACATCATATGATCTATAAACTGTCTGGCGGTACGTCCCGACAGACCACCATGCTCTATCTCCCACCTGTTGGCCTGAAGTAAAAGCTCCTCATCATCCATATCCACGGCACTCCTCTCCGCAAGGGTCTTCACGATATTCTTGAATTCCTTCGGTGTGGGTTTCCCGTAGTATATGGTCATGCCGAAGCGGTGATACAGCGATAGCTTCTCTTCCACCGTGTCACTCTCATGGATATCGTCATTTTCTCCACGATCCAGCTTATCCTTAAAGCCCTCATGTATAAGATGCCTGCGATTTGAAGTGGCATAGATCAGCACATTGTCCGGCTTCTTTTCAAGACCGCCTTCTATTATGGCCTTAAGATACTTGTATTCAGTCTCCTGATCCTCAAACGACAGATCATCCATATATATGATAAAGCGGTAATTCCGATCCTTAAGTATGGCCATGATATCATTAAGAAAACGGAACTGATGCTTATACAGCTCGATCAGTCTGAGACCTTTTTTATAGTAGCGGTTCATGATACCCTTTATGGAGGATGATTTGCCTGTACCCGAATCACCGTACAGCAGACAGTTGTTGGCCGGAAGTCCGCTTAGAAACGCCTCCGTATTTGCCATCAGCTTCTCCTTTTGATCCTGATATCCGACCAGATCCTCGAGTCCGATATGAGCTACACGCTTTATCGGAACTATATCAAAGCTGTTGTCATTAAGGTTTTCATGTATCTTGAACGCTTTATGAAGTCCGAACAGACCTACCCCGAAATCCCCGTAAAAGCTTTCAAGCAGCTGCTTCATTTCTTCGGGATCAGCCGAAAGCGAAAGATTCCTTGACAGATCGCATATCCTGTCACGGATACGCCTGTTAAACATTTTGCCCTCATCGGGCATCTCAAAATCGGACAGCATGGCAAAACAGCCGGTATCGTATCTGCGGTCTATATCCTCTATATCATAAAAGAACATCTGATAAAAAACACCCATATCATGCAGTGCGATCTCATTTATCGAGCCCTCGGCATGACCCCTTATCTCGCATGCCTTAGAGAAAACGTTTTCATTGTTGGCAAGCAGATATGTCAGGAAGGTATGCCACAGATTGCCCCTGAATCCTCTTTCCACCGAAAGGGAGACAAGCCTGCCCGAAGCAGAGTATGCAAGCGCGGCATCACCGTCTCCTTCAAAAAGAGTGATCATATCGTTTAGGACATCCTCTGCCTTAAAGCTCCTGTAAAGTATCAGTTCATCTGTTATCATAGCATTAGTAATTCCCAAGTATCTTCATATTTACGGTTTCTTCTCTTAGACCATGGAGCGCATTTCGAACCGAGCTTTCAGCGAGATTGCCTTCAAAATCGACAAAAAACCTGTATTCTCCGGGATGCTCCGATATCGGTCTGCTCTCAATATGTGACATATTCACATCATTGTAATAAAACAGGCTTAATACATGATAAAGAGAGCCTGTCGTATCAGGTATTTCAAAGCATATTGATACTGTTTTGGCATTCTTCAGGAATATCTTCTGGTTTGTGACGATTATAAACTTAGTTGAGTTCTTTGATGAGTAGTTTATTCCCCTCTCAAGTATCTCCAGTCCGTTCAGCTCAGCGCAATGTTCGGAGCATATCGCTGCTTTGGAACGCTCTGCCTCAGCTGCGACCATTACCGCAGCCATAGCTGTATTTTTATAGCTGTGGGCATGCATACTGCGATGCCTGTCAAGGTAATCACGACACTGCATTATAGCCTGCTCATGAGAGTATACATCTCTGATATCTTCAACCTTTGCCCCGGGTACGGCCGCAAGACAATGCCTGATGCTTATCACCTGGGTACCTACAATATAGTTTTCAAATCTGGTGAGCAGATCGTAATTCTCGCTTACTATACCTGCAGAAGAATTCTCTATGGGAAGCACGGCAAAGTCAGCAAGTCCCTCATCTATGAGACTCATCGCATCCTTAAATGTAGCCACATGCATCCTGTTGCAATCCTTGCCGAAATACTCTATCGCCGCCTCCTCAGAGTAGGCTCCTTCCAGTCCCTGATAGACGATCCTTGCTCCATCGGTATCAAGCTTTTCTCTCATCATAAAAGAAAGACGCCCCTTTATGCCTCTTTCCTCTATGATATCATACTGTCTCTTACGGGAAATGGACATGATGTGATTGTAGAGCTCCTCTATGCCCTTTGAATTATGCTCAGTATGGGTAAGTGCCTTTACAGCATCAAGCTTTGACCTTTCCCTGTTTCTGTCCAGCACATTCAAGCCGTTTTTAAGCTTATAATCGGCCACCTGCTCGGAAACAGCCATTCTTTCTTCGTAAAGTCTTACTATCTCGCTGTCGATCTTATCAAGCTTTTCCCTGCATTCAATCAGATTCATAGATGGTATTATAACATAAAAATTAACAGGCGTACTACTTTGCGTTTATTCAATAAAGAAGACCGGACGATACTGTCCGGTCTTCTTTATTGTAGATATTATGCTGTGATTTCAGAACAATGTCTTATTTGAAAAGAGCAAGATAAGCATCGATCTGCTTCTGAAGCTCTGCTCTCTGAGCCTTGATCTGAGCCTCTTTCTCAAGCTGAGCCTTCTGGAAAGCTATCACAGGGTTGTTTGCTGCTGCTGCGAGACCTGCTGCGCGTGCTGCTTCACCCTTAGCTATCTCGCCTGCCTGGAATGCAGCGATTGCCGCAAAGTTTGCCTGCTCTGCTGCCTTTCCTGCAGCTGCTGCCGCCTGTCCGATAGCTACCTGCTGTGCCTGAAATGCTGCGATACGTGCAAAGTTGGCTGCCTCTGCCGCCTTTCCTGCAGCTGCTGCTGCCTGTCCTGCAGCTACCTGCTGTGCCTGAAATGCCGCGATAGCTGCAAAGTTAGCTGCCTCTGCTGCCTTTCCTGCAGCTGCTGCTGCCTGTCCCTTTGCTACTTCGCCTGCCTGAAATGCTGCAAGCCTCTGCTGATATGCAGCATAATCCGCAAGTCTCTGCTCCTGTTCCGCCCTTGCTGCAGCGATCTCTTCAGCAGGTCCGGCAAATGCAGGTACAGCTGCCAGAATCGTGATGGCAAGTGTAGTAACTATTAATGCTAACTTCCTCATTTCTTTATTCTCCTCCTAGGTTTATAGATATAGATTTTGAAAGTGACTATATTTTAACCCTGCCCGCAAAATAATGTCAATATATTGTGGTTGGTAGACATAATATAACTACATAATGTATTTTGAGTTCGATTTATGCTAATAAAGGGATTTTATTAAGTTGACACCTTTAGAATTATGTCAATATCAGAAATTTTTTATAAAAAATAACAGAGGGTATTCGTAATAATTACTTGTTTTCATACTCTGTTTCACAGTATTTACATCTGTATGTTGCGGTTTTGACATCCGTAAGCACAAAAATATTATCAATTCCCTGTTCTATTGAGGCAATACATCTGGGATTTTTACAACGTATGATATTTTTGACCTCTTTAGGCAGCGGCAGCTCCGGCTTGGAGATTATCTCACCGTTCTTTATTACATCAACGGTGGCATTGTGATCCAACAGACTGATGATATCCATATTAAGGTTATCTATGGATGTTTCAACCTTTATGATGTCCTTCTTTCCCATCTTTCTGGAGGAAGCGTTCTGAATGATGGCCACGGAGCAGTCAAGCTTATCCAGTCCCATATCATGATACAGCATCAGTCCGCGTCCCGGACGGATATGGTCTATCACAAAGCCCTCGTCTATCTTTCCTACATTCAGCTTATATTTCTGTCTTGTTCCTTCATTTTCGGAAAAACCGGACATATCTCTTTCCTCCGTTTCAAACCGTGATGTCGAGCAGCTTAAGTATAAGTGCCATTCTTATATACATACCGTTTTGGACCTGCTCAAAATACTTTGCCCTTGGATCCCTGTCTACCTCGACGGCGATCTCATTTACTCTCGGAAGCGGATGCAATACTATCATATCCTTGCCGGCAAGCATCATTTTACCGCTGTCCAAAATATAGTAATCCTTCAGCCTCACATAGTCTTCTTCATTGAAGAATCGCTCTCTCTGAACTCTCGTCATGTAGAGCACATCCAGCTCCGGAAGTGCCTCCTCAAGTCTGGTGACCTCTCTGTAGCTTACATTACCGTGAGTGTTCAGCTCCTCTATCATATAGTCCGGAAGCTTTAATTCTTCGGGAGATATAAAGACAAAGCTGATATTTTCATATCTGAGAAGTGCTCTGATCAGTGAATGCACGGTACGACCGAACTTCAGATCGCCGCACATACCGATCCTCATGGAAGAAAGCCTGCCCTTTGTCGAGCGTATCGTGATCAGATCGGTGAGGGTCTGTGTGGGATGCTGATGACCTCCGTCTCCGGCATTTATCACCGGTATGCCCGAAAACTGTGCGGCTACCATGGGAGCTCCTTCTTTAAAGTGCCTCATTGCGGCAATATCCGCGAAGCAGGACACCACCCTTATCGTATCGGCTACACTTTCGCCCTTTGCCGCTGATGATGAGCCTGCATCGGCAAAGCCAAGTGTCTTTCCTCCGAGATGAAGCATCGCCGCTTCAAAAGAAAGCCTTGTCCTTGTGCTTGGCTCATAAAACAGTGTGGCAAGCACCTTGCCGTCACACGCATGCGCGTATTTTGAAGGATCCGCTTTAATATCCTCCGCTATGTCCATCAGCTCATCAAGTTCTTCTACCGAAAGGTCAAGCGGAGTCATCAGATGACGCATAGTTTATTCTCCATTTTGTTAATTTGCTGCCGATGTATCATACACCACGGCATTGTCCGTTTCCTTTTATCTGATACTTATATGATGTCAGTGCCCTCAGACCCATAGGCCCCCTTGCATGGAGCTTCTGGGTGCTGATACCGATCTCTGAGCCAAATCCAAACTCATATCCGTCCGTAAAGCGAGTCGAAGCATTCCAGTATACACAGGCAGAGTCAACCTCATTAAGAAAACGCTCGGCATTTTCCGTAACGTTTGTTATGATGGATTCGGAATGGTGTGTTGAATAATGGTTTATATGCTCTATGGCATGATCGAGATTATCAACGATCTTTACAGAGATATAAGGTCCAAGGTACTCTCTTGCATAGTCCTCTTCATCTGCCTTTTCTATACCGCTTACTATCTCTCGTACATCGTCTGCTCCCCTCATAGTCACATCCTTTGATGACAGTCTCTCATATATCGCCGGAATGACTTTCTTCGCTATGTCCCTGTGTATGACAAGTGATTCGGCAGCATTACACACCCCGTACCTCTGGGTTTTGGCATTATCTATGATATTTACAGCCATATCGATATCAGCGTCCGCATCCACGTATATATGGCAGTTGCCCACTCCGGTCTCTATCACCGGGATCGTAGCCTCCTCGACGACACTTTGTATAAGTCCGGCTCCTCCGCGTGGGAAAAGCAGATCCACATAGCTGTTCATTTTCATGAAAGCCTTTGCCGTCTCCCTTGAGGTATCCGTGATGATAAGAATGACATCGTTAGGGAGCTTTTCCGTCTCCAGTGCTTCTCTGATATAGTTGACTATGGCCTTGTTGGACTCTATCGCATCCGAGCCTCCTCTGAGTATGGTGGCATTACCGGACTTGAAGCAGAGCGCAAAGGCATCAGCTGTAACATTTGGTCTAGACTCGTAAATGATGCCGACTACTCCCATCGGTACCGCAACCTTGTCAATATGAAGACCATTCGGTCTGACCATGGTCTCAAGTATCTCCCCTACAGGATCTTTAAGCTCGGAAACCTGTATGATACCCTCAGCCATGCCGGCTATACGCTCCTCGGTGAGCCTCAGTCTGTCGATAAGAGCATCGCTTATCCCCTTTGCTTTTGCCCTCTCGATATCGATATCATTGGCAGCTATGATGCTTTTACTGTTCTTTTTGAGACTTTCGGCTGCTGCGCGCAGTCCGAGATTCTTTGATGCCGGATCGAGTCTTGAGAGGCTTTCGGCCGCTTTCCTTGCTCTGATCCCGAGGCTTTCAAGATATTCCATAAACATTCTCCAACTCTGAGTATTATCTGAGGAGTGGGCCTGTAAGCCGGGTTATGTATCGGTAGTCCGATGATGATGATCTATCTAGGCTGCACGTTACCGTACAGCTCGAGCGATCTACCTGAAGACAGACCGGGCCGGTCTATGGTCTCCTGCTTGATCTTGCTTCGGATGGGGCTTGCCGTGCCGTCTTTGTTGCCAAAGACGCGGTAGTCTCTTACACTGCCGTTTCACCCTTACTGTAAAAACAGCAATAGCCATTCTCACAGCGGTCTGTTCTCTGTTGCGCTATCCCGCGGGTCACCCCGGGCGGACGTTATCCGTCATCCTGCCCTGTGAAGCCCGGACTTTCCTCGGCACGGAGGATACCCGCCGTGTCGCCATCATCCGGCCCACTCGTTTTACATTTTAACATACTTCCATGATTAACGCACAGGTTTTATAATTCCCGCTATAAATGCAACAGTTTCTTTACTATCCCTGCGTATCAGCCGCACCGGCTCCTGCCGCATATCCCGTACTCCATGCTATCTGCAGATTGTACCCTCCCGTATGCGCATCGACATCAAGTACCTCACCGGCGAAATAAAGCCCTCTGACCTTTTTTGCCTCAAAGCTCTTGGGATTGATCTCTTTTACATCCACCCCGCCTCTGGTGATCACTGCCTCTTCATATCCGCCGGTCGATACTATATCCATTTTAAGATCCTTTAGAAGTCCTCCGAGAGTCCTTCTCTCCTGCCTGGTAACGGAATTGACCTTTTTATATGGATCTATACCGGATAGCCCGACAATGACCGGTATCAGCTTGGACGGGAGCAGCTCTGAAAGTGAATTCTTAAACTCACGATTGCCGGCTTTTTCAAAGTCCCTTATCAGCCTTTTGTCCAGCTCATCCGAGCTTAACGCAGGCTTCAGATCAATATGCAGCACGGGAGCTGCCGTATACTCATCAGGTGCTATCTCCGATGATGCCGTAAGTATCAGCGGACCCGATACTCCGAAATGTGTAAACATCGCTTCACCGAAGCCCTCATAGAGCTTTTTGCCGTTATCACGTCTTGTTATCCTGACGGATATGTGTTTCAGTGACAGACCCTGCAGTCTGGGGCAGATATCTCCGGCGATGATGAAGGGTACGAGACCGGGATACCTCTCCGTCACTTTCACTCCCGCAGCTGCCGCGAATCTGTACCCGTCTCCCGTAGAGCCGGTGGACGGATAAGAAAGGCCTCCGGTAGCCACTATCACACTCCCGGCAGTTATCCTTTCTCCGCTGTACGTCAAAGCACCCTTACATATGCCGTCCTTTATGATAAGGCTTTTTATACCGGTATTAAGTCTGATACTCACTCCGAGTGACCTGATACTCTTTTCAAGTGCCTTTATTATATCCGACGAATGATCCGATACCGGAAATACCCGCCCTCCTCTCTCGGTCTTAAGGTGTACTCCGTTATCTTCAAAAAAAGCCATTACATCGGCATTTGTAAATCCGTTAACGGCTGAGTACAGAAATTTTTTATTGGAAAGTATATGATCGAAGATCTCATCTGCAGGACACGCATTCGTAAGATTGCATCTGCCCTTGACGGTGATAAAGAGCTTTTTACCGAGCTTTTCATTCTTTTCCGTGATACATACCCTGCTCCCTCCTCCGGCAGCCGCTATCGCAGCCATCATGCCTGCTGCGCCGCCGCCTATGATCAGGACATCCGTATCGTTACTCATGGAAATTTATCTCCGGATAATTGTAGATCTGCTTTGTATTTACCTGCTCGAGACTGTCCCGTCCGTCTGTGTCATACTCGGCATACACCTCTTCAATGCCTGTAATATTACGCATCGCCCTGTCTCTGTTTTCCGAGAATACCTGAGCTATCAGAGCCGTAGCGAGACTCATGGGAGCCGCCATGCTCTGGGCGATGGACACCTCCTCAGTCCTTGCGCACAGCAGTATGTGAGAATACATACGGCACGGGGAGTCGGGACTGTCGGTAAGTGCTATGATACCGGCATTCCTTTCATTGGCATACTCCATGGCGCGAAGTGTCTGCACCGAATATCTCGGAAAGCTGACTCCTATCAGACAGTCTCTTTCATTTATATGATAAATATTGGACAGTATATCGGAGGAATCAGCTCCCGTCACATATATCACATCCGACATCATTATCCTCAGATAATATGCTATATATGTGGCTACCGGACTTGAATTCTTAATGCCGACGATATAGATATGCCTCGCCTTGTGGATAAGCTTGGAGGCATCCATAAATGCCTCCTCGTTTATAAGGCTTAAGGTTTCGTTCATCTTCTCGACATCAGCCTGAAATACGGACTTTATGATCGTATTGCTTGTCTGCTTGGTATCATCCAGCCGTCCTGCCGTAGCGAGCTTACTGCGTACCAGCTTGGTCAGCTCTCTCTGAAACTCAGGATAGCCATCAAAGCCCAAAAACATTGCGAATCTCACGACGGTAGACTCGCTCACACCGCATGCCTGTCCCAGCTCTGCCGCAGTCATAAAAGCCGCCTTGTCAGTCTCTTTGTTAATGTAGCGAGAAAGAGCCTTCCTTCCCTTACTCATGGAAGCAAAGCTCTCGTTGATCTTTCTGAATATCTCTGAATCGTTATTCATAGAATGCGCTAATGGTATCCTCTAAAAGCTTGACCAGATCATCATCGGTCATATCGAAATCATCCTTTATCACCATGCAGGCAGCCCCGTGTATGAAGATCCATACCTTCATAAAAAGCACCTGAAATGCTTCCGGTGATATGCCCTGCAGCTTCTTGTATTCCTTTGTGACAAAGCCGTGGCTGCCTCCGTTTACGAGGTCATACATATTTCTGTCCGTACCGTTATCAAGTACAAATATGACGGCAAAAAGGTTAGGATATTTCCTTGCAAAACTGATATACGACATTCCGAGATTTACAAAAGGCTTGTCGGATACAGACCTGAAATCGGCTACATACTGCGAAAAGAAGTCAAAGCACTTATCCATAAGGTCTGCCTTCATTTCATCCATAGTGCTGTATATCCTGAAGATGGGCTGGGTAGAGCACCCACAGTATTTGGCAAGATTTCTTGCTGACATAGCACCTATGCCCTGCTCCTCCACAAGCTTGAAAGCCCCCTCAATTAGACCCTCCTTAGAAATAACCTGTTTCCTTGACATACTAAAACTCCATTCCAAAAACAAACCGCAAGTAACGAGTGATATTTTAGTAAATTTCACCGGAAAAGTAAAGTGAAAAATTGTAACTATTCAGAGCAGAAAAATTTAAGAATCCGGGATCGTACTTGTGTAGTATTCTGATGCATGAAAAAGAGGGATACCAAATCCCTCTTTTTACAGTGATCAGTCTTTGACAAATATCAGACAGGATATGCCTTGGCGTCTTTATTACCCTTTGTAAGATCCACTCCGTCCTGCTGAGCCTTTCTGTACTTGAAGAAGTCCGCAGCAACCTGAGGAAACAGTGCATATGAGAGCACATCCTCATCCGTAGGATTGTCTACAAGCTTCTTTGTCTCAGCCCTGAAGTGCTCCATCTGA
>JAGBNR010000074.1 GCA_017634315.1 Lachnospiraceae bacterium
CCTTATGGAGACCGAGCTTGCCGAGTATCACGTACCGTATCTCCTCCTTGGTCATAGGTACCGTCTCATGTCTGATAAAATCGCTGTCCTTAAGGGCAAAGCCCACCGTATCCAAAGGATCATGATTGTGGATATACACCGTACCCAGTCCCTCGGGCATATCCTCTTCCGACCTCTCAGAACTCTCCTCTGCCGTCATCGAAAACAGCCTGCAGTCGGGAGTGCCCATATCAAGTGCCATTACGAGCTGCACTTTTCCGAGTCCGGCATCATTCAGTACCTTTCCATAATGTATCAGATCCGACGGCTTTGACACGAGAAGAAATGTCCGTTCACTGTTTCTGACAGTAGTGACTAATGTCATATCGGACTCATCATCCTGCTCCACCCCGTGCATCGAGAGTACGCTGCTGTCCTCATAGGGTATGTTCAGCAGAGATGCAAGCGAGGAAATGGATGAAACTCCGGGTATTTGTCTTATGTAAACCTTTGTCCCGCGATCCTTCTGTTCGTTTTTCCAGTCATAGAGAGCCGGCATAAGAGCAGCTGCTCCACTGTAAAAGCCTGAATCACCCGAGTACAGCACCACTGTCTTTATCGTATCGTCCGCAAGGCTTGAGGAGAGGCGGTCAAGATATTGGATTATGTCAACCGGTTTGTAGAAGGGGAAGCTCTGCTTTTCCCCTCCGAAGATGTCCACCATCCTCTTTGAACCGAATACATACTGCGCATCATCTATTGCTATACGGGCATCGTTTGTGAGATATCCCTCACTTCCCATACCGCAGCCTATCACCGCCACTTCAAACTGGCGGTCTCTCCCTATCCTCGCTCCCGTGAGCTGGCTGAGTCTGCTGCATACCTCCTCAAAGCTCATCCCCTCGGTATAATCGGGATTGCCGATGACGAAAAGGCTTATGCCTGCCTCATCCACCGCGAGTGCCTTTTCGAAGAAGCCCCCCGCATGTCCTGTCATCTTCGTCACGAGTACGGTTATCTTATAATCTCTTATCTGTGCGAGATTCATCTCTTTGCTGAACGGCCCCTGCATGGCTATGATGTCTCTGCCGGAAAGTCCGAGGCTCTCACATATCTTGAGGCTCTCAGTCCCGGGCAGGACCCGTGCTATCACACGATCCTTAAGTGATCCCCTCTTCATGTACACAGCCAGCTCCTTGCTTCCGGTAGTGAGCAGTATGTTGCCCCTGGTACCCTCCAGAGCCATCGCACAGGATTCATTATCATCAAAATAATGCACACCCGGCTTATTCAGATCCGATTTGGAATCCGTATTGCGCTTCAGCCTTATATAAGTGACCAGTGTTGCCTCGGCTGCCGCCTTGATATTTTCCGATACCACGGTAGCATACGGATGAGTGGCATCTACGACGCATACGAAATCCTCGCTCTCCATCAGGCTCTCCATCTGTGACTCGGTGAGTCTGCCCTGGTGCACCTCTACACCGTCCAGATCGGGCATCATCTGCGTACCGTATTCGGTAGCCACGCATACCAGTGCCTTCTGCCCCGCAAGTGCTATCTTTTCGGCAAGCTTTCTTCCCTCGCTTGTCCCCGCAAACAAAAGTATTCTACTCAATCCCGTACTTCCTTCCCGTTATCATTTTCCCGTTACGGACTCTGGTGTCGCTGCTTCCTATGAATACCGTAGTGAACATATCAAGCTTCATATCAGCGAGCTCACCCACTGTAGTCACTGCCGTGCTTTCATCATCTCTTCCGATATTCCTCACATATCCCGCTGCACGGTCATAACCTGCATGTCCGCCTATTATATCACATGCCGCTTTCAATGTATCGGGTCTCATATGACTCATCGGATTGTACAGCACCATCGCGAAGTCTCCCTCTGCCGCGCACTCAAGCCGTTTTTCTATCCTCTCCCACGGCGTGAGAGCGGTAGACAGAGATATTACCGCAAAATCATTCCCTATCGGAGCTCCGAGCCTCGCGGCTCCCGAAAGAGCCGCAGTGATCCCCGGAATTATATTTATGTCAACCTCTTCATATCCTTCCGACAGATCCAGAATAAGGCTGGCCATGCCGAATACTCCGGCATCTCCGCTGCAAATGACAGCCGTGGTCACACCAGAAGCAGCCTGCTGTAAAGCATATCTGCATCTCTCTACCTCACCGCCCATGCCTGTGGAGTAAATGCTCTTTTGTTTATATCGTTCACATAATAAATTTACATAAATTGTATATCCGACTATCAGCTCCGCCCGGTCCAGTGCTGCCCCGGCATCATATGTCATATATCCCTCATGTCCGGGACCCATCCCGACCACATACAGCTCACCCTTCATCTTTTCTCCCTATAGCTAAGGTTATCCCGTATTTTGCGAGCTTTCTGACCTGCAGCCTGCCTCCCGCCGCTACCACAGCTCTTTCGCATACATTATCCGCTCCGGTAGTTTTCTTTACGAAATCAGATGGGGTAAAATCCCCCTACTGCGCCATCAGCTCCTCTGCCGTAAATACGAGCAGCTTTTTCCTGTGCCTGTCGCACCACTCGACCAGCCCCTTTTCGTCCTTCTTCAGATCGATCGTGGCTACGACTCCCACATCGTTTATATTGATATTATAGTGCTTCAGAATATGTTTTATGTAAATCTCAATCAGTGAATATCTTGTGCCTTTCTTACAGCCGATCCCAAGGATCACCGGTCTGGTTCTTAATCTGATCCTTGCGTCATCTGCTGTTATGTAAACTTCATCGCCAAACAAAGGCTTTTGTATCGTGACCTTACTTCCGCTCAGTACCCTTGAGGATATCCTGACAATATCCTCCCTGTTTTCAATCTCCATACCGTTTTTCTTTGCATAAAGATCCGCGGCAAAGTCCCCTCTCAGATCCGTTGCCGTAGTGATCACAGGCACGGCACCCGTACCTTGCGCGATCTTTAAGCTGAGCTCATTTGCACCTCCGATATGACCGGACAGTATCGGTATGACATGCCTGCCCTGTTCATCCATTACTATCACCGCAGGATCACGCAGCTTGTCCTTTATATGCGGTGCTATCAGCCTGACTGCGATACCGCATGAGCCGATAAACACTATCGCCCTGTCGGAAAGGAAATTATCCTTGACGATTTTATGTAAACCTAACCTGTCCTTTTTGTCGTGTACATCATACTGCACCGCTCCGTTAAACTCCGGGACTTCGCTTATCAGTCTGTTTCCGAGTGCCTTTCCGGCATCGGTAAAGGTGATCACGGTCTTTTTCATTCTGTTCCTTTTCTGAAGCCTGTCGTAAACTCCGGATCATACAGTCTGGATCTGTCATAGGAGATCCTGCCCGCACCCTGTCCTACAGCCCGTCCTATCAGGATCACGGCGGTATTTGCTATACCCTCGTTCGCCGCGGCATCTGCGAGTCCGGTTAAAGTACCGACATATCTCTTTTCATCTGTCCATGAGCATTTATACACGATCGCAGCCGGCATATCTCCGGACACCCCTGCCCTCATAAGACGGTCAGTGAGTGTCTGTATCATTCCCGACGAAAGATATACGGCTACGGAAGCTCCGCTCTTCACATAGTCCTCGATCCTTTCGCCCTCCGGCACCGGAGTCCTTCCTTCCATACGCGTGATGATAAAGGACTGGGATACATCCGGCAGCGTATATTCTATACCAAGGCTCGCTGCCGCTGCCATGGCCGCAGTCACTCCCGGAGTAATGTCGTATTTGATGCCAAGTTTACATAATTCATCCATCTGCTCTCTTATCGCCCCATAGACAGAAGGGTCACCTGAGTGCAGCCGCACGGTCACAAGTCCGTTTTCCTCAGCCTCCTTTATGACAGATATCACTTCCTCAAGCGTCATACCCGCACTGTCATAGAGCTTCACTTCTTTTCCGCAATATGACAGCAGCTCCGTATTGATAAGAGATCCGGCATAAATCAC
>JAGBNR010000075.1 GCA_017634315.1 Lachnospiraceae bacterium
ATTATATCATGGATAGCCTATAAATTCAGTATTTTCAACCTTTCACTCCACTTTTTTCTTGTCGTGAGCAGCCACTAGGATTAGTCTTGCCCTCATTTAAAGGCTCTCCAAAACCACAGTATCAATATTATATATATTTCATTAAATTGAAACGCCTTCTAAAGATATCTTCATCCGGTACAGTGCCTTGAACTTTCTTTCTACATCCATATATTGAGCCTTTAGTCTGGTTATTTCTGCATTCAGTTTCTGTTTTTTATCCTCATCATCTATACCTTCCACCATATTACAAAGGTATTCGGTTACACTGACAATCCTCTCTATCATCCATGCATACTGCACAGATGGACGATAGAGTTTTAATATCTTTATGATCTCCCTGCCCTTGTCATCATCCGAGCATATTATGCCAAACTCATTCCTGTAAAAGATCTCATTTAAATCTACCTTGGCTGGATCATAAAACATTTCATTGTCCAGTCTGTTTTTTTCTATGTCACCTTTATACTTTGATCCTTTAGCCAGATTACACTTTGGACAAGCCCACACCAGATTATCATAGTCATCTCTTAAGGAAATATCTATCTTCTCAAAAGCTTTTCTAGGAACAAAATGATCTATCTGAAACATCTGTGTAAGCATCTCTCCCTGCATATCACAGTAGCCACATCTGTCATGGAAATCCTTCCTGAGATCCTCTTGGTATTTATTGTACGGCGACAGTTTCTTGGTGCAGGTCCGTTTAATGCTATACTTTCTGAATCTGTGCTTGCCCATCAGATACCCTCATCACTATACTTCTCTATCAATCTCAGCGTCTCCTGAATCTCACGGAAATCAGCCTTAATATCCAACTGTGATATCTGTGTCTGCGTGTATCCATCCAGTTGAGACTCTATCCTCGCAATCTCAGCGAGTAAATCTATATCTTCACTGCTGAGGAATAGCTCATTAAGCTTCGCATCCAGCTCTTTTTCCAGTTTCTCTCTTCGCTTAATATACCGCTGCATATTTAATGTCAGGTTTTCCACCTGTTCTTTTGTACTTTGGAGCTGGGGATTAAGGAAAGTCTTTTTCGCATACACCTTGTCCGCATCTATATATATGGACTCTCTGCTATCATCGGGAGCATTCGTAAGTACTATCACCGGAAACTCCGGCAGCTCGCTGTGCAGGAAATCAACTATATCCCAACCCTTTATGATCTCCTTATTGGTATCCAGCTTATAATCCACTATTAGTGTGTGGATACGCTTTTCCGTGATGTCATCAAGCAATTCTTTATAAAGCTTCTCTCTGCTATTTCCGCTCAGATCATACCGCTTAAACTCTATCTGATCGTCTTCGAGCCAATTATCGCGTATGACTACTTCTATATCATCACATTGCTGCATATTGTCTTCGATAAGTCCTATTGTAATCATTATCTATTCCTCGTGCTGAATATGATCTTTATACCAAAGCCATCCTTATATCTTGAAATCCTTGCCTCCCCTTTGTTTCTCAATGCTGTTTCTCTCACAATCCAAAGGCCAAGCCCGGTTCCCTTCTCACCTTTAGATGTCTCACCAAGTTCAAATACCCTGTCAGGATTATCCCAATAGCGCTTATCCAAATGTGGGCCGTTATTCTCCATACTTATAATCGTATCATCTGCTTCTTTGTCACAGTTTATTATTATCTGCCTGTCTTCATTAGGTTCACTCTCTATAAACCAAACTGAATTCAGTATGAAGTTATTTAATATGATATACAGATCAGCAGTCGCTATATGCAGCATTTCCTCATTTTGTTCGCCATTGTAGATATTTCCGGATACGTGTATTTTTTTTCCTTCCAGTATCACCTTCCATTCGTCCATTATCCCGGCAAGTTCCGTTTTTATCGGATTCATCCGTTGTGTAAGGGCATCTTTCTTTATCCCGTTCATCACCACATCTAAGAAAGCTGCTGTAACCCTGTCGTTAGCCTCTAAAGCATCTAACCGTACATATGGATCATAAGCTGCCAAACCTGTATATTCTTTTCCTTGCAGTATATAGTTGACTCGACTCCTTATCTGCGCAGCCTGCACATGAAATTGCGTATTTATACCGCTGAACTCATGGAAGAAGGTGTTCAGTATAATGCCTGACGCACTCATTATCTGTAGTATCTGTTTGCTCCGCAGTTCTTTATTAGCCTTATCTGACAGGGACTGCACTGCATCAAGATAATCGTCCTCTGTAAAATCATCAAATGATCCCCGGTCGTCGGTATCGGATGACTGCTCATCATTATCCGCTCCGTGGTCATGCCCATCGCCGTCCTTCTGATTTTTGCGGCTCGTAGCCTTGTCCAGCATCAGATCTATCTTGGTGCCGGACTCTATCTCTACCTCATCTCTCCATCTTGCATACTCCCGGAAAAAAATCTGTCGATCCTCTTCAAACCGGGATATGCATTCTCTGATCATATCAACAAATATATAATAAATATCTGTAAGAGCAATGCCCTCCCGATTCGCCATATCCTCCAGTCTCGGATTGGCCTCTCTCCCTATCTTGATCCAGCCTATCATTTGGTTTGGCTGTGCTCTCCATCGCCCTGACAGATGTCCCGGCGGAGCCGGACTCTTTTGTGCCCTTTCACCCAGTCCGATCCAGTCGTACATTGGCGTTCCAGCATCTCCATATGGTCTTACCTTAAAATCATCTCTGTAAAGCTTTATCCCGGCGAAGCTTTTCAAAAGGCTTTTTCTACTTTTTGTTTTTGCATACTTTATCAGCGGCTCATCATTCCTGTTTGAGTTACGCAAAAAGTATAATTCAGCCTTGAAGGGTCCGACACTCATTACCTTTTCGATGTCATCATCAGGCAAAAGCGTACTTACAGGAATATCTTTGATCTGCTCACCTCTGTACTGCTCCCTGTGGAACCCCTCTTTCTGAAATCTCGTTCTTCCCCAAAATTCCGAGGTGTTTTTTTCAATGGTCTTATCGTTAAAAGAAAATGTGACCTTGTCCTTTTTAATATCTACTTCATTTCTTTGTATACCTATGCTTACAGAGTCCCGTCCCTTGTAGCTTATCCTCAGCCTGTAGTCATAGTCATCTTCTGCAATGGATATTTCCTTTGACTCATAATCATATTCTTTATGATAATTATTCTTAATGAATATCTTGAATTGATCCACAGAGCCTATAGGGTTGATGCTTTTCAGATTTGTGTTTAGCTTATCAAAGAGTCTCCTCGTCCATGGATCGCGTGTCGGAGATAATACTATAGTAGTACCATTTTCCCACTCCTCGTCACTTATATTCGCAGCATATTCGGGAAATAATACCCTGACTACATCGGCATATTGCTTTTGCATTTCTTCCCTTAATGATGCCTTGACCTCCGATATAAGGCGTGCCTCGGCGAACTGATCCCAGTCCATCTCCCAACGAAGCAACCCTGAAGCATATGAGCTGCTTGTATACATCAAAGACTTTGTGGATAGCTTATCCAGAGCAAACCGTCCGATTCCTTTAGAGCCGGTCTTTACTCTTCCTCTTGCTGATATATAATTCGTCTCCTTATCGCTTGTCCCTATATACATCCATGAGGATCTGACCGTATCAGCATCCATCCCCGTTCCATTGTCAGAGATGATAATCCTGTTATATTTGAAAAGCACTTTGGCAAGCTCTGCAAGCCGATCCGCAGTCAATGCCTTTTTTCTGATACAGATATCCTTTTGTATATCATACGAATTCATGACTATATCTATATCATCTCTTTTAAGGATGCTATACATATCAGTTTTGGAAATCTTTTCCGGTATCTCCGCAAATGGCATGTCAAATTTAACAAATACATATGTCGCGTCTGCATCATATGCGTTTTTGATTAACTCAACCAAAGCACCGTCCACATCTGCAATGTTTTCCCTGCCTATGAGCCTTGCTGCCTTTGCGCCTACCAAAAATTCAATATTTTCCATAATTCCTGTCAGAACCTGTAGTTTTCAATATCCTTAGAAGTGATGCGATATGAGGTGCCGCTGATAGAAACTCCAACATCCGTCACATACTCATAATATCTGTCCGATTCCAGCAACTCCTTCGCCCTGAATAGAGAATAATTATTATTCGTTGTTTTGGGTAATATAAATATACCCGCATATGGTATATTTCTGGCTCCAAGCATGAAGACTTCGACTTTTTTTGTGACAATACTTGATAGTAACAGCTTCTCTCGGTTAATCTTTTCTAAAGCCTGTGATCGCCCAAACTCAAACCATTTCGCTGTTTCGTCGGCATCCCTTGCCTCCAGCTCCGCTTTATTCTCAGACAGATAGATATATGCATACGGATATGTCTGTTTCAGATCTTCCTCAGAGTATCTGACCAGTTTTCCGCCACTATATCTATAGGGAAAGATAAGCCATTCGTCTTTCCCCTGCTGTAATGCCTTAGGTGAAGCACTTTTTCTAAGAATGCCCTTTTCTATCCTGTTTTTTCCGAAGTATAAATATTTTTTATCCTTATCAGTGGGATCCGATAAAGCGAAAACATCATTTTTAAGCGTTGCCACAACGTGTGATGCCTTATAGAAATCCCCAAACCTATTACTTCCCTTGTTATTATCAGAGAAAACCCACTTTTTATCCAGACTGCTTTTTAGTATACGTTTACTCTGTTTGCATGACGGGAGCTCGTATGCTATGGAATTATTCTTCCTTTTATCAACAACAATTACAGAGGATTTGACTAATGCATTCTTAAATATTTTTCCGTCAGAATAATCTATTATCTTCTTTAAGTCAGGCTTTAGTAGGTCTCTAATTACTTCTCCGGAAACAGTCTTAAACATACTGCTCGGTATGAGATACGACATTTTACCGGAATCACTTAGTTCTTCTATGCTCTTTTCAACAAATGCATAGCAGTAATCAGCCTTTCCCTTTTTACAGCTACTAAATCTACCCCTGATATACTCCAGCTCATTGTCATCTATTTCATAGTAGTTTATATATGGAGGGTTTCCTGATATGAAGTCAAATTTTTTTGCGGGATCCAGTTTCAGATAATTGGCATCTATGATATTCCACCTCACCCCGGTGAGGCCATACTCTTTAGCTATATTTGACAACCTTTTTTTACATATTTTTATTTTTTTGCTATCTATCTCGACCCCGCAAATGTCTCTCCTCAAGCCCCTCTTTATTTCAACATCGGTTAGTCCCAGTCTGCGACAATCCTTTAAATATCTCCTTACAGCTTCTTCGAGCACATTTCCTGTGCCACATGAATTCTCCAGAAAACTCTTTCCGTAAATGCTTCTATTATATCCTATCTCATCCAGTAATATATTCACATAATTAGGTGGAGTAAACACCTGGCATTTTTTATTTATTTCCATACCGCTCTTCTGACCACTTCCATCCAATCCACGTCATTTTAATTTTATTAAAGTTCATATGCGTATGTCAAAAGTACTTAATACCTCTTCCCTTCCACCACGCCTTTGCCGCGCAGCACGGGCAGGATCGTGCCGAAGAAGCACTTCAGATCCATGCGAAGTCCGGCTATGCTGCTCTTCTTGAGTGCATCCGTGTATTCGCCATCGAGCTTTGACTTCACGGATATGGAAAGCTCGTCTCTACCGCTTATCTGTGCCAGTCCGGTGAGCCCCGGCATCACGTGATTGGCTCCGTATTTGTCTCTTTCTTCTATGAGGTCGTACTGATTCCAAAGTGCCGGTCTCGGTCCCACTATGCTCATACGTCCCCTGAATATATCCCATATCTGCGGGAGCTCATCCAGACTTGTTTTCCTTAAAAACCGCCCCAGTTTGATGATGTACTGATCAGGATTTTCAAGCATATGGGTCGGAACATCATGTGGTGTGCTCAGCTTCATCGTACGGAACTTGTGAAGCGAGAAATTCTTCTTGCCAAGCCCTACACGCTCCTGTGTGAAAAAGACCCTGCCGGGGTCATCTATGTATATGAGCAACATGATAAAAAGAATAACCGGGCTCAGTATTACAAGCGCAATAAAGGAAAGAATTATATCCAGAAGTCTTTTTACGAACCATTCATAGACAGAGGGTGCCTTGCCGTACTCCCAAAAACCGGCTCTGTATAAAGCCGGATATGCCGGCTCGGTATGTCTGTATGCCACCCAAAACGATACAGCAAACAGAAGTAGCAATATCAATAATATAACGAGAATCACTTTAATGATCATGATACCTTACCCATCCTCACGCAAGCATATCATCAGCTACATCCGGTGCCCTACCTGAAGCATCTGTGGATGATATCTATCACAAGCTGCTGCTCCTCTTCCGTCATCTTGTTGTCGCTAGGGAGGCACAGTCCCCTGTCAAAGATATCTCTGCCGTTGTCGGTATCAAATGCGGATACATATGGCATAGCTGAATATATAGGCTGCATATGCATGGGCTTCCATATGGGACGTCCCTCGGCATTAAACGCGCTCAATGCGTTTAATATCTCGGTAGGACAGCTCTTGCCCGGCTCAGTGCGATATTCCGCCGTACTGTCCGTCCTCTTCTGATAGCACATGGCATCGGGATCAATGATCATGCATGACAGCCAGTAGTTCGGACGTACATTGTCAGGTATGGGATTTAAGGATACCGGCAGATCAGCAAGCCCCTCTCTGTACCTCTCATATATCGCTCTCTTCTGGGCTATATGCTCTGTGAGATGCGGGATCTGACCTCTTATCACGCCTGCCACGATGTTTGACATCCTGTAGTTGTAGCCGAGCTCGGAATGCTGATACCACGGTGCGTTGTCACGGGCCTGTGTGCTCCATTTTCTCACCTTCTTTGCCGCCTCAGCCGAGTCTGTGAGCATCATCCCACCGGAAGAACCGGTGATGATCTTATTCCCGTTAAAGGAGATCACGCTGAAGTCTCCAAAGCATCCTGTCTGTCTGAGCAGTCTCCCGTGCTCCTCTCTGTCCCCGGAGTTCCTGCCGCGGTCAAACGGTGTATCCTCAGATAAGAAAACACCTGCTCCGAGGCTCTCTGCGGCATCCTCCACTATAAGTGCTCCGTGCTCGTCCGCTATGCGCCGTATCTCCTCTGCCTTGCCCGGTGTGCCGTATAGGTGCGCGACCACTATGAGCTTCACCTCTGGATAGAGCTCAAAGGCCTTTCTTAATGATGCAGGATCCATGTTCCAGGAATCACTCTCGGTGTCTATAAACACTGCCTCTCCACCCTCATAAGCCACAGGATTTATCGTGGCATCAAAGGTCATGTCGGTACAGAATACATGCTTACCCGAAAGCACTCCCTCATTCACCCTCGCCTGTCCGTAGAGCCTCTCTCCCGCAAGCCTTATCGCAAGATGAAGAGCCGATGTGCCAGAAGCAAGCCCTACCGCCTCTTTCCTGCCTATAAACCCCTTTAATTCATCTTCAACCGCATTTATATTCGCACCTACCGTAGTCACCCAGTTGGTGCGGATAGCCTCGTCTACCCAGTAGCGTTCTCCGTCATGCATGGTCGGGCTGCTGAGCAGTATCCTCGATACTGCAGGTGTCATACCCTGAAATCTTTTATCTTCAATTATCCTCTTACTCTCTTCCAATATAGCCACTAGAAAAAGGTTACCTCCTCACCGTTTTCCTCTTTATACTTCTTCTTCCATTCATCATCGCCGCTATTGTCTGAGGGAACGGTCTTTGCGACAGTGATATCAAGCATATCTCCCTTTGCCTCGACAGACTTTACGAAGGCAGACCCGCTCGATGACATCGCAGCCTGCTCAGCTGTTTCAAAGAGATGCTCTTCGCCTGCATCAGTCACCCTTACCCTGCCGTTTGCAGTCTTCATAAGCTCATACAGAGTTATCCTGCCGTATATCCTCTCTGTCCCTATGATGAAGTCCCTGAGCTCCACTCCGGCCTTACTGCAGATCTTACTTATCTCCTCACGCAGACTGTCCGGTATCGATCTCTCGGCTATGAATACACAGCCTATCTTATATCTTGCTATCGCATCTGACAGATGCTCTATGCCGTATACCATGGGCAGTCCATTGAAAAGCCTCCTGCTGCCTTTATCCGAAGTATGATCCAGCAGACAGACGATCCTCTCCTTTGAAGAGGCATCCTTCCTTATCCTGTCCTGAAGTATCATCGCATTCTCTCCGGTGCCGATTATCATGGCAGGTATTGCGTCTTTTTTCTTATCCTGTATTCCTTCGTAGAAGAGTATCCTCGGTATGAACCTGATAAGACAGACAAGTACAAACTGGATGACGGCACCTATCACATAGTAAGTGGTCGGCATCCTCCTGACAAAGATACGGGAGCCTGCCATCTGAATGACAAAGGTGCAGAGGTTTGCAAATATTATCCTCTTTAAGTCATTGACTCCGGCGACACGCCAGATCATGTTGTACATCTGAAAGAGGGCAAAGACTATGAGTGCGCACATAGTATAGTATGGCGCATAGCTGAAGAATGCCGAAATGTACGGCACACCCAATTCACTGAACTTTCCGTTTATATAGAATCTGACGACAAGTGCCAAAAAGAAAGATGCATTTACCGCAAATGCATCATATAGAATAAGCACCAGCCTGATCGCCCAGTCCCGTATGGAATATGATCTGTTGTATGTATCCATTACTTTCTCCAATCTTATCCTATAGATTGTACTCAAAGAAATGCGTTTTTTCAACTGTACCAGTTTATAGTCTCCCTGATACCCTCTTCAAAGGAATACTCGGGTACGAATCCCGTATCCGCTGTCAGGTTGGAGATATCTGCCTCAAGGTGCATGACCTGATTCGGATAATAAGGGATCGCGCCCATCTCGGGCTCGACACTTACTCCCGTGATATCCTTTACGGCATCTCTTATTGCG
>JAGBNR010000008.1 GCA_017634315.1 Lachnospiraceae bacterium
GACACTTTACAATCTATCGTAGATGTGTTATTTTCGTGAATACAATAACGTGTGCAGATGGGAGTTCCGGGCATATCGCCCAAATCATTCCAAAAGAGTATAGTAAAAAGAGAATAAGCACCGATTGAATATAGCATAGAAAGATCTATCTCTGATTAATTTATACTTCCATTTATCACACTATGCTGTTTGAATAACATTTTTTCTGTGATATTATTGGAGAAAGTGCATGAAAAAAGGGACTATACTGGCGGAAATAATTGAGAAGCCGTCTGTTCTATCTGATTATACGCCAGCCGGACTGAAAGAGGTTTTAGAAAAAGAAGGTTATATCGTGAATCCGCTAGGTGAAGGATCACTAAAAGGCATTGCGTTTGAAAATGGTGGTGGATATAAAATAAACTTTGGTGGAAATGGTTTATTGCAGTATCATCCCGGCACCACAAAAAGGCATGGTGGACAATACTATAAAATAAGCACCTCAGAAGGAGGGACGCACAGATATGGTTGCAATGGAAGAGAAAAGCATTAAGTACATTGTGGAAGATATAGAAGGGAAGATAGAGAAGCAATTTCTTATTTCTTTTCTATTAGACGGAAAAAAATGCTTTATAGCATCAAAAAATCATTTTTTTATGATCACGGGATTGGAGTGGGACAAAGGTGCTATTGTTGTAGAGCACGCACGCTCGGAAGAAGATGCAAAGAATAATATTTTTGAGGATGGAGATGTTTATTACATTGATGAAATGAATGAAAAAAGTATATATGAAGCTGTTATTAAGGAAATAAGTGTTTAGTTTCGGGAAAAGGAGTGTATATGAATAATTTTATCTATCATGCCCCCACCAAGATCATATTCGGAAAGGATACCGTCAAGGAAGCAGGGGAAGAAGCAAAGCGCATAGGTACCGGAAGAGTACTTATAGTATACGGATCGGAGAGGATCAGGCAGTCCGGTCTGCTGGGCGAGGTTGAAGAATCGCTGGATAAAGCAGGGATCGCACATGATGCTTTTGGCGGAGTAAAGGCCAATCCGACGCTCGCACATGCGGAGGAGGGTATAAAGAAGGCGATAGATTTTGAAGCAAATCTTATACTTGCCGTAGGCGGAGGCTCTGTCATAGATACCGCAAAGGGCATAGCACACGGAGCTGCAAACCCGGATAAAGCTCTCTGGGATATATGGACGAGAAAGGTACCGCTTGACAGATCCATAAAGATCGCCGCCATACTTACCATACCGGCAGCGGGCTCGGAAATGAGTGATTCGGCAGTGCTCACAAACGAGGCGGCAGGCAAGAAGCTCGGGATCAATACCGAGTTTAACCGCTGTGCCTTTGCGATCATGGACCCTGATCTGGCGGAAAGTCTGCCGGACTGGCAGCTTAAGAACGGTATAGTCGATATAATGATGCATACGCTTGAAAGATATTTCATATCAGATATAAAGTGCGACCTGACTGACAGCATAGCCGAAGGCGTGATACGTACAGTCAGAGACAACGGACGAATCGCGCTGCGGGACAGATCGGACTATGATGCCATGGCAGAGATATGGTGGGCTTCATCGGTTTCTCATAATAACCTCACCGAGCTCGGGCGCGGCAAGGATTTTTCAGTACATAAGATCGGCATGGCTCTTTCGGCTAAATATGACTACACCCATGGTGCCACGCTCTCCGCAGTCTGGGCATCCTGGGCAAGATATCTGTACAAAGGAGCCATAGGACGTTTTGCGAGATATGCGAGAAACGTATGGGGGATAGATACGGCGGATGACGAGCAGGCTGCGATACTCGGAATAAATGCGACCGAGAGCTTCTTCAGAGAGATAGGTATGCCGGTATCTCTGCGTGAGCTGGGGCTGGACGCTCCTACGGATGAAGAGATCCATGCGCTTGCACTGCATGCTACCATGGATGATACTGTAAAGCTGTCAAGGATACGCCCGCTGGATGTATCGGATATAGAGAAGATATACAGAATGGCAGTGTAATGGTTAATATGCAGGATAATATCAGCATTAAAAGCAAAGCAAGGATAACGGAAAAAACAGAGCTGGCAGACGGCATATACAGCATGACTCTCTGCGCTGACCTGTGCAGCAAGGCCGAGCCGGGACAGTTCGTAATGGTCTATCCCAACAACGGAGCGAAGCTTCTCGGCAGACCCATTTGTATCGCTTCTGTAAAGAAGGATACCGCCGACAGCGGAGAGGATCTGCTCCGTATAGTATTCCGTACAGTGGGTGACGGGACAAGGGAGATTGCTTCATACGGAGAGGGAGACAGGCTTTTCATAGAAGGACCGTTGGGACACGGATATCCCACAGACGAAGCGATATCCGACAGGAAACATATAGTCCTGCTCGGAGGAGGGCTTGGAGCCCCCTCGCTCCTGTATCTTGCGGAAAGTCTTACTGTTCTGATGAATACTGAAAGTACAGTGGCAGAGAATGCCGTGCCGAAGATACAGGAAAAGCCGCATATCACGGCGATACTCGGCTATAGGGACTGCAGCCTGAAGCATTTCCTTGCAGATGATT
The DNA here is from genome assembly GCA_017634315.1 of Lachnospiraceae bacterium. Taxonomy (GTDB): domain Bacteria; phylum Bacillota; class Clostridia; order Lachnospirales; family Lachnospiraceae; genus NK4A144. Next base: position 2,549 of record JAGBNR010000008.1, read on the forward strand.
TCAGGGGACTTGGCATAAATACCGTGATAGCTACCGATGACGGGTCAGAGGGACTGAAAGGGAACGTGATAGACGCACTGAAGGAGACTGTAAAGGAGCCTGACCTGATATATGCATGCGGACCTTTGCCGATGCTTTCAGCCGTGAAGAAATATGCCGGTGCTGCCGGGATCAAGGCTTATATAAGTATGGAAGAACGTATGGCATGCGGTGTCGGAGTGTGTCTGGGGTGCGTCGCAAAAACCGTAAAAGAGGATCCTCACAGTCATGTGAAGAATGCCAGAGTGTGTACCGAGGGACCGGTATTTGACGCAGATGAGGTGGATATATGAAAAGCGCAGAGCTGAGTGTGGACTTTGCCGGGCATCATTTCAGGAATCCGCTTACCGTGGCTTCGGGTACGTTCGGATCGGGCATGGAGTATTCGAGGTATGTGGATATCGGAAGGCTCGGTGCGATTACGACCAAGGGTGTATCGAGTGTACCGTGGGAAGGGAACCCCACGCCCAGAGTGACTGAGACACCGTCAGGTATGATGAATGCGATAGGCCTGCAGAATCCCGGTATAGATGTGTTTATTGAGAGGGATCTGAAGTTTCTGGAGGACTATGATGTACCCGTGATCGTAAATGTCTGCGGGCACAGCGTGGAAGAATATGAGGCGGTGGTCGAAAGACTCGCGGATGATGACCGGGTGGAGATGCTTGAGATAAATGTGTCATGCCCGAATGTAAAGCAGGGAGCTATACAGTTTGGTACGGATCCCGACATGCTCACGGAGGTAACGCAAAGGTGTAAGACCAAGGCAAAAGACAAGCCGGTGATCATGAAGCTCACCCCCAATGTGACGAGCATAGCAGACATGGCGCGTGCCGCAGAGGCAGGAGGAGCGGATGGCATATCGCTGATAAATACACTTACTGCCATGAAGATAGACATATACAGGAGAAAATTCGTGCTTGCCAATAAGACCGGAGGCCTGTCCGGACCCGCGATACATCCGGTGGCTGTTCGCATGGTATATGAGGCAAGCCACGCGGTAGGCATTCCCGTCATAGGAATGGGCGGTGTGGCGACTTACGCAGATGCCATAGAGATGATGATGGCAGGAGCTACAATGGTTGCCGTGGGAATGATCAGTTTTACCGAGCCGGAGGCCATACTGAATATTCTCTCCGGCATGGAGCGGTATATGGAAGAGACCGGCACGGAGCACATCAGGGATATAATCGGTATTTTATAAAGCGTGGAAATATGGATACTAAGGTGATAAATATGAATAAAGGCTCATTGCAGCGGCTTACGATATCAGCGATGCTGCTTGCCATATCGGTGATACTCGGACTGTTTAAGATTCCGTTGTCTCAGGTATCGGAGATACGGCTCCAGTTTCTTCCGGTAGCTGTGGACGGTATGCTTTTCGGACCGTTATATGGTGGGATAGTCGGAGCACTTTCGGACATACTCTCTTATATAGTGAGACCGACGGGGCCGTTCTTTCCCGGATTTACCATATCAGCGGCTGTACAGGGAGTGATATACGGACTGTTCCTCCGCAGGTCCTCAGGGATGGGGCGGATAATCATCGCGCAGGCAGTCGACAGCATAATAGTGTCTCTTATACTCGTTCCGGTATGGCTGATGATGCTGTACGGTAATGCTTTTATTCCTCTTTTCATAGCACGGCTTCCCAAGGTGCTTATCATGTTTCCGATAAATACCATACTGCTTGCGGCAGTGTTGAAACCCTGCAGGGTCTGGATCGGAGCCAGGCTTACATGACTTACGAAGAGGCTGTAAGCTATATAAAGGAAACAGCGGCTTTCGGCTCGAAGCTGGGACTTGATAATATCCTCTGTCTCATGTCTTTTCTCGGAGATCCTCAGGAAGAACTCAGGTACATCCATATCGCAGGCACGAACGGTAAAGGAAGTGTGGCGGCTTATATTGCATCCGCGCTCAAAGCATCGGGATACAGAGTCGGGATATATACATCACCGGAGCTCTTACGCTTTTCGGAGAGGATACGTATAAACGATGTGGAGATCTCAGAGGAGGATATTGCCCGGTATGCGACTGATGTGAGGAAGGCTGCGGATGAGATGATATCACGCAGTATGGGTACCCCTACCGAATTTGAGCTTGTGATGGCCATGGCATTTTGTTACTTCAGAGATAAACGGACAGATGCAGTGATACTGGAGGTCGGAATGGGAGGACGGCTGGATGCGACAAATGTCATAAGCTCTTCTCTGCTTACCGTCATTACAAAGATAAGCTGCGACCATATGCAGTATCTTGGGGATACACCTGCAGCCATAGCGGGAGAAAAGGCAGCCATAATAAAGCCGGGAGGCAGGGTCATAGTGTATCCTCCCACGCAGGATGTACTTACGGTATATGAAGATGAATGTGAAAAAAAAGAGGCATCGCTTTACGTGTCGGGAAGAGCCGACCGGATCTCTTCGGAGCTGACAGAGGGTCAGTGCTTTAGACTGCAGGGCCGAGAGTATATTACATCGATGCCCGGGATCTATGAGATCGACAATGCAGCACTTGCCATACAGGCTTTAGAGCTTTTAAGAGATGATCTCCCGAAGATCACGGACGATACGGTATACGAAGGCATAGCAGGAGCCGTATGGCCGGGAAGGTTTGAAGTGTTGTCGAAGGAGCCGCTCATCATAGCCGACGGAGCTCACAATGCGGATGGAGCGAAGGCACTGACGGCCTGTCTTAAGGAGTACTTCGGAGACAGAAAAGTCAGGCTCTGTGTAGGGATATTAAAGGATAAGCAGTACAGAGAGATGCTGGAACTCCTTCTGCCCTTTGCTTCATCTGTGATCGCTTGCGAAGTGCCTAATCCCAGAAGTCTTGGTTCCACCGAGCTTAAGGCAGTCATAGAGGAGATCTGTCCCGGGATAGCGATAGAGACCGCATATGATGTCGAGGCAGCTGCGGAGGCAATAAAAAAGCCGCAGCAAAATGCTGCAGCAGATATAATATGCGGAAGTCTTTATCTCGTGGGTCCGATCCGGGAAATGCTCACTACGTGAGCTCTTATACCGTAACAAAGAGCATCTCTGCATTGGAAGCACCGATGGATATAGGAATGTGGAGTATTTCCCTAAACTTTATCTGCTCCCTCGCCTCATCTTCTTCAAGGAAGAGCTGCGGCTCCATAGTCAGGTCTATGCCGTCCTTAGCCTCAGTAATGACATATTCTCCGTTTATACGGTTTATGAGCTCTCCGGATGCATCGAAGATAAAGCTCTTGTCGTCCTCATACTCGTCTCCGGCAAAGCCCTTTGCTATAGCTCTGAGTCCTTCGCGCAGATCCACCAGCGCAAGATAATACGTCAGATCCTTGCCGACTATCTTTTGGAATAGACCGGATGTAAGAGTATCCGCATCGGTGGTAGTGTATATATCACCCATGCCGATGGGGACATAGACATTCTCCACAAGGAAATGAAGGGCATACAACGCATGACGCATATACACCGAATCTCCCATACATTTTTCCGTGACATCTCTTAAATTTTCCCAAGTAAGCGTATACATAAATTAATTTTATACCATAATATATGTTTAATGCAAATATAATCGTTTTGAGTTATACTGATTGGCATGAAAAATCTGAAGAGTAAGATACCGTATTTGCTTACGGCTGTATGTGCCGTCGTATATGTGAGCCTTGTATTCAACAATAATCTCTGGCTGGACGAGGCGTTTTCGGCCTCCATCATACGCTGCGGGTTTAAGGAGATGCTGACACGCACGGCGAATGATACACTGCCCCCCTTTTACAATGTGGCTGCATGGTGCTTTACAAGGATATTTGGCTATTCTTCCGTCACACTGAAGCTGTTCTCCGTACTGCCGATGGTGATACTTATGCTTATAGCGGCTTACTGTCTTACACGATGCTGCTCGGTCTTTACGGCCTGCGCATATATCATGCTGATCACTGCTATGCCCTATATGCTGGAGCACGGAGTGGAGATAAGGATGTACAGCTGGGCACTGTTTTTTGCTTCTGCATCCGCGATATTTGCGATATGCATGATGAAGGATATGGCGCATACAGAAATATGGCTTATTGTCTGCACGGTACTCGGAGCATATACCCATCAGTATGCGCTTATCACAGAGGTATATATCTGGCTGATGCTGCTGGTATACTGTATTAAGAACAGGATGGTTTTCAGGTGGTTAAAATACGCGGCACTCTGCATAGTGCTTTATATTCCCTGTGCAGTGCTTACACTTTTTCAGATGAGCAGGGCGGTGACATATTTTTCGGCGACCGCGCCATCGCTTAAGGCATTACTTTCAAGTCTCAGATATCCGTTTGTCACTCATTACACTGCGGTATCCGCGTTGCTCCTTTTGAGCGTTGCGGTCCTGTTTGCGGCGGCTGTGCTTATGAGGGAGTATACAGCGGCATTTTATATGATCATATATGTCTTTATAGCCGGTATGTCCTATTTTGTTATGGCAATCACAGACTCAAGCTTCTTTTCTTCCAGATATCTGATGCCCGCTATAGGCATAATGTGGCTGGGAGCGGCTGTCGCTTCCGGCGGGGTTATCCTTCGTATAGGGCAGCATGAGACTTCGTCCGGCGGAAATGTAAGGATAGCCCGTCTCATGCGGTGCATGATACCTGCATTCGGGGCAGCGGTCGTGGTGAGCTCACTCGTTATCTGTTACAGGACGCGATACGCGGAGGAATATGTGGACGATACTGCCTTTGAAGAATTTATAGCCTCCACCGGCGAGGATGACGGATACGTGATATATGAAAATTTCCCCGAGATACAGATCTGTCTGGAGTATTATGCGCCATGGCTTAAGGCATACGGAGCGGATGAGCTTGACGGAGTGTCCGGCAGTAAATATGTATTTATCAGCGGCAGTGCAAATATCGATGAGGTGAGTGTATTGAGTGAATATACCGGCAGCAAAAAAAAATATGAGGCTGTCTCTTTAGGAAATTATGCTTTTGACCGATATACATTTAAAGCATACACCTTGCACTAGTGCTTTTGAAAGGAGGGATCGCGATGATAGGAGCTATAGGCTCAATGGCTGATCCGACAGGTACCATACGCAGTGTCGCTTCTGCGATGTCAGCGGCCAAGACCAGCAATGCTGTAGGTACGGCAATGCTGTCCAAGGCACTTGATACACAGGATGAGACGGGGGCTGCCATGATAAAGATGATGGAGCACTCCGTGAACCCTGCCGTGGGAGGCAATATCGACATATCAGGCTGATGTATGATACCAGAGAAAAACGGGACCCCGGTAAAAGGGTCTCGTTTTTTGCGCACCCGCATATGTTATGGTATAACAAAATATGCCCTTTGGCATATTTTGATCGCCGGCAGCCTGTTGGGAGGGTATTATGCACCTGCCGGTTTTTTATGGTATAATATGTAGAATTTTTTATTATGAAGACTTACGAGGTATTGGGGATAAAAATAAAGGACCATTCGGTCAGAGAGGCACTGCGTCTGACGAGAGATTTTTTATCGGACAATTCTCCGTCGGTGGTGTACTTTCTCACAAAGGGAACTCTTCTGGAGGCAGCGGACTCTGAAGAGTACAGAGCCTTTTTGGAGAATGCAGCGGATATCACCATGATAGCCACACCGGATATTTTTAAAGCTGCGGGAGTGGAGGAAAAGGGCAGAGCCAGAGAAATAGACAGAAATCTGTATCTGAAGGGATTGCTGAGATTTCTGTCCAGGGAGCACCGCCGGATCTACCTGATGTCACAGACACCGGAGCAGATGTCAGATCTGAAGCATCTTTTGGCTACCTTTGAGAATACGCTGCAGATTGCCGGAGTGTGTGATAATGCAGAGGTCGGAGCAGCCGAGGATGTTACGAATGATATCAACACCGTGACACCTTATGTAGTATTTGCGGTTCTGACAGGTAAAGACGGAGCGGATTTTGTGAATGCCGCAGAGAAGTTTATGAATACAAGACTGATAGTAGTACTTCAACCGGAGCTTTTGAACATCAGAGAGGACGGCTCTGTCAGACAGGGACTCATGGCGAGGCTGTCGGGGAAACTCTTTACCAGAATTGCCGGAAGGTATAAATAGCATATATGGTGTCACAGATGTGAAAGGTATATGAAGGAAAGGCGTTTTACAGATGATTTTATTGGAAGATGTAGTAAAAACCTATAGTTCGGGTTCACCTGCGCTCAATGGCATCAGCCTTAACATAGAGGCAGGTGAGTTTGTGTTCATAGTCGGCGACTCCGGCAGCGGCAAGAGTACCCTGATCAAGCTGCTGCTAAGGGAGCTGAGACCCACATCCGGGCGTATAATCGTCAACAATACCGATGTGACAAAGCTAAGGCACAGCAGGATACCGAAATATCGCAGGAATATCGGCTGTGTATTTCAGGATTTCAGACTGCTTAAAGACAGAAACGTATACGAGAATGTGGCATTTGCGCAGAGAGTCATATCCGTACCGGGACGCGAGATAAAGAGAAATGTACCGCAGGTGCTCTCTACCGTGGGTCTTGCAGAGAAATACAGCTCCAAACCCAAGGAGCTGTCGGGAGGTGAGCAGCAGAGAGTGGCCGTTGCGAGGGCGATAATAAATAAACCGCCGATACTTCTGGCCGATGAGCCCACCGGTAATCTTGACCCGAAGAACTCATGGGACATTATGAAGCTCCTGGAGAAGATCAACAGAAAGGGTACGACGGTACTTGTGGTTACTCACAACCGTGAGATAGTAAACGCAATGCAGAAGCGGGTGATCACGATGAAAAAGGGAGTGATACTCGCAGACGAGGAAAAGGGAGAATACATCGATGAGGATTAGTACACTGGGATTTACCTTAAAGCAGGGTATAAAATCCATTTTCAGAAACAAGATTTTTTCGCTTGCCACTGTAGCTACCATAGGTTCATGTATCTTTCTTTTCGGACTGTTTTATTCGGTAATGGTGAATTTTCAGAACATCGTGCATCAGGTGGAATCCGGAGTGGCGGTCACGGCATTCTTTGAGACAGGTATAACTGACGAAAGGATACAGCAGATCGGGCAGGAGATAAGTCAGCGCGCGGAGGTCTCCAAGGTAGTATATGTTTCCGCGGAGCAGGCATGGGCGGACTTTAAGGATGATTACCTCGGTGAGTATGCGGATACATTCGGAGATGACAACCCTTTGGCGGATTCCGCAAATTACGAGATATATCTTAATGATGTCGCCATGCAGCAGCAGCTCGTGGATTATCTTATGACAGTTGACGGGATAAGCGAGATACACAAATCCGCGAATGTCGCCAATACGCTGGCTACGGCAAACAGTCTGGTGAGCTATGTATCACTCGCTATCATCTTCATACTTTTTGCCGTATCCATCTTCCTTATAAGCAATACGGTTGCCATAGGTATCTCGGTACGCCGGGAGGAGATAGGCATCATGAAGCTCATAGGAGCCTCCGACTTTGTGGTAAGGGCACCGTTTATGCTGGAGGGTATGGTCCTTGGTCTTGTGGGAGCCGCGATACCGCTGGTGATCATATATTTCATATATAACAAAGCCATAGGATATGTTATGGAGGAGTTTGCGGTGTTGAATTCCATCCTTGCATTTCTCCCCGTGGAGCAGATCTTTTATACTCTGGTACCTATAGCACTGATCCTCGGAGTGGGGATCGGATTTCTCGGAAGCGGACTCACGGTGCGCCGCCATTTGAGGGTATGAGGAGCAGATTATTTGCAATAAGATTTATGGCTGTTGTGCTGTGCATGTCATTATGCACGGCACAATTTGTATTGCCTGTAAGGGTGTATGCGGACGAGGATGATGACGATGACGAGGATTCCTCTGATAGCAGCTCCTCTGAGATAGACGAGCTCAAAAGACAGATAGAGGAGACAAAGGCAGCAAAGCAAAAGGCAAATGAGACCAAATCCGCGCTGGCTTCCGGTATGGCAAGCGTGCAGCAGATCATAGGATCGCTCCAGACCGAAAAGAATAATGTCGTGACCTATGTGGCGACTCTGGATGCCGCCATGGAGCAGATACAGGATGATCTTAACAGTATAGATACCGCGATCTCCGAAAACCGGATACAGATAAATGAGGCGGAGCAGGCCATAGAGAGAGCACAGGAGGCACTTGATGAGGCCGAGGCTGTCAGACAGGCTCAGTATGATTCGATAAAGGGTCAGATACGCTTCATGTACACGACTGAAAAAAACACATTTCTCAGTCTCATTTTTACGTCCAAAAGTATAGCGGATATGCTGAACCGTACCCAGTACATCAGTATGATAATGAATTATGATGAGAGAAAGCTTGAGGAGTACGCAAAGACAGTAGAGGCGGCTGAAGAGGCCAAGCAGCTTTTGGAAGAGAGTAAGGCAAAGCTTGACGAGAAAGAGCAGGAGCTGGAGGCAAAGCTCGAGGAGCAGAAAAGCAAGGAATACGATATGGCTACACTTATCTCCGCCAAGGAAGCGGAGATAGGCCAGTACAACGCCGAGATAGGCAGCAAGGAGATGCAGGTCGCGGAGTATAAGAAGATGATAGCCGAGCAGGATGCCGAGATCGCAGCGATAGAGGCGGCACTCAGAAAGCAGCAGGCTGCACTGGCGGAAGCAAATAAGAGAGTATACGGGGGAGGACAGTTCGTATGGCCGGCTCCAAGCTACACAAGGATATCGGATGATTACGGTATGAGGCTGCATCCGACCCTTGGAGTACAGATGATGCATAACGGTGTGGACATGGCGGCACCGTCAGGCTCTCCGATACTGGCGGCAGCCGATGGACAGGTGATAGCAGCTTCGTATTCCAGCTCCATGGGTAATTATATAATGATAGATCATGGCTCTGATCTGATCACGATATATATGCACGCATCCGCACTCAATGTTTCGGTGGGGCAGGAGGTATCTGCGGGAGACCGCATAGGCTCGGTCGGATCTACGGGAAGAAGTACGGGGCCGCATCTGCACTTCGGAGTCAGGAAGAACGGCGCATATGTGAGCCCGTGGTCATATCTGAAGTAGTGATACAGGATGGCTATAGATACTAAAAAGGAGAAACATGAACGATAGAAGATGGCAGCAGACCGGTAAGGGTCAATATGAGCTGAGAGACATAAGGTATCCTGACAGCATGTATACCTATACGAAGACCGGTGGAGGAATGCAGGGAAAAGCAGGTCCGTTTGTTTTTGGACTGATTATAGGAGCTATAGTCGCTGCAGCGGTATTTTTTGGTGTATACAGGACTCCCAACTCCCTCTCTGCTTCTGCACAGAAAAAGATCGGAAGGATAGAGAAGCTGGTAGACAGATATTATCTGTGGGACAGGGATGACAAGGCCGAAGAGACCGGAGTGTATAAAGGGATCATTTCTTCGCTCGGAGATAAATATGCGACCTATTATACCGAAGAGGAATTAAGGCTGGACAGGGAAAGCAATGCCGGTGAATTTTCCGGGATAGGCTGTACCATAGGCAGTGATACGGAATATGATATGTGCTATATCGCAGGTATCATGGAGGGATACGGTGCTGAAAAAGCCGGGCTGCAGGAGGGGGATTACTTTCTTGAGGTAAACGGAGAGGATGCCACAAACTGGTCTTCGTCCGAGGTTGCCTCTCACGTAAAGGGTCCTGAAGGTACTACAGTAAATCTCAAAATGCTGAGGGACAGCGAGGAGCTCGAGTTTACCGTCGAACGGATGAAGGTGGAGAGCCAGACCGTAGCTTATGAGATGTATGACGAGGCAAATAAGATCGGATATATAAGGATAGCAGAGTTTGACAGCATCACCGTGCCCCAGTTTAAGGAGGCAAAGGATGATCTCATGCAGCAGGGCATGAAGGGACTGATACTTGATCTGCGCGGCAACCCGGGCGGACTGGTCGATGCCTGTGCGGATATCGCTTCGGAGATGCTCCCGAAGGGCAGGATAGTCTACGCGCTTTCAAAGGACGGGCAGAAGATGCAGTGGGATTCGGACGGAAGAAAGGAGATAGATATACCTGTCGTGATACTGGTGAACGGAGGCACGGCCTCTGCCGCGGAGATCCTCACCGGAGCTATGAGAGATTATGAAAAAGCTGTTGTCCTCGGTACGACTACCTTTGGTAAGGGGATAATCCAGAATACATATTCTCTTGGAGACGGCACGGCGGTCGAGTTTACCGCAGGAGAGTACTATCTTCCCAATGGCGAGAGCATACATGAGAAGGGTATAGAGCCGGATATAGAGCTCGATATAGATAAAGAGGCATATCTTAAGGACGGCTCCGACAATCAGCTCGAAGCCGCAGGCAAAGAGGTCTTAAAGGAGCTTGGGAAGAGCAACTGATCACATCTGTGAGAGGATGTAGTCTTTTACGCTGCTCAGGCTGCTTGTTTTCCACTCTTCCCGCTCGGCCTGCCCGGCAAGGGGACATATTATGTGAAAATCAAGGGCTTCACCGGGTACCCGTCCGCTTCTTTCAGGCTCCATAAAGCTCTTGATCCAGTCTTCCTCCGTAGCGTTTTTATATTTGTCAGGATACAGGAACAGCTGCTGTCTCTTTGTGGCCGCTATGAACATCTTTGCGGAAAGAGGGGACAGCTTTTTATATTCTTCTTCACATACATCCGTAAAAATATCCGGCAGGTCAGCACTTTCGATGTGTTCATTCGTGCGGTTTATCTTTAGCCCGTGAGCCTCAAAGGAGAATCTGTCTTCGGTGAAGCTCAGCTGCAGGATGATCCCTTTTTCCGTATTATATTGAGCTCTTTGGTAATCCGTATCGAATATGAAGTTGCCGAGAGAATAAAAGATAGCCTTGTCCCCTACCGTCTCATAGTTCATCGGTACATGCGGGTGATGCGCCACTATGACATCGGCTCCCATTTTCAGGTATTCCAGATAGCGGTCTCTTGTGTAGGGAGAGGGCAGAGCCGTAAACTCTTCGCCTCCGTGTGAGACCAGGACACACCAGCGGCAGGTTTCCTTTATTTTACGGATAGTTTCGGATATAGCGTCCATATCGCTCCAGCTTAGGCAGCCGCCCTTATTCTCATCGGCCTTTTTGCACCCGCGCTGATAACCTACGGCAAACATGCCTATGCCCCCTGCTTCCTGCAGGATGACAGGCTGCTTTGCCTCCTCTATGTTCATGCCGACTCCGAGTGTCAGGCAGCTGTTCTTTTTTGCCTCTCTGAGAGTCATGGCCAGCCCGTATTCACCGGCATCCATTATGTGATTATTTGCAAGATTCCATATATCCGCATGCAGTTCGTTGAATAATGAAACGGCACGGGGATCGATCGTGTGCATCAGCCGCATCTCCTTAGCCTGCATACGCTCTGCACTCTCATCCACCAGTGCGCCCTCCACGTTTATCACCGTGTGATCCGATGAGGTGAGCAGATCCTTTATTTCGGGATCGATAAAGTCCGGATCTGCCCATTTGTTTTTCATATAGTGGTCAAAGGCGATATCCCCGGTAAACGTGATCGTAGAGGTGCTTTTGACCATTCTGCAGTATACGTTTCCCCTTTCCTCAAAGTTTTTGAAATAACCGTATGAAGCGGCAGCGGGAGACAGGATGCAGGCGCGGCCTTTCGGGGTGATCTCCCCGGCAAGCTGCACGGCCTGCTGCAGATCCTCTTTGTAATGACAGTTGGGGAGAGAGGCTGTGGCATCGTATATTCTTTGACCGGAGCTGTACATCATTACGAAGGAGATGTCCGGATGCTCTTTTATGAAATCAATCAGCACGCTGTAGTCGATACCGCGATCCATACCGCCTATCAGCATCGTGCCGGTATTTTGTATACTGGTCGCGGCGGCTATGGAGGCCTCGGGGATCGTAGATATGGAATCGTTGTAGTAATCAATGCCGTTTTTTGTGGCTACATATTCCATACGGTGACGGAGTCCCTTAAAGCCGGCGATACCTGACCGGATGTCAGTATCGCTGCAATCAAACAAAGTCTTGCAAACAGTGTATACGAATGTCGCATTTAACTGATTGTGTTCCCCCTTGAGCGAGGTATCAAAATGCAGCATGTCCTTACTGTCTATACGGTATACTGTCGCGGGAGTATCCAGCTCCGGTACGGTGTCGCCGACGAATAGGAAGTCTCCCTGCTTTTGGTGCAGTGCGATATTTGCCTTTGCTTTAAAATAGCTTGCCCTCGTCCCGTAGACATCGAGATGATCCTCATACAGATTTAAGAATAAGGCGATATGCGGTGAGACCTTCAGGTGAGCCAGCTGGTGACAGGACATTTCAAAAACTATGACAGTATCATCGTCTATCCGGTCATAAACATCGAGACAGGGATAGCCGATATTTCCCACAAGAAGGATATTTCCTGATGTACACTCCGTAAGGACGTGATACATCAGGGATGAAGTCGTGCTTTTACCTTTGGTGCCCGTGACACCGATGATCCGATCCGAGAACTCCTCCAGAAAGAGATCCGTGGAGGAGGTATATTTCTCATTATATCTCGATGTTTTGATACCGGGACTTTTTATTATCAGATCATATGCGGCTTCATCTATACCCTCCTGACTGCCCTCAAATATTTCCAGAGAAGCGACACGGCAATGACTCTTTATAAAGCTTTCCGCCGATCTTCCTTCGAGTCCGTAGCCCCATATCAGTATTCTTTTATTGTCCAGTATTTCAGTGATCTTCAAATTAATCCCTCTTAAATGATATTTTTTCGGTAATTATACTCTTTAACGATAGCGGATATCAAGGACGGCACTGCGAACAAACGTTCTGAAAAGTATGGACAACGGCTATGGCAAAGGTTATACTAACAACAGTGATATCATACTTCTGTTGAGGTGATTTTACAGATGGATTTCAGGCTTCATTCGGAATATAAGCCCACCGGCGATCAGCCGCAGGCCATAGATAAGCTGGTGCAGGGATTTAAGGAGGGCAATCAGGCTGAGACGCTGCTCGGTGTCACAGGCTCAGGCAAGACCTTTACAATGGCGAATGTGATACAAGCACTTAACCTGCCTACCCTTATCATCTCCCACAATAAGACTCTTGCCGGTCAGTTGTACGGTGAGATGAAGGAGTTTTTCCCGGAAAACGCGGTGGAGTACTTTGTGAGCTACTATGACTACTATCAGCCGGAAGCATATGTGCCATCGTCGGACACATATATCGAAAAGGATTCCGCTGTGAACGACGAGATAGACAAGCTGCGGCTGTCAGCTACGGCGGCACTTGCCGAGAGAAAGGATGTCATCGTGGTGGCATCGGTTTCCTGTATATATGGTCTGGGCTCTCCCGATGATTATATGAACATGATGATCTCCTTAAGACCCGGCATGCAAAAGGACCGTGATGAGGTCATCCATGAGCTTATAGGCATCAGATATGACCGGGCACAGGCAGACTTTAAGAGATCTACCTTCAGGGTGCACGGGGATGTACTGGATATATTTCCCGCCGAGTCGGATGACACCGGGGTAAGGGTGGAGTTTTTCGGAGATGAGATAGACAGGATCGTCGAGTTTGATGTGCTTACCGGGCATCCCAGATCAGAGCTCAAGCATGCCGCCATTTTTCCGGCATCACATTATGTGGTCACCAAGGATAAGATGGAGCGCGGCATAGCGGAGATAGAGAGAGAGCTTAAGGAAAGAGTGGATTTCTTTAAGTCTGAGGACAGACTCATAGAGGCGCAGAGGATATCTGAGAGGACTAATTTCGACGTGGAGATGATGCGGGAGACGGGCTTCTGCTCCGGCATAGAGAACTATTCGAGACCCCTCTCGGGCAGGGCTCCGGGATCAGCTCCGATGACACTTATGGATTTCTTCCCGGATGATTATCTGCTGATTGTCGATGAGAGTCATATCACGATACCCCAGATAGGGGGGATGTACAATGGAGACCAGTCGAGAAAGACCACTCTTGTGGACTACGGCTTCAGGCTTCCCTCGGCAAAGGATAACAGACCGCTGTCCTTTGATGAGTGGGAGGGGCATCTTGACAAGATACTTTTCGTATCGGCGACACCGGCTGACTATGAGGCGCAGCATGAGCTGTTGAGAGCGGAGCAGATCATCAGACCGACGGGACTGCTGGATCCTGAGATCGTGGTGAGACCGACTGAAGGACAGATAGACGATCTGGTAACGGAGATAAATAAAGAAACAGCAAAGAAGGGAAAGATACTTGTCACTACGCTTACCAAGCGTATGGCGGAGGATCTCACGGATTACCTCAGAGAGATCGGCATAAGGGTCAAGTACCTTCACTCAGACATAGATACGCTTGAAAGGGCGCAGATAATAAGAGACATGCGGCTGGATGTATTTGATGTGCTCGTGGGCATCAATCTGCTGAGGGAGGGACTCGATATCCCGGAGGTGTCTCTTATAGCGATAATAGATGCGGATAAGGAGGGCTTTCTCAGGTCGACCACCTCTCTGATACAGACTGTCGGAAGGGCAGCGCGTAACGCGGAAGGTCATGTGATCATGTACGCCGACACTGTCACCGGCTCTATGAGGGAGTGCATAGATGAGACAAACAGGCGGCGCAAGCTCCAGCAGGAGTATAATGAAAAGCACGGCATCACGCCCCAAACGATAAAAAAGGCTGTCAGGGATCTGATATCGATCTCAAAGTCCATCGCAAAGAGCGAATATGAGATGGAAAAGGACCCTGAGTCGATGAGTGAGGACGAGCTCAAGAAGCTCGCCGCAAAGATCGAGAAGCAGATGAAAAAGGCGGCAGCGGAGCTTGACTTCGAGACAGCGGCGATGCTTCGTGATAAAATGATAGAGTTGAAAAAAGCGGTAAAGGAGATCTGAAAAATGGGCGGGACATTATCGGTAGTTGTACCTACCTTCAATGAAGCCGGAAATGTAGCGGAGCTTGCAAAGCAGGTGGCAGACGCTCTTAAGGGAGTAGATTACAATATATGGTTTATCGATGATTCAAATGACAATACCCCCGGGGTGCTGGAGGAGCTCTGCAAAGAGGATAAGCATTGTCGCTTCAGGCACAGAGAGGCAGACGAGCAGACCGGACTTGCCACGGCAGTGATCGACGGCTTTCATATGGCGGACGGAGACTTTTTAGCCTGCATGGATGCGGATCTGCAGCATCCGCCCGCGATCCTGAGACCCATGTATGCGGCAATGCTCTCGGGAGCGGATATCTGCATACCGTCCAGACTTATCAGAGGCGGTTCCGACGGCGGATTAAACCCGGCAAGGAAGCTTGTATCCGGCACTGCGCGCTGGATGGGAAAGATAGCACTGCCGTCTCTTAGGAATATTTCCGACCCGACCTCGGGGCTTTTCATGTTTCGCAAGGAAATGCTTGAGGGTGCCGACCTGCAGCCCATAGGCTGGAAGATAATGGTGGAGGTGCTCGCGATGTGCAAGTACAGTCTTGTGGTAGAGATACCGTATGAGTTTCAGGACCGGAATTCAGGAGAGTCAAAGATTTCAAAGAAGGTCACTCTCCAGTATATAGAGCAGCTCAAGGATCTGAGAAAGAGGGGCATAAGTCATGATACCGCGATAGTGACAAGATGGTCTCCGGAGTTTACGGAGTCCATGATAAAAAAGTATTGTCCTGCTGAATAACGGTATACGGATGAGGAGTATATGAAAAAGGAAACAGATGTAAAAAAGCTGATAAGGATAAGGGGAGCGAGAGAGCATAACCTGAAGTCCCTTTCGGTGGATATCCCAAGAAATGAACTGATAGTCATGACAGGGCTTTCCGGATCGGGAAAGTCCTCTCTTGCGTTTGATACGATATACGCGGAGGGACAGCGCAGGTATATGCAGTCCCTCTCCAGCTATGCGCGGATGTTTCTGGGGCAGATGGACAAGCCGGATGTAGACACCATAGAGGGTCTGCCTCCCGCGATATCCATAGACCAGAAGTCCACAAACAGAAATCCGCGTTCCACGGTGGGTACGGTCACGGAGATATATGATTACCTGAGACTCCTTTATGCGAGGATAGGTGTACCGCATTGTCCGAACTGCGGCAAGCCCATAGAGAGGCAGACTGCCGATCAGATGGCGGATACCCTGATGAGGCTCCCGGAGCGGACAAAGATACAGCTTTTGGCACCGGTCGTCCGCGGTAAAAAGGGCAGACACGAAAAGGTACTCGAACGGGCAAGGAAGTCGGGATATGTCAGGGCGATAGTGGACGGTTCACAGTATGATCTGTCCGAGGATATCGAGCTGGACAAGAATATCAGGCACTCGATAGACATTGTGGTCGACAGACTGGTAATAAAACCCGGCATAGAGACAAGACTTGCGGACTCGATAGAAAATGTGCTGGATATATCCGAGGGACTGTTAAATGTCGATGTGGACGGAAAGGATACACTGGCATTTTCAAACAGCTTTTCCTGTCCCGACTGCGGGATATCCATACCTCCCATAGAGCCGAGGAGCTTTTCATTCAACAATCCCTTCGGAGCGTGCCCTACCTGTGCGGGATTAGGCTACAAGATGGAGTTTGACGAGGATCTGATGATACCGGACAAGTCGCTTTCATTTAATGAGGGCTGCGTGAGCTGTATGGGCTGGATGAACTCCAGAGACCCCGGCAGCTACTCCCATGCACTGCTTGAGGCTCTTGCAAAGAAATACAGGTTCTCGCTGGACACTCCTTATGAGAAGCTGCCCGAAAGGGTAAGGCATATTTTCGTCTATGGTACGAATGGTGAGGTCGTAAAGGTGCACTATAAGGGACAGAGATCCGAGGGAGTATATGATGATGCCTTTGAGGGACTCATCAAGAACATGGAGCGTCGCTACAGAGAGACCTTTTCCGAATCCGCCAAGGCAGAGTACGAACAGTATATGCGCATATCGCCCTGTGAGACCTGCAAGGGGCAGAGGCTCAAGAAGGAGTCTCTGGCGGTTACGGTCGATGATAAGAATATCTTCGAGCTCACGGAGATGTCGGTGAAGCAGCTGCTGACATACTTTGATGACATACCCGAGTCTATTACCGAGCAGCAGCAGCTCATAGGAAAGCAGATAATAAAAGAGATACATTCGCGTATTCGCTTTATGAATGATGTCGGTCTTGATTACCTTACACTGTCACGCGCCACAGCCACGCTTTCGGGGGGAGAAGCGCAGCGTATAAGGCTTGCCACACAGATAGGAAGCGGTCTCGTCGGAGTGGCATACATACTTGACGAGCCATCGATAGGTCTGCATCAGCGGGACAATGACAAGCTGCTCGCGACTCTGCGGCATCTCAGGGATCTCGGCAACACTCTGATAGTCGTGGAGCACGATGAGGATACCATGAGAGCAGCGGATCAGATCATAGATATAGGTCCGGGAGCGGGTATACACGGCGGGAGACTCGTGGCTCAGGGCACGGCAGAGGAGATACAAAAGGTAAAGGACTCAGTGACCGGCAGATATCTGTCGGGTGAGCTCACCATACCCGTACCGGAGAAGAGAAGGAAGCCTGCCGGGTGGATAGAGATAAAAAAGGCCAGAGAAAACAACCTGAAGAATATAAACGTGAAGATACCGACAGGTGTAATGACCATAGTTACCGGAGTATCCGGATCGGGCAAGTCTTCTCTTATAAACGAGATACTGTACAAGACCGCGGCGAGAAAGCTGAACCGTGCGCGTATCATTGCAGGGGCATCCGACGGCATAAAGGGACTGGAGGCTCTTGACAAGGTCATAAATATTGATCAGTCACCCATAGGAAGGACTCCGCGATCCAATCCCGCGACCTATACCGGAGTATTTGACATGATAAGGGATCTTTTTGCCGGCACATCGGAGGCAAGGGCAAGAGGATATAAAAAGGGACGTTTTTCTTTTAATGTAAAGGGCGGCAGATGTGAAGCCTGCAGCGGTGACGGCATCATAAAGATAGAGATGCATTTCCTGCCGGATGTTTTCGTACCCTGTGATGTGTGCCATGGTAAGAGATACAACAGAGAGACGCTGGATATCACCTACAAAGGTAAGAATATAGCAGATGTCCTCGATATGACGGTGGATGAGGCACTGGGATTCTTTGAAAATGTGCCGACCATAAGAAACAAGATACAGACACTCTATGACGTGGGACTGGGATATGTGAAGCTGGGACAGCCCTCCACGGAGCTGTCGGGAGGAGAGGCACAGCGTATCAAGCTTGCAGCCGAGCTTTCAAGGAAGAGTACGGGTCGTACCATATATATTCTGGACGAGCCTACCACCGGACTGCACTTTGATGATGTCAGGAAGCTCATAGATATATTGCAGAGACTCGCGGATATGGGCAACACCGTGGTCGTGATAGAGCACAATCTGGACGTGATCAAATGCGGCGATTATATTGTGGACATGGGACCCGAGGGTGGAGACGGCGGGGGCACGGTAGTCGCCTGCGGTACACCCGAGGAGGTGGCGAAGAGCAAAAAAAGCTATACGGGGATGTACATAGCCAAAATGCTCGGCAGAAAAAAGTTTAGATAAGGGGTTAAGAAATCCTACGATCCATCCGATGTAATATCTACAGGGATTGTTTTAATATGCATGGACGCGCTTTATACAGGTGCGTCCTGTTTTTTATTGAAAGTTTCATTATTTTAGGTTATCCTTATTTGTTGATGATAATTCGGAACGCAATGACGAAATGAGGATAATATGAGCGGAACTGATATAGGTATAGATCTGGGCACGGCAAGTGTGTTGGTATATATAAGAGGCAAGGGAGTGGTCTTGAAGGAGCCCTCCGTGGTGGCTTTTGACAGGGATACCAACAAGATAATGGCGATAGGCGAGGAAGCCCGCCTGATGCTCGGGCGCACACCCGGCAATATAGTGGCCATAAGGCCGATGAGACAGGGAGTCATCTCAAACTACACCGTTACGGAGAAAATGCTCAAGTATTTCATCCAGAAGGCTGTGGGAAAAAGGACCTTCCGTAAGCCGAGGATCTGTGTGGGCGTACCGTCGGCAGCATCAGAGGTCGAGAGGAAGGCCGTGGAGGATGCGGCATATCAGGCAGGGGCGAGAGAGGTAAGGATCATAGAGGAGCCGATAGCCGCAGCCATAGGAGCAGGCATAGATATAGAGAAGCCCTGCGGCAACATGGTGGTGGATATAGGCGGAGGCACCTCAGATATCGCGGTGATATCACTCGGAGGACCGGTGGAGTCCACATCGATCAAGGTGGCCGGAGATGATTTTGACGAAGCGATCGTCAGATACATGAGAAAGAAGCACAACCTTCTCATTGGAGAGCCGACAGCCGAGGATCTGAAGATAAACATAGGTTCGGTCTTCAGGAGACCCGAGGTGGATTATATGGATGTGAGAGGCAGGAACCTGCTGACCGGACTTCCCGTGACCGTCAAGGTATCGTCCGAGGAGACCGAAGAGGCACTCAGGGAGTCCACCTCGCAGATAATAGAAGCGATACACAGCGTACTGGAGCGTACTCCCCCGGAGCTTGCAGCGGATATAGCATCGAGAGGTATAGTGCTCACAGGCGGAGGAGCGATGCTCAGAGGGCTCGAGGAGCTCATTACCGAAAAGACCGGTATCAACACAATGACGGCAGAGGATCCGATGACAGCGGTTGCGGTAGGTACCGGAAAGTACGTCAACCTAATGGCAGGATATCACGAAGAGGACAACTAATCATGGTAAAAGGTCTGTATACGGCACACAGTGCAATGATCAACGAACAGCACAGGATGGATACGCTGACCAATAATCTGGCAAACGTATCCACTACCGGCTTTAAGAAAGAGGGTGCCACCTCGCAGACCTTTGCGGATGCGCTTGCCGTAAAGCTCAAGGACTCGTCCGAGTGGTTTCTGTCCAGAAGGCTGGGAGATATGCAGCCCGGCGTAAAGATAGGCGAGAACTACACTGACTGGTCCCAGGGCGCTTTCAGAGGGACGGAGAATACTTTCGACCTCGCACTCTCTGACTCCGGTTTTTTTGAGATAGAGTTCACGGACAAGGCCGGCAATACCAGTGTCAAATACACACGGGACGGTTCCTTCACGCTGACCAAGGAGGGTGTGCTCGTTACCAAGGACGGTGACTATGTACTGGATACCAACGGCAACCATATCCAGATCGATCCCATGCAGGAGACAAGCATAGACAGACAGGGTAATATCACCCAGGGTGAGAACAACCAGATCATAGCCACGATAGGGACCATAGATTTCGAGAGAAATGAAGAGGGTACCGATTACTACTATCTGGAAAAGTACGGTGAGAATATGTGGCAGACTATAGACGGAGCCACACCTATCGAGTCCAATGCCCAGATATATTCGGGCTATCTCGAGCAGTCAAACGTGGAGACCGTACAGGAGATGGTCAACATGATATCCGTGCAGAGACAGTATGAGATCAATCAAAAGATAATACAGACTATGGATTCAAGCCTTGAAAATGCGGTAAACCAGCTCGGTAAGCTCAGATAACGGGAAGGAGAGGTAAAATGGTAAGATCATTATGGACGGCAGCTACTGGCATGATAGCGCAGCAGAATAATGTGGACACGATCGCCAACAACCTGGCAAATGTCAATACCACGGGTTATAAGACAGAGACGAATGAGTTTAAGAGTCTTTTATACCAGACTCTCCAGACCAAAACGACTACCGCTAATGCCGAGCAGAAGCCTATAGGGGCTCAGGTGGGTCTGGGTGTGAGAAACGCTTCGATCACCTCGCAGTTTTCAAACGGCGCACTGCTCGAGTCAGAGAGCACGACAAGCTTTGCGGTACAGGGAAAGGGCTTCTTCGCGGTAAGAGGCAATGACGGTCAGACATATTACACCAGAAACGGTGACTTCAATTTCATGCTCAACGCGCAGGGTGGTCTGACACTTGCGAATTCAGACGGACTGCCGGTCTTAAATACCAACGGACAGCCGATCACACTTAACGGAGATTATATAGCGAGCAGAGTGGAGGTGGATGCAACAGGGCAGGTAATGTATCCTGACGCCCAGAACAATCCTCAGCCCATAGCAGGTCTTCAGATAGGTATGTATCAGTTCCAGAATCCCAAGGGACTGGTAAAGGAGGGTGATTCGCTCTTTTCAGTGACAGTCGCATCGGGACAGGCCATGAATGAAGCAACAAACAACAATCTGGAGAAATCCGTGATCAGACAGGGCTATCTGGAGGGGTCGAATGTCCAGGTCGCAGATGAGATGGTCAACCTTATAGTGGCACAGAGAGCATATGAGCTCAATTCCAAGGCGATCACTACTACTGACAGTATGATGGAGACAGCCAATCAGCTGAAGAGGTAATAAATGGATATAGATTCTAATTATCTTACCAATATGACAAGCCAGGCGGTTTCCGATGCTAACACAAAAAGGCTGAAGGAGTCTCTTTCAAAGCTGGCAGAGTCAAATACAGGTACAAAGGGCAGCGGCATATCTTCTGCGGAGGATGAGAAGCTGCTGGATGCCTGCAAGCAGTTTGAGAGCTACTTTGTGGAGCAGATGTTCAAACAGATGATGAAGACTGTTCCGGAAGACCCGCTCGATCAGGGCTCCAACAGTATGCTTGTAGATTATTACAAGGACAATCTGGTAAAAGAGTACGCATCGGCAGCAACCGACAAGGAAGATCTGGGACTTGCAAAGATGCTGTATGAGCAGATGAAGAGAAATATAGGCATCACCCCCGAGGAAGCTGATGCAAGAGCGGCAGAGACTTCAGCTGAAGCGGCTGCGGCAAGCGGGGCTGTGACAGCCGGTGATGATAAGCAGACTGACTGATGAGTCAGCAGCTCTCCGGTATTGTAGATCATGTGATATATCGCAATCCGGACAATTCTTATACCGTACTTATTCTTAACGCAGGCGACGGAGCCGATTATACCTGTGTCGGCAATCTGCCGGAGCTTGATCCCGGGGAATCGGTCACCTTCGAGGGTGAGATCACGGACAATCCAAAATACGGCACCCAGTTTTCTGTTTCTTCTTTTACGATCGACCCGATAGATGACGAGGTCTCAATATTGAGATATCTTTCCTCCGGTGCAGTAAAAGGCATAGGTGCAGGTCTGGCCAAGCGCATAGTCGACAGATTCGGGGATGATACCTTCAGGATCATAGAGGAGGAGCCGGAAAGACTCTCGGAGATAAAAGGAATATCTCTTCGTAAGGCTATCTCGATATCAGAGGCATTTGAGCTCAAATCCGGCAACAGACAGGTCATGTCGTTTCTGTCGGGATACGGTATATCCCCCGGTATGGGTCAAAAGATATATGATAAATACAGGGAACGGGTCTATGATATCATCCGCACCAATCCCTATAAGCTGATAGAAGATATAGAGGGCATCGGATTTATAACTGCCGACAGGATAGCCGCGGAAGCCGGTATAGCAAGGGATTCCGAATATCGCATACGATCAGCGGTGCTTTTCACACTTATGGAGAATACAAACTCCGGCAGTATATGTATGCCGGAGGAAGAGCTTGTAAGGAAAGCAACCGAAACACTCGGACTTGATCCCGGACTCATAACGGTACAGCTGGATGCTCTTTCCATAGAGCGCAGACTGATCAGAGAAGCCGTTGATGATGTGATCTATGATTATGGTGATACGGCATACTATGCGGAGGCCGAAACCGCAAGGATGCTCGTCGAGCTGAACATAGAAGACGCTGAAGACACCGAGAGTATCGGCAGAGTGGTATCCGACATGGAGAAAGCATCGGATATAGAGCTGGAGGACACACAGAGAGAGGCTGTCGTAGCTGCCATAAGCCATACGGTTTCAGTGATCACAGGCGGTCCGGGCACAGGAAAGACTACGATAACCAATCTTATGATCGGATATTTTGAATCTCAGGGACTGAATGTTACACTCGCTGCGCCCACCGGCAGGGCAGCGAAGCGTATGAGCGAAGCCTCCGGGCATGATGCCAAAACCATACACAGGCTGCTCGGTGCGGGAGCTCTGGTAGAGGGAAAGCCGGCAGCGGGCTTTGAGCACAACGGGGACAACCCGCTTGAGACCGATGTGATCATATTGGATGAGATGTCCATGGTAGATATATTCGTGTTCAGATCCCTTTTAAGGGCCGTGGTTCCCGGCACCAGACTCATACTCGTGGGAGATGCGGATCAGCTGCCTTCGGTCGGACCGGGGGCGGTGCTCAAGGATGTGATACATTCAGGATGCTTTCATGTGACGAGACTGACCAGGATATACAGGCAGGACGAGGCATCGTCCATAGTGAGAAATGCCCATGCGATCATAGAGGGACGCAGCATTGCGCTGGACGCAAAAGATGAGGATTTCTTCTTTCTGGAGAGACATGATGCGGAGCGGATCATACAGGGTATGGTATATCTGGCTGAAAAGAAGCTCCCGGAGCATATGGGATGCACCCCTTTTGATATACAGATCATGACCCCGATGAGGAAGGGGGTGCTCGGAGTGGAGAATCTGAACCTGCGGCTGCA
>JAGBNR010000009.1 GCA_017634315.1 Lachnospiraceae bacterium
TCGAGTTCTTTTCTTGCCTTCGCCTCGGCAGCCTTCTTCGCCAGTATCTCTCTCCTCTTCGCCCGCGATCGTGATGACGCACTCTGTCTGCTCTCACCTGATGAGATATTTGTATAGACTACGGTCTGCGTTACGATGTTTCCGACCGCCGCCTGCGCTGTGTCGTCCGCACTCCCCAATGCCATATCCACATGCTGTATGGTGCCTGCCGCACTCCGTCCGGCTCTCGCTCCGCTCTCCCTGAGGAATACCCCTGTAGACCGTATCACTCCGTCACGTATCCCGTCCTCACCGGCTGTCGTAAACTCCGTCTCCTGTGAGCCCAAGAATATAGCCCCTATATCAGCCTCCTTCAGATTCATGAGTATATCCTCGCCGTTCGAGCCCTTGCACCACACCCTCAGTTTTTCAAATACCGCATCGTTTTCGTCTATCCAGCCGTTGCCGTCGCTGTCGTACTCCCTGAGATCCCTAAAGCCGTCTCCGCTCCTTGTCCCGAAGAGCTCACTGCCGTCATTTATCTCCCCGTCGCCGTTCTTATCAAGCGCGAGAAAGCCTGATCCTCGACCGAGCATTGATATCTCGTCCTCACTGCCGTCCGCATCTATGTCAAACATAAACTTCTGATCCCTTACATCCGCGGTGTCGGTGCCGATATTGATCACAAGAGGATCGCAGAGTGCATTCTGCACAGATGGTATCTGTATGTTCATGTATTCCATGTAGCTGCGGCTCATCATTATCTCCACATTGAAATCGATCACTCTGCCGTCATCGGTCTTTGCCGTACCGTTTGCATGAAATCTGGTATTCTCATACTCCTGATAAGTAACAAGCTGACGGGTATTGCCGCCAGGTGTTCCAAAGCCGCCGAATCTTGTCATTATCATGGACAACAGCAGATTCTGAAACTGACTCGCAGCCGTGAGTCCGTCCCCGATGGATACCGTACTGCTTCCGTTCAGGCTCTCAAGGCTTTTCGGATAGCTATAGGTACTCTCTGTAAAGCCCGTGCCTTTCATCCCCGCATCATTGCTGCCGTTGTAGCTGTCACCTCCCGCATAGCCTCCGTTCAGTGCATCTTTAGTGCGGCTCTCTACAGTTCCTCTCATATCCTCAAACGATGATATATTCGCGGCTCTCTTTGATCTTGTGCCCGACTGACTGTACTGTCTCGCAGAAGCCATGTTTATACTGCTTTCCGTAATCCTCATGCTGTTTTCTCCTTTCGATCATGCCGATTTGAGCGCAAAAAAGACACCTGCATCTTACACTCCGTTTTCCTGGGAGTGCCGGATACCCGAAAAATCATCAATCCATTGATACAGGTGCCTTCCTTAGCTTCTTTATTATGTTTTGATCGTAACTATCCTATGCCCGCATTGCCTCTTCCAGACTGTCCTCAGCCTCTTGTTCAGCCTTTTTCGTCATATTATCCAGCTGTATGGCCTTCATTACCTTATCCTGATCCTCAGGCGAGAACATATCTATGGCATTCATCAATGAACCGGTGTCGTCGCGGTTAAAGAGCAGACTGCCGCCGTTTGAAAGCCCTACCCGTATACAGTTATCGGGATTCGACACATCTCCCAGCGTAAGAGTATCGGTAAGCCTGTCACAGACGAAGGCAACACCCTCATAGACCACCGTATCCCCCTCTGCAAGCCTGAAGTATTCGTTCCGGTTCTTTAATACACGCTCTCCTGCATACGGCATATAATCCGGCTTAACGCGCTCTGCCTCCTCTGCCCCTTCGCTATCGGATACCGATGCCGCATTATCCTCAGCTCTGTCCTCAAGCGCGAGCTTCTTCTCGGAATATGTCTTGTCGAAGAGCAGGTCGATGAGCTCCATCTGCTTATCCATGAGCTCCTGCAGCTTGTCAAAAATCGTCCCCGCCGTCCTAAACATATCACCCATCGCAGAAAACATACCGTCATCATCCGCAGAGAATACCCCGAGCATACTGAAGTAGTCCTTTCTCTCAAAGATATCTCCGGGGCTGAAGTACTCGTTCGCAAGCATATCCGCAGTGTCGTCAGTCTGCTGCACATACAGACACAGTGCGGAAAACTCGGTATAGTCCGCATTCTTCGGGTCTACCTCATACGGGTCTATCTCCCTCTCGAATGCGTTGCCGTTCTCATCCGTACCTCTCACCGTGTATGTCTTTCTTTGTCCGTCGTTATTGATGAACATACTGAACTCCTGTGTAGATGACTCGTATGAATACACCATCTCGCCGGCACTGTTCAAGCCTGCTGTCATCTTCTCCAGCCTGATCTTTGCCGTGATCTGCCTGGTATATGGCACCGTTGCCCCCGTCCCCTTACGGGAGGTCACAGCTCCTTCCCTGTCATCCTGCGATCCTTCGATCCCTTTTACCTTTTCAGCTGCTACCTTTGAGAAACCAGAGCCCGCTTCTCCCGTATCCATACCCTGACCCATAGCAAAATATGCGCCCTGATAGTAGCCTGCCAGTAATGCTCCTACTGCCATAAATCTTCTCTCCCTTCTTTATTTGGGGCATAAAAAGGGCATCTTATTTTCATATGTTTCAATCCATTGAAAACAGATGCCATCCTTAGCCGTATAAGGTTTTCACTCTCTATATCGGCATTATGTCCTATTCACTTTAGCCCCATTGCCCCAATCGACGCTTATGTGTCGCCGCTTATGTCATCGCAGCTGCGTCAGATACTCAGCATATCTCGCATTATCCCTGTTTAGCGTAAGCAGTGATGCTGTCTGTGGCAGCGACAGTATGACAGTCAGACAGACCGTAACGCACAGTAGCCTGATGATCCTGTCCCTGCTCTGTCGTATCAGCCATCCGCAAAAGATGTCCCACCCTTGTATCGCATAAGGAATGAGCATCATCATATAATAGAAGGTATAGTAGCTTCCGGTCTCCCATATGAGAAAATGAAACATGAAGCCCCCTATAAACAAAAGTGCGGGCAGATTTGTTTCAAATCTCCTTTCCGTATACATACAGTCTATGAAATATATGAGTGCGCCAAACAGCAGCGGTGTCCAGCAAAGATTCATGATCTGATTCAGGATATCCGTAAATAACCCCTCCTTCACAATGAGTCCTGCTATCCCTGTCGACTCTTTCCCCTCGTCTCTCGGATATCTCCCCCACTGCATCGCAAGCGAATCGCAGGTAGGCTCATTCCACATGCAGGCTATCTTCCTGATGTAAAATCCTATCAGATAAGCCGGATGCTCTCTGAAATTGCTGTATGATCTCTTTATATCCTCCGCAGCGATGGCAGAAGCTCTGGCAGTATTGTATCCTCCGGCCTCATAAGCCTCCTCGTTATATCCGTCATACCATCCGGCTCCGCGCTCAGGATGCTCATGCATCCCCATCGCATAATACGAAAGCATTGATACTCCCTGCTCGAGAGCTATGCCGGTCTGCGCCTCCATTATCCTGTCCGTCATCTTCAGTCCGCCAAATACAAGTACAGGGCATAACACTGCGAGCATCAAAGGCTTAAAGCTCTTTTCCGTAACCGCAAAAAAGAGAATGATGATCTCAATCGCTATTAGCAGAATAAGAAAATTCTCTTTCATAATAACGGCAAACATCATGAGCAGTCCGGTAACTGCCGCAAAAAGAGGCTTTTCCTCCCTGCAGTACCGTATAGTAAAATACATCGCCCATACTCCGAAAGCGAGTGCAATGACATTACCGTATATCTGCGTGGCATAACCCCAGAAGGGAATAAATAATATGGTCCCAAGAGCTGCGGCTTTTTCATATCCCGGAAGCAGCGACCCGATCAGGAATGTCAGCCCGATGACAAATACTATCATCATAAACAGATTAATATACTGAAAAAGCAGATAGTTACGGTATCCGGCCAATCCCGTTATCAGCTCAATAAGCAGTACTACGCCGTTTTGCTGCGGATATACATCAAGATAGCCCCCCGGCATATAGTCATCATATATACCCATCCTTACAAATTCGGCTATGGACATTACCTGACGCTGATCGTATTTCGGCATCAGATCCGCCTGGATAATATATATACCTATCAGGATCGCTACGATAACTCCTGTTGCTATTACAAATTTCCGACTGATTACAATGTTCTTTTTCTTAATATATATCCCTGCTCCCGTAAGAGCTGCCAATATAAGAATATGCACCCACGCACTGTCACTCACATAAAATATACTGTCCACAGCAGTCACATGCGTAGTGCTTATCACGGAAAAAACAGACAGTATTCCAAGCACTGCGATCATTATAAATGAAAAGACCCTGCATATTATAAGATTAAGCTTCTGTTCCATATCATCCTCCATAAAAACATGTTCAGTATAATTATAATTAAAATACTTGACAAGTCTCCCGTACTGATATATACTCCTTGCATTCCATTAAGCATACAATTCCTATATATTTAATAGGGATGCAAGGGATAACAAAGGAGGAAATATTTTATGAAAAAACTAACAGCTTTATTACCAGTAGTAGTCCTTGCCGTAGCAACCGTTACAGGCTGCGGCTCCAAGGGAGGAGGCTCCGATAAGGTGATCACTGTGGCAGCCAGTGCTACACCTCACGCCGAGATACTTGAAACAGCTAAGCCACTGCTTGCCGATAAAGGCTATGATCTGCAGGTCACCATTTTTGATGACTATGTACAGCCCAACAACGTGGTAGAGAGCGGGGAGTTTGATGCGAATTATTTCCAGCATATCCCTTATCTTGATGAGTTTAATGCAGAGCAAGGTACTCATCTGGTAAATGCCGGTGGTATACACTATGAACCCTTCGGTATATATGCCGGCACGAAGTCAGATCTGTCACAGCTTGCTGACGGTGATGAGATCGCTGTCCCTAACGATACCACCAATGAGGCAAGAGCACTTCTTCTCCTCGAGGCAAACGGTGTGTTAAAGCTGAAGGACGGAGTCGGACTCACTGCTACCGTAAACGATATCGAATCATACTCAAAGCAGATCAAGATAGTGGAGCTTGCTGCGGAAAGCGTAAAGGATGCCATCCCTGATGCGGCCTTCGTTGTCCTCAACGGCAATTACGCTCTTGAGGCAGGTCTTTCTGTAGGAAAGGACTCGCTTGCATTCGAGGATCAGGATTCCGAGGCGGCTGCTACATACGTAAATGTCATAGCTGTAAAGGAAGGCCACGAGAATGACGCAAAGATCAAGGCTCTTGTGGAAACACTCAAGTCGGATGCCGTTGTCAGCTATATAAATGACACATATGACGGAGCGGTGGTTCCTTTTGAAAAGTAAGACCGGTCGGCAAAATCAGATTCAATCCGAAACCCGCAGCCCGAGCTGCGGGTTTGTTACATGTACGCTTCAGCACGCTCCTCCCGACTAAGCCCGAGGAGCTGCCCCGAACGGTAACGCATGCTATTCTCATGTATGTCAAAGCCGCTATACCTTCCGGTCTTTAATTGTGCTATGATTGTTACTGTTCGCTGCTACAAATTCATGAAAGGATATCTTTATGGGCGAAGTAATAATAAAACTTGAAAATGTGAGTAAGACCTTCTCCTCCGGCAGCGGAAATGTCGAAGCCGTAAGAGGTGTCGATCTTGAGATTGAAAAGGGCGACATCTACGGCATCATAGGACTGTCAGGTGCCGGAAAATCCACTCTTGTTAGATGCCTTAATCTGCTTGAACGCCCTACCGGCGGCAGGGTATATATAGACGGCATGGATATGATGAGTCTTTCAAATAAGGAGCTGTCCATAAAAAGGCGCGATATAGGAATGATATTTCAGCATTTTAATCTGCTGATGCAGCGCAATGTACTGGATAATGTGGCTTTTCCGCTGGAGATCGCGGGAGAGTCCAGGGGTGCTGCCAGAAAAAAAGCAGAAAAGTACCTGGCTACCGTAGGACTTTCCGAAAAGGCCGCATCTTATCCTGCCCAGCTCTCCGGAGGACAGAAGCAGCGGGTGGCAATAGCCCGGGTGCTTGCCTCCGACCCTAAGATACTGCTTTGTGATGAAGCAACCTCTGCGCTTGATCCCACCACTACCAAATCCATCCTTGAGCTCATCAAGGAGATAAACCGTGATATGGGTATCACTGTCGTCGTCATCACACATGAGATGAGCGTCATTCAGGAAATATGCAACAAGGTTGCGGTACTCGATCACGGAGTAAAGGTAGAGGAAGGCACCGTGGAGGAGCTATTCCGCTCTCCCAGAACGGAGGAAGCAAAAAAACTGGTATTTTCGGAGACTGCTCATATCATGCGCATGCATTCCAACAGACAGATACGGGTTATCTTTGACGGAAAGAGTGCTTTTGAGCCTATACTCGGTAATATCACACTGGAGCTCAAGACACCGCTCAATATCCTTTATGCCAATACCCAGACCATAAACGGCAATGCAAAGGGCGAAATGATACTTCAGCTTCCGCCGAATAAGGAAGTGGCTGACAAGATGGTCGAATATTTCAAAGAAAAAAATCTCGGTGCAGAGGAGGTAAGCTATGTGGAATGAACAGGAGCTGCTCATGCTGCTGCAGGGGCTCGGCGAAACCATCATCATTGTTTTTGTGTCTACATTATTCGGATATATACTGGGGCTTCCGCTCGGTGTGCTTCTCGCTGTGACCGATAATGACGGCATCAAACCCCATCCCCTGCTCTATAAGGTATTGGATATCATAACCAATATATTAAGAAGTGTTCCGTTTATCATACTTCTGGTGGTACTTATACCTCTTACACGGGCGATAGTAGGTAAAAGCTACGGAACCGCAGCGACAATAGTTCCTCTTGTGATCGCTGCTGCGCCCTTCATCGGTCGCATGGTCGAGTCTTCCCTTAAGGAAGTGGATCACGGTGTCATAGAGGCCGCGCAGTCCATGGGTGCCGGCACATTTACGATAATATGGAAGGTACTTCTTGCTGAGGCACGCACTTCACTGCTTGTCGGAGTGACCATAGCCTTCGGAACGATACTCGGGTATTCGGCCATGGCCGGTGCAGTAGGCGGAGGAGGACTCGGCAGCATAGCCATAAGATACGGCTACAACAGGTGGCAGCCACACATTCTGTGGCCCTCTGTCATTATACTTGTCCTTTTGGTACAGCTCTTTCAGGTACTCGGCATGAAAATGTCGAGGGATCTTGACAGACGCCGCAGCTGAAAATGACATCATACACAGCAATATCAGGCTCCGGATTAGCGCATTTTCTGATACTCAACAGCCTGATATTGCTATGCTCTTTCATACTTGACGCTATGATCGGAGATCCGGAATGGCTCCCACACCCCGTCAGACTGATCGGCAGGGCAATAAATCTGCTCGACCGGCATCTATATCGCGATACAGACGAAAATAAAACAAAATACCTTAAGGGATTACTGCTAACCCTTGCTATTACTGCATCTACAGGCATTATCAGTGCTCTTATGCTATATCTGTGCTTCAAAATAAACAGATATCTCGGTATAGCCCTCTCCGTAATTATGTCAACCTACTGTCTTGCCGCTCACGACCTGAAAAAAGCAGCAATGCAGGTTTATAAAAAAACCGTGTCCGATGATCTCACCGAAGCCAGAAAAGCAGTCGGTATGATAGTCGGCAGAGACACGGAAAATTTATCTGTTCACGGTGTTATAAAAGCAGTAATTGAAAGTGTCTCCGAGAATTTGTCCGATGGTGTAATAGCTCCCGCTTTTTTTATTTTTATATTCGGTCCCATAGGCGGACTGGTATATAAATCGATCAATACTCTGGATTCCATGGTCGGTTATAAAAACGATAGGTATCTTTACTTTGGAAGGGCTTCCGCTCATTTGGATGACGCCTGCAATTATATACCATCGAGATTAAGTGCGCTCCTTGTTATTATTGCTTCAGCCCTTACGAAATGCGACTTTGAGCATGCTGTTATTATTTGGAAAAGGGATCGGCGCAAACATTCAAGTCCGAATTCAGCCCAGACAGAAAGTGCCATGGCCGGTGCTTTGGGTATACAATTAGGAGGTCCCGCCTCATATTTCGGAAAAATCGTAGAAAAACCCTATTTAGGTGACATAAAACATGATATAATAGCTGACGATATCAAAAAGGCGTGCCGGATCATGTATACAGCTTCGTTCCTGTTCGTGGCCATTACATTTGTGATATCGCTTGTTATCTTTCTGTGCATTTCTACATGACAGCATCCTGACGACGCAACAATATTTTCGCAAAAATATATAGTTTTCTGTGTTGACAGGCTCTGCGTGCTTGCATATGATTTGTTGCTCGCAGTTATCTCGCTTCTATGTCAGTAACAAAGTGCCTTTTTAGTATTGGTAAGGTACGGGTCACCGCAAAGCAGCATCCATGCTGCTTGCGGTTCAAAAATACATCCCTGTATTTTTGCCCCTGACCTTGAGCACTTTGAACTGACATAACGAAGTTCGATAGTACTTCGCAAAAACCATATGCAAGCCTGCAGAGCCGATATACACTGTGCAGCAAGGCTCGATGTGCAGTATATAGTTTTGCTGAGTCCTTGTGAGCGTCGATGTGGGTCTTGGAAAGTGCTCGATGTTAGGAACGAGGATACATGGATGTATCCGAGAGCCGCAAGCAGCATGGATGCTGCTTTGCGGCGGTCCGTCACCGGTAAATACAGCATATGCACTTTCTTAGAGCCACAGACGCGGAACACGCGAAGCAAAACCTATATACTGCACAAGAGCCTGTAATACCTCGCACAATAATATATGACTTTCTGCGACTGCGTCTCAGAAAGTCCGCAGTCAAGCCATTTAAATGCGACTTCGTCGCAGGCTTGCCTGCCACCACCTATAAGCTTTGGCACGAAGCCCGCATAATGCGTGCTTCTGAACATAAGACGCAAAAACATATACTTATTTACGTATATACACTGTACAGCCCGGTTCAATGTGCTCCTCATACTCCGAAGCAAGTCTCTCTGCCAGCTCTCCGGTAAATTCATTCTCATTCGGAGCCGGATCCGCCTCAACATCTCCCGATGTCTCATATGAGCCTATCTCAGCATCAAGCACAAAGACCACATCCGGCAGCCGTTTGGGATCGGCATCATAATAATCAGCCAGCCTTTTTCCTGATAATTCATTTCTCCATGTATCAGGTGCTGCAACACGCATATCCGATGCAATATATCCCCATGGAAGTATCCTGGTAAACAGCACCCTGTCGCCGTTGTTGTATTTTTTTACCGCCTCCAGCACTTCTTCGTACTGCCTCTGATGCTCCGCTGTCGTGACAAGACCGGCCGCCGGACCTGCCGTAACCACGGCATTGAGCTCACCTATCGCAGCATCCCTGTATACATATGTAAATCTCAGGATTCCGGTAGTGATCAGTGAAGCTGTCAGTACTGCCCATGAAATATATCGTATCATCCCCTGCGAATCAGCCATAAAGTCGTCCAGCAGTACCATACCGCCCACTGCGGAGATGCCATGCCCGATAGAAAGCACATAAAGGTCGGAAAAGCTGGAAAAGCAGTAGGTAGCCGAAACTGCCAGTCCTCCCATGAATAAGGATATAAATATGTACCAGTTCTTTCTTTCTGTAAGAAAGAATAGGGGAAAAACAAACAGGGCAAAGGCCGTATTTGTAAAACCGGTATGCGAAGCCGCGGCAAAAAGATAGTACACAAACAAAATCACATCGGCCAGAAATATATATGGTTTTATAATCATACGGTATTTCGCATTAAGCTGAGTCGTGACAGCCAGCATAACGAGCACTATGCTTAAATAGTAGATTTTTCCGAACGCATCTTTAATTGCATCAAAGAACATAAAAAATGACTGAACATAGCCCCGGTCATGTTCGCTGTCTGACAAAATGTTAACAAGGTTCGCAAGTAATCCTGCAATTCCGACCTTACTTGCATACAGATACACGATAAAAATTACAAATGGTATAAAAATCCCCGCATTAAACAGGAGCAGCGGCTTTCTCACCCCTCTGTAAAAAATGCAGGCTATGAGCAGTATGAGCATCATTAAAGCATATACAACAGCCAGACTCGGCAGACTGAGCACCGCAAGCGCAAGGCATACCCCTCCGCCTATATATGCTTTATCGCTTTTACGGCAGTATATGATAAGAAAAGCAAGGATGTAGAAGTGAAAAGTCAGCATGTAATATGACAGAGTCGCCATATTAAGGTGGCAATAGAGCATGATGAAACATGAAAGAGCCACTGCTGCGCCTTTCGACTGTTTCTTTGAAGCTACGCGATATATAAATGCCGCCTCTGCGGTACACAGGATCACGTACAGTAGCCTGAAGAACAGTATGATACCTCCGCGATCCGGCACAAACAGCCTGTAGAGCATATATATCGGTGCAGTAATAAGTGAGGACATCTGTGTAGGATGCCATTCATCGATAAATACCCTGTCGCCGGCAGCGAACCTTCCGGCTGTAGAAATATAGAAGCATTCGTCTGACTGGCAAAACCCGTAAAATGCCCTGACTACAAGGCATACAGCCAACAGAGCTATAAAAATATACGGGAGCTTTTCACGTTTATCCTTCATCAACACCGCCCCTATAAGCCATAAGACGCATGGCTATGCCGAATACTATAAGCGGTACCGCCGTAAGCAGTACTCTGTTCCCCGAATCGCCCACACCCACCCTGAGTGCAAATCCTCTTCCAAATGCCGCAATAATGACCGTGAGAACGTACGATATCATAAGCGAATCATAGAA
>JAGBNR010000076.1 GCA_017634315.1 Lachnospiraceae bacterium
CCTGCTTACCGTTCATTGATCCGTATATTCTCCACTAAATAAGGTGGGCTTTGCAGCCCACCTCGTTTACGACTTTACTAAAGATAACACAGCATCATAACTATGTCAAATCGTAGCCATTCATTCTGTTTTCCTTGTGGAATACCTGATAAGAAGTACCGCAAGTATCATTGTGACGATTCCAACAGGCAGAGCGATATATGCCTTTCCCGTAAAGCCCGCCACCACATAGGTGAGGCAGGATATGGCAGCTGCCGTGACCGCATAGGGTATCTGTGTCGATACGTGTACTATGTGATCACACTGTGCTCCGGCACTCGACATGATAGTGGTGTCGGATATCGGCGAACAATGGTCACCGCATACTGCTCCGGCCATGCATGCGGATACGCAGATGATAGACAGCGCATTACCGCTCTCAAGAGGAAATGCATGCAGACATATGGGGATCAGTATACCGAATGTACCCCATGAGGTGCCTGTCGCAAATGCCAGGAAGCAGGCGATCAGGAAGACTATCGCAGGCAGAAGGTTGAGCAGTGATCCGGCACTGTGCTCCACGATACCTGCCACATACTCCTTGGCTCCGAGTGAATCAGTCATACCCTTTAGTGTCCATGCAAGCGCAAGGATGCAGATAGCGGGAACCATCGCCTTAAAGCCCTCAGTGATACAGCTCATGCAGTCCTTGAAGGGAAGTACCTTTCTTGCCACATAAAACACTATGGTGACCACAAGCGCACAGAACGATCCGAGCACCAGTCCCACCGATGCATCGGAATTCGCAAATGCATCCACAAAGCTCTCTCCCGCAAAGAAGCCGCCGGAGTATATCATTCCAAGGATGCAGGCGGCTATAAGCACCGCTACGGGAAGGATAAGATCGATCACCTTTCCGTTGCCTATGGGAGCTTCATTTTCCTCGTTCTGCTCTGTATGTACGGTAAAGATATCGCCTTTCAGCGCGTTTTCTTCATGCTTTGCCATCGGACCGTAATCCACCTTCATTACCGTGATCACGATCATCATGACTATCGTAAGCAATGCATAATAATTGTAAGGGATAGCTTTCACAAAAAGCATCAGTCCGTTTGTCCCCTCGGGAGCAAAAGCGGATACTGCCGCAGCCCATGAGGATATCGGTGCTATGATGCATATCGGAGCAGCTGTGGCATCTATCAGATAAGCAAGCTTCGCTCTCGATACATTATGCCTGTCAGTGACCGGTCTCATCACCGATCCGACGGTAAGACAGTTGAAATAGTCATCTATAAAGATGAGGCATCCGAGTAATATGGTGGCAAGCTGAGCCCCTATCCTCGTCCTGATGTGCTCGGATGCCCAGTTGCCGAATGCCGCAGAGCCTCCGGCCTTATTCATCATGGCGACTATCACACCGAGAAAAACCAGAAATATGATGATACCGACATTATACGGATCAGCAAGTGAAGCTATCAGTCCGTCGGTAAAGATGTGATTCATCGTACCCTCAAAACTGAAGCCCGAATAAAAAAGTCCCCCGACAATGATGCCGACAAACAAAGAGCTGTATACCTCCTTGGTGATGAGTGCCAGCACTATAGCCACTATCGGCGGTATGAGTGCCCAGAATGTACCGTACATATTATTACCTCCATATCATTCACTGCAACGTAGCCCTTCAGAGCCCTCCGCAACTACAAAACAACCCCCGGGGACCATCTCGTCCTCGAGGGCTTCCTTAAGTAGCTCGTAGCGGAATCGAACCGCTGTTTCCGCCGTGAGAGGGCGGCGTCTTAACCGCTTGACCAACGAGCCGCACAACGGATATGTTATCATCTCGGTAAAGCTTTTGCAAGTATTTTATTTTTTTATAGCATGGGGCTTCTGAGGCTGACACCTGCGAAGCCCCGTTGCATCAGGAAAATCGGCAATTATTATTTCTTGGATGAGGCTGCCATAAGGTCTCTGTACCAGCTGAGTGAATCAAGATAAGCCTGATATACATCGTTCATCTCGATATCCTTCAGTATCATAAGTCTGGATACCTCCTGCCACGAAGCCTTCTCATATTCCTCGATAAAGCTGAGCACATCGCCCATGTCTCCCTTTCTCTCAAGGAGAGCCTCATCTATGTTCTTGGATATCTTCACCATCGAGAGTGCTTCCTTCATCGGCTTATCAAGCATGAGATCCAGCACCGAGAACATACCTGTAAGGAAAAGCTCCTGTGACATACCCCCTATACCGAAGAGCTCCGCGAGATTCTCCGCAAACTTCGCGCGGAGCATGGATATCCTTGTAACCTCGGAGGGCTTGTCAGCACAGAGCTCCTTGGTCACGGCAGTATTTATCCATTTTTTCAGATCCTTCTGTCCGAGCATTGCAGCCGCATGTCTTACGGATGTTATCTCTGAATTCATGGCCATATGATTGACTATCTCAAGCAGAGATACTACAAGAGCCGCATCGTTCTGTATGATATCTGCAGCTTTAGTCAGGTCAAAATCAGGTGCATTTACGAGATTTAAGAGACTTAAGTAATTCATCTTTAAGGGAGCGAGCTCTCTGTCACCCGTGGTCTTGGGAAGCCTGAAGAAATCTCCCTCATAGAGACTGTATCCGCCTCCCTCGGTGAGCTTATCATAGTCCTCCTGAGAGTCCACGTTTACTGCCACCAGCTTAAGGTTAGGAAACTGCGTCTGGAAATAAACCCTTGCCACCTGTATCTTTATCTTCTTGTGATCAAGGAAAATGTAGTCCAAGAGCTTAAGGATCACCCTGTAGTCTTCAAACCTGTCTATGGGTATATTTCTGATAGCGAGCTTGTAATGCTTGTTCTTGAGCTCTATGAGCCTCTTTACATAAGTCTCGTCAGGTACGATATCCGCCCCCATCAGAAGCACAAGCTTGTCATGCGGTGCCCTGGTCTGGGAATCAAGGTCGGTAAAGATAGAGATATTGTTCATCTCTATAAAGACCTCCCTGCTTCCTGAAAGAGTATCTATGCCGGAAGAATCCACTATCTCAAGACCGGTCACATACCCTGCACCGTCAAATCTGCCGGAGCCAGCTGCATACGGTGTCTTAAGATAATCCTGCTTCTGTGCAAATATCGAATAAGCACAGGTCATCATGTTTTTGTCAAAAAGCGGTATCAGACTAGCTAACATAGTTTACACCTCACCTAATTTGAAATAACTTATTTGTTCGTTGAGCCTTGAAGCAAGATCCTGAAGCTCGTTGGCCGACGTACTTATAACCTCAAATGTTGCATTGAGTTCCTGCATTGATGCATTGGTCTGCTGAGTAGACGCTGCATTCTCTTCGGAAATAGCCGAAAGGTCATCTATCACTCCGACCACGTTATTCTTGGCATTTGTCAGATTGCCTACGCGTCCCGTGATATCATTAGTCCCGTCCATAACTGACCTTACGCCCTCTTCCATACGATTCATATCTTCCTTGGTATAGTCGAGCTGGGCATTCTGCTCTTCCACTCCCTTATTTACCTCTTCAAGATCGGCCATGGTCTTTTCAGACTCATCCACAAGATTCTTCACTATCTCGGATATCTTGACCGCAGCATCCCTTGACTGATCCGCAAGTGATCCGATCTCTGTGGCGACCACCGCAAATCCTCTGCCGGCCTCGCCAGCTCTTGCTGCCTCTATGGATGCATTGAGCGAAAGCAGATTGGTCTGTTCGGATATCGCCGTGATGATGTTTGAAGCCTCTGCGATGTTCTGCACGGCATCGTTGGTATTCTGTATCTGCCTGCCTACATTCCCCATTGATTCTACGACATGGCTGTTTTGGGCTACCAGCTTTTCAAGTGCCTTCATAGCTGCCGTACACGCATCATTCATAGCCGATGCCTGCTCCGAAAGCTCATTTATACTGCCGGTAATGCTATCGATATCCACGCCCATATCAGATGTACTGGTAGCAGCCGTCTGTATGCTCTCCGCCTGTGATACCGCGCCGCGGCTTATCTCTTCCACTGCATTTGACACCTGACCTGAAGCATCGGAAGCCTGATTGGCTGAGCCTGCGAGCTCCTGACCGCTGTTTGTAACATCTCTTGCCAGATCTCTCGATGTACCTATCACATCTCTGAGCCTGTGCTCAAGCTTCTCGGCAGACTCGGCAATGATGCCTATCTCATCCTTCCTTGCCAGAGCCCTCTCATCTGTCCTTACGGTAAGATCTCCATCTGCAAGATCATGCAGCCCCTGTGCTATGGACTGCATCAGGGGTGATACCTTTCTGTCCGTTATCATACCCAACACTGCAACAAGCACCACAAAGAAAATGGAGATGCATACCATCTTTACGGTAGTGCTCATGATATGATCGTCAAACTCCTCCTTGGATCTGCCTGCAAATACCATACCCTGTATGTCACCCTTGGTGCCGTAGATAGGGATATAATATGCATAGTATTTCGATCCCTGTATTTCCACGTTGGAGTCAAAGTAGTCCGCCCCTCCGTTAAGCACTGCGGCTATGACCGCATCCGAGGCATCGGTGCCCACTGCCTTCTCCTGTGTGCCTGCCTTATATATGGTGGTCACGTATCTGGTCGGACCTATGAAAAGCGTATAATCAATGCCTGTCTTCTCATGAAGGAGATCAAACTGCTCCTCATAAGTATCGCCCACCATACTGCCGCCCTTACGAAGAAATCCGTCACTGTCCACAAACCAGTCTCCGCTGTACTCATGCTCCACCTCATCCGCCAGCTGTACCACTGCCGCTTTGAGCTCCTCTTCTCCCATGCTCTTATATATGCTGCGCATGGTGATCACGCTGAAAATATTGAGGCAGACAGCCACGACTGCCACGGCCACTACTGCGATAATGACCAGTTCCCTTACCAGCTTACCCTTTCTTTCCATAATAAGTACCCCTTAATATAGATTTAGAATTATTATACACTAATCACAGGGAAAAATCATTACTCCCATTGCTCTCTTTTTGAAACCGGCACGCCCCATTTCTCATGCAGGCAGCACAGCAGCTGCTTCCATTCCGCCGGATATTCATTTGTACCCTGAGCCTCGGACTTGACAGCAAGGCTGTTTACCTTAAAGTACCAGGTATCACCGTCTATTATGCCGGGTCTGGTATACCTCTGTCCGTCCCATGACTGTACTCCGCATGCCTTGATATCGTCCAGAAACTCCTGAAGCTTTTGGCTGATACGCATCTCTCCGTACTTTAAGTCTACCGACCATGAAAGATAAAGCTTATCCTTATTCTCCTCATTATCCTTGATCACCACATGATAGCCTGTGCCGTACAGACCCCATGCATCACCCCATGTAAACTCGAAAACGGGCTCTGCAGGCTCTCTCTTACTCCTTGAGGATATCTCCTCAAGATCCTCCTCGGTGGCTGTATCCGCTTTGTCCCTTGCATCCGGCTTTATCCCCTGCTTCCTGGGGAAGTCCTGTTTTTTCTGTCTGCCGTGCCTGTCAGGTCTGTCGGGACGGTCGGACTTTTTGTCCTGTCCGTCATTCTTTTTCTGCTCTTCGGCCTTGTCCCGCTTCGCTTTATCTTTATTCCTGTTCCGATAATGCTTCCTGTGATTCTTTTTCTTCTCTGTATTTTCGTCCATGTCTGCGATGTATCCTTTCATGGAAATTTCGGTTTTATTCTATTATATATATATAAAATGTGTCAAAGCCGGTTGCCCACCTTCTACAGATCAAACAGCGAGAGCTGGTTGGACTCCGGGAGATCTCCCAGCACCCCCACCTCCTGAAGCTTGTCCGCTACCGACGGCGATGCACCGCTCCTCGCGCAAAAGTCATCCCTTGAAAGAAACGGTCCCTTGTCCGGAGATGATGAGATCCGGCTTATGATGGCATCCGCCGCCTTGGGTCCTATGCCCGATATCGAAGAAAGTGCCGGCATTATCCTGCCGTCTATGATCTGAAAGTCTCTCGCGGATACCCTGTTCAGATCTATAGGACAAAACTCAAGACCTCTCGCGTACATCTCCTGCACTATCCTCATGTCATGCAGCTCATCCTTTTCGGGATCACTGAGGAAATCCTTTCTTCTCTTGTAATCCTCGATTATCCCGGACAGCACTACAGGTCCCTGGCAGCACTTCTCATACGAAAAGCCCTTGGCTCTTATAGTGAAGAAACCGCAGTAATATGCCAAAGGCATGTACACCTTAAACCATGCTATCCTGTATGCCATCATGACGTAGGCTGCCGCATGAGCCTTTGGAAACATATACTCTATCGTATGGCAGGACTTTACATACCACTCCGGCACTCCGTGATCCAGCATATCCTGTTTCCAGTCCTCCCACTCGGGGCACTTGCCCTTTGCGACCTTTCCCTTTCTGACATTCTCCATTATCTTAAAGGACTTCTGGCTGTCCACTCCTTTGCCTATAAGATACAGCATGATGTCATCACGGCAGCATATACAGGTATCCAGTGTCGCAGTGCCGCTCTTTATGAGCTCTTCGGCATTGCCCTGCCATACGGCGGTACCGTGAGAGAGACCCGATATCCTGACAAGATCCGTGAAATTCTGCGGCTTTGCCTCCATTACCATGTTTATGGCATTGTCGGTACCGAATTCAGGCAGCCCCATAGACCCGTTCGGTGTGCCGCCTATATCACCCGGAGTGATCCCCAGTGCCGAGGTATCCTTGAAAAGTGTCATTACCTTTTTATCATCAAGCGGTATGCCGGTCGGATCGACACCGGTGATATCCTGCAGAAATTTGATCATGGCTGGGTCCTGATGTCCGAGGTTGTCCAGCTTCAAAAGGTTATGATCTATCGAGTGGAAGTCGAAATGCGTGGTGATCACAGGGTCGTCCATCTTGTCGGCCGGATGCTGCACAGGGGTAAACGAATCCATCTCCTCCCCGTGCGGCAGCACGACTATGCCTCCAGGATGCTGTCCTGTCGTCCTGAGTATGCCTGTGCATTCGGTGGCTATCCGGCTCATCTCCGCAGACCTGGCATGTACCCCGTGATCTTCAAAATACTTTTTGACATAGCCGTATGCGGTATCCACCTGCATGGTCGAGACCGTGCCCGCTCTGAAGGCATGATCCGCTCCGAAGATGACCTCGGTATATTTATGGGACTTGGACTGATAGTCCGATGAGAAATTGAGATCTATATCAGGCTCCTTATCGCCCTTAAAGCCCAGGAAGGTCTCAAAGGGTATGTCAAAGCCCATCTTCTGAAGCTTTTCCCCGCACTCCGGACACACCGCATCCGGCAGATCTATGCCGCAGGTATTGCTCTCGTGATACTTCATCACTATATCCGAATCAAAGTCGGAATACTTGCATCCGGGACACAGGTAATGCGGCCGCAGCGAATTGACCTCGGTGATGCCTGCAAGATAGGCGGCAAAGGACGATCCCACCGATCCGCGGCTTCCTACCAGATATCCGTCCTCGTTACTCTTCCACACGAGCTTCTGGGCTATGATATACATGACTGCATATCCGTTTCCTATGATCGACTTAAGCTCCGTATCCATACGATCCCGTACCACCTCCGGCAGTTCATCGCCGTACAGCTCATGTGCCCTTCTGGTGCAGATATCCCTTAGTATATCATCCGAATGCTCTATCACAGGCGGACATTTATCGGGTCTTACCGGCCTGATATAATCCACCATATCCGCGATCAGATTGGTATTGTCTATGACTACCTCTCTGGCCTTATCCGATCCGAGATACTGAAACCGCTCAAGCATCTCATCCGTCGTGTGAAGGAAAAGCGGCGGCTGTGTGACCAGTCTGTCCTTCTCCCGGATCTTCTCCGCGGTCATATCCTTGTCCTTACCCCTGCCGTATTTTATTATCCTTCGATACGCTTCATCCTCCGGATCAAGGAAATGTACGTCACCCGTAGCGCATACGGGCTTTAAGTGCTGCTCTCCGAGCTCCACTATCCTGCGGTTGATCTTCTGCAGATCCTCCATGGAGTCTACATCATTGTCTCCGTCTATAAGCAGGAAATTATTCTCCGCAGGCTGTATCTCAAGAAAATCATAAAAGCTGACTATACCTGCTATCTCACTCTCGGGTCTGTCATCCTCTATTGCCCTGTAGAGCTCACCCCTCGCACATGCGCTCCCTATGATAAGACCCTCCCTGTGCTTTATCAGCTCGCTCTTCGGTATCCTCGGCACCTGCTCATAGGTGCCTCCGAAATACTTTACGTGAGACATGGAAACAAGCCTGTACAGATTCACTCTTCCCGTTTCGTTCTTTGCGAGCAGCGTGACATGAAAGGGCATCAGATGCTTCATCGCATCATCGGGAAGTGACAGCCTGTCCTTTATATCTCCGATCTCCTCTATGCCCTGATCCTTCATGAGCTCGCAGAGCTTTACCCATATGCCCCCTGTGGCAGTGGCATCGTCCACTGCTCTGTGGTGCTGGGTCAGTATCACGCCCAGCTCCTTTGCCACACGGTCAAGTCTGTGATTGCCGAGCTTTGGCAGGAGTATCCTTGAGATCATCAGTGTATCCGCATATACTCTGTCGAAGGGTATGCCGAGACGTTTTGCATTCTCGGCTATGAACGAGATATCAAACGTGACATTGTGTCCCACCATGACTGCCCCTCTTGAAAACTCCAGAAATCTCGGCAGTACCTTGTCGATGGTATCGGCATCCTTTACCATGTTGTCCGTGATGGTGGTCAGCTTTGTGATGCGGTAGGGGATAGGTACCTCGGGATTTACAAACTCATCATATCTGTCCACTACCACACCGTTTTGCACTATCACCGCGCCTATCTCTATGATGCGGTTGTGTACGGGTGAAAATCCGGTGGTCTCTATATCAAAGACACAGAAGGTATCGTCGAGTCTGTGCGGGATATCCGTATCGGGATCACCGGTCATATCCACGGCGGTCTTCATATCGTCCACCATGTAGCCTTCCATGCCGTATATTATCTTAAAATCCTTGTTTTCAAACTTCATGTGCCCTGCAGTCGGAAAAGCCTGCACCGAGCCGTGATCAGTGATGGCAAGTGCGCTCCAGCCCCATCTGTCTGCGGTCTTTAATACGTCCTCGACATCGCATACCGCGTCCATGTTGCTCATTTTCGTATGACAGTGAAGCTCTACCCTCTTTCTTACCGCGGGGTCCTCTCTCTTTACTCTGAAATCAGGTATCCTCCTGATGCCCTTTATCATATTCAGGGCCGGCTCCCGCTCATACTTGCCTATAGTGACCGCACCGCGCAGCTTTATAAAGCTGCCGGGATGTATGTCCTTCTTCAGCCTCTTACCTTCTTCCGTATCCACAAACAGACGGACACCTATGGTGT
Organism: Lachnospiraceae bacterium; assembly: GCA_017634315.1. GTDB lineage: Bacteria > Bacillota > Clostridia > Lachnospirales > Lachnospiraceae > NK4A144. The sequence continues at coordinate 9,318 of JAGBNR010000076.1, forward strand.
CTGTGTAGTCAGTGATATTAAACTTCATAAGGAGAAGAGTCCCGTTCTTTACTTCCTTTTCTTCGTAGTCCTTTATCTCTCCTCTGACCGTGACATCACCGACCTCGCCCTCTATCTCCGATATGGGGACAGCGGGCTCCTGCACATCTCCCCTGTATATGACATCGGGATCATCCGATCTCTTTACTCCTCCGCCGCTTGAGCCTCCGGTGTAAGAGCGTACCGGTCTGTCCTTCGTATTGCCGTCAGACGCGCCCTTCCTGCCACTGCCCGGAGTACGTCTCGCATATGCTGCTTTTGTCTCCTTAGGTGCCTCCTTCGCTTTCGCCAGTCTTCCCGATATGACGGCTATCTCCTGCTGTACGCGGCGTTCCGCTTCAAGTCTCTCCGGCGCAGTCTCTGCCTTTTCGTATTCTATCCTTACACTGCATTTAAGTCCCGCCCGGTCTGTAAATATCCCCGTAAGAAACTCCTCCAGCTCATCCGCCGTATCATGCGCCACCACGGTATCCGGCATGACGATATGCAGCCGGTCACTCTCGGGAAAGCTCTTTACGGAGCTGTGATATATGGAATACATGATCGGATGCGACACCTTCAGCTCATACCCTATGCTACCCTTGTATTCATTGTAAAAGCTCTCGGCATTGTACTGGCTTGAAAGCCTGAAGTGCTCATGAATGACGACCCGTGTCCTTCCCTTGGGGTCGAAGGTACGGGCCATCTCCTTTTGGACGACATAGATCTCGTCCCTGTGGATGATGTAGGGACATTCGATATAAACGGCTACCATGGTCCTTTCGGAGTTCATCACCACGCGTGATACCGTGGCATTGTCAAGAAGACCCTTTATATCCTCCGAACCCGGTATATATTTGGGAAATACTTCAAAAAACGGTTTTTCTGATCTCATCTTCAAGTGCCTGAAGTATCTCTGATTCGCTGACTTTTCTGATGATCTCACCCTTTCTGAAGATGAGACCCTCGCCGTTGCCTCCGGCGACTCCGATATCGGCTTCCTTCGCCTCTCCGGGCCCGTTTACGGCACAGCCCATGACCGCCACCTTGAGGTCATATCTGCTGTATTTTTCAAGCATCTTTTCGACCCTTCCGACGAGCTCGATCAGATCGATGTTGGTACGTCCGCATGTAGGGCAGGACACCACCTCTATGCCGCCGGTACGGAGTCCGAGTGACCTTAGGATGATGCGCGCGCTCTTCACCTCTTCCACCGGATCTCCCGTAAGCGAAACTCTTATGGTATCACCGATACCCTCATACAGTATTATCCCGATACCCATACCGGATTTGATATTACCGGATATCAGGCTCCCTGCCTCAGTGATGCCTACATGAAGAGGATAGGGGCAAACCGGTGCGAGTTTCTCATGGGCCCTTACCGCCATTAACACATCGGAGGACTTTATGGACACCACGATATTCTCATAGCCTGCTCCTTCGATCATATGCACCTTGTCAAGCGCGGACTCCACTATACCCTCTGCCGTGACACCGCCATAGCGGTCCACGAGCTCCTTTTCGAGAGAGCCTGAGTTCACACCGACCCTGATGGGTATATCTCTTTCCTTGGCCGCATTGACTACCTTGATAAGATTATCCTCACCGCCTATGTTGCCGGGATTGATCCTTATCTTGTCCGCACCGTTAGCTATAGCCTCTATAGCCATGCGGTAATCAAAATGTATATCCGCCACGAGCGGTATGTGGATACGCTCCTTTATCCTGCCTATTGCCTTTGCCGCCTCACTGTCGGGCACGGTACATCTCACGATATCGCATCCTGCCTCCTCCAGTCTCAATATCTGCCCTGCGGTAGCTTCGACATCAGCAGTCTTGGTATTTGTCATGGATTGGATCAGTATGGGATTGCCGCCTCCGATGACACGGTCTCCTATACGGATCACCTTTGTATTATCTCTGTACATGAGTAAGATTTTATCACTTTTTGATATTAAATCCTATATCCTTTGTCGCCGTGTTGCCGAGCTCGTCGACCGCATATATCTTAAGCCTGTATCTGCCGCTTTCATTTATCTCGCCCCCGTCATATCTGACGCCGTTCAGCATTATGTCATAATTTACCGGACTGTCATCCGTCACGAGATCCCCGGTCTTTTCCATCATAAAGCTCTTGAGATCACTCCCCTCAAGCCCTTCCATGCCGTTGATCTCAGGTGCCTCCCTGTCTATGGCAAAGCCGATACTCTTTCTTGATATATTTCCTTCACTATCCGATGCCTCGACCCTGAGTATATATACCCCGCTCTTGTCAAATGTCAGCCTTTCGGCATGTGCTACCGTCTCTCCGCGGTATTCACCGGCAAGCGAGTATTCCGTGACAGTCTCCGATGCTTCACACCTCTCTGCGGAGTCATCGGATACCGAAACCCTTATCTCCACAGACTCTCCGTACACACCCCTGTCGTCTGCTCCGCTCAGTCTTATGACAGGAGCTATACCGTCCTTCTTCGTGAGAGTGAAGCTTCCCGAGGCACGGTTGCCGGCTCTGTCGCATGCTGTAGCCTTATATATGTGATCGCCGTATGAAAGAGCGGAAAGCTCTACAGCAAGCCTTGCTTCATCTCCCTCTCCGGCATATATCCTTCTGCTCCCGTCATATACCTCTATGGTCTCCGTACCCGACAGGTCATCCTCTGCCGTGGCGTACAGCATGATCCTGTCCTCCGATACGCTCCCGGCATGTATCTTAAGAGCCGGAGCCTTATCATCCACCATGATATCTTCTCCGAGACATACCTTTTCCGATATGTTGCCTGCATTGTCCACAGCCCAGTACTCCACCTTTCCCCTGAACGGCGCACGCAGCTCTATACTGTCTGCTCTTACCGGCTCCGCGTCTCCTGCCTTAACGTATATCCCCTCTACTCCGGATACTTCATCGGATGCCTTGAACGAAAAGCTCATGTCCTCCTTTGATACCATCACCCCGGGCTCCGTTTCGTACAGCACAGGCGGCTTCCTGTCAAGCATGAGACGGCTTTCGATATCCGCATAGGTCCTGTGTCCCAGTCCATCCTCACTGTATACCGCTATATCATAGATACCGTCCTCACATACTGATACCTCGGTATCACTTTTTATCTCATCCTCAAAGCCGTTCTTTCCGCCCTTTACCTTTACAAATACATGCGAATATATCAAGGGCTTCACATGTATAACATACCCCTCGTCCGACTCTGCTACATATGCCTCGGGCTCTCTGCTGTCTTCCTCCGTGAAGGAAACACTGAGCCTTCCCTTACACAGCCCCGTCAGACTCCCGTCACCTTCCTTCAGATAGAACCTTACCCCGGATATACCGCTTTCAGGATATAACGTATATTCCCCGTCCTCTACCGGATCAAAGGTACTCCCGGTCTCACTCAGATACATCTCGCCATCCGATAGCAGCTCCGTATCAAATACAAATCTGACCGGTCCGGCATTTTCCGTATGTCCGTCATCATCAAACATGACCTCATGCCCTGCCATGTCATATGCCGCGACATATTCTTCCCGCAGTACCGCGGCGTGAGCTCCGACTGCGTGCGCTGTCACAAAAGCAGTAACAAATACAGCAATGTATATCATCTTATATATCCTTGTCATATGCATCCATCCTTTCTTTTACTATCTCATAATCTTCATCACGGGTGATCCCTGCCTCAAGTGCCGTCTCCCATACCCTTTCTATCTCAGCCTTCGGTCTCTCACATCGCATGAGCAGCAGTATGTGCTGTATATATCCGAGCTTGGCATTACCCGGATACTCCCTCTCTGCCCTTGCATATGCCTCCAGTGCCTTATCATATTCTTTGATTTCCGTATAAAGCAGGGCTGTGTCTGTAATGTCACGGACAGCCGAGTCACTGTCTCCGGCATCCTCGTCCAGCCTTTCAAGCCTCGAAAGAAAGCTTATCGCCTCCTCATATTTGGCCTTCTTTTTTTCTTCGTTCAGCCTCCCCTCAGAAATAAGGCTGTTTATCATAAGCCTTATCGTCTCCGCTTCATATCCGGCGGATATCTTATCTTTATATCCGCCACAGAGTGCCTTTTTAAGCGTCTTCTCCGCTTTCTCATACCCTTCTCCTTTCTCATCGGATGATATATATGTCTTTGCTATGCACAAAGTGTTTTTTATGTACCTGTCAGCTCCGATCTCAGAAGCACTGCTCTCGTTAAAGCTGCAAAACTCCTCAAGTATCTCCCACAGCTCTGTCCTGTCGGATGACGCTCCGGAAAGCATAGTGCTGATCTGCAGATAGTACCTGCTCTCGGGATAGGTCTCCTCGGGTACATTCTTAAGATATCTTGCGGTATCTTCATAATCCTTCAGATCATAGAAGCACATCAGAGCTTGGGAATACGCCTGCTCCGCGGCTGCCGCGGCATTTAGCTCTTCTGTCTCTTTTATTGTATTTACCGTGATGAACAGTCCGATGATCAGTATGATGATCAGCACGATCGCGCTTTTTCCGAGATTACTTAAGATAAGGATGTCACGTTTTATCTGTCCGGCATTTTTGTATCTCCTGTCAGGATCCGATGCGGTACATCTTTTCACGACATAATTAAGACCGAACGTTTTTTTATCTCCTGCGGCAAAAGCGATCACTCTTCCGAGAGAAAAGATATCGCTTCTTTCGTCTGTCTTACCCTGTGTCAGCTGCTCGGGTGCCATGTATCCCTTACTCCCGCACACATAGTCTTCAGGAGTGCCTTTGCTGACAGAAGCCGCACCGAAATCAATGAGTATGATATGTCCTTCGGGACGCACCATGATATTGTCAGGCTTAAGATCCCTTATGATCACCGGAGGACTCATACCGTGCAGATAGCTGACGGCATCACAGATCTCGATGATCCAAGTAAACAGTGTTTTTTCCGGTATTTTGATACCGGATCTTATTAGCTTAGACAGATTCATGCCTTTCACATGATCCATTACGATATAGATGTGACCGTCTGTCCTGAATACATCGGTGATACGGACGATGCCGGGATGCGATGCCCTTGTGAGTACCGACAGCTCGGCCTCTGCCGCCTCCTTTAACAGACCCTCCGGGATCTTTTTGATCGCCCACATCTTGCGAAGAGTCTGATCCTCTGCAAGATATACGCTGCCGAAGCCGCCTGACCCCAGCTCGCCTATCACCCTGTATCTGCCGTCTGATAGATACATAGTGCCTCCGATGCTTTATGCCTTTGGTGTAGTTTCTAGTGAAACACTAAAGAATAAAAGATTAAAATGATAAGTGTATAGATATTATCACAGGATATTTATATTTGCAAATTCGACTGTGAACAGTAACATTGAAGTATCACTGCATCAGTCTGGATATATCATGGAACATGACGTAGACCATGAGAACCATGAGGAAGGACATACCTATAAGATTAATGACACCCTCTACCTTTTCACTCGGCTTTCTTCCGCTCACCGCTTCATAAATGACAAAGATAAGCCGTCCTCCGTCAAGTGCCGGAAAAGGCAGCAGATTCATCACGCCGATATCCGCACTTAAGAGTACGATAAGCGACAGCATATTGATCCATACATAAAATGCCCCGCTCGGCTTTGAGCTCTCATAGACATCTCCGACTACCTCCGCCATACCTACGGGACCGGACAGATCATTTACGGTAAATCTGCCCCTGAATAGCATGATAAGGCTCTTTATCGTGATCTCTACCCAGTACCTGACCTCCACAGCAGAGTATCGTATTACCTGAAGGGGATTCCCCTTTGTATATTCCATCGGTCCTCTGAAGCCGAAGAGATATCTGCCGTCCTCCTCGCTGTACTTGGGAGTGATGAGTGCCGTACATAAGGTGCCGTCCCTTTCATACACCACCTCGGTCTGTACGCCTTCATTAAACATCGTCCACATGGTGATATCTCTGTATATGTATGTCTTTCTGCCGTTTATCGACACTATCCTGTCGCCTCCGGCAAGCCCGGCTTCTTCGGCCGGATATCCCTCTATGACAGAGTGCAGCACCGGCAGATCATAGCCTATACTCCCTATCACTATGAGCGACAGCAGGAAGGCCAGCAC
>JAGBNR010000077.1 GCA_017634315.1 Lachnospiraceae bacterium
GGATATCGTATGGTGGGCTTTTCCGATATCTGAGCTTGTATCGCTCGCACTTACGCTGATATTCTTTAAGAAGCTTAATAAAGAGGTCACGGCTGAGCTTGAGACAGCGTAATGCGTAATCAAAGAGTCAGTCTCTCCTAAAGATATCTCTTGTATAGACCTTATCACTCACATCATCAAGGACTGCGTCGTAACGGTTAGCAATGATGCAGTCACTTTTTTTCTTAAACTCATCAAGATCATTTACGACGAGTGAGCCGAAGAAGGTATCTCCGTCCTCTAGAGCAGGCTCATATATGATGACTGTCGCGCCCTTTGACTTCACGCGCTTCATGATGCCCTGTATCGAAGACTGGCGGAAGTTATCGGAGCCTGCCTTCATCGTAAGCCTGTATACACCTATAGTCACATCATGCTCACGGCTGCGGCTCCATGTATCAGAGCCTACATAGGCACCTGCCATTTCGAGGACCTTGTCCGAGATATAGTCCTTTCTTGTGCGGTTGCTGTCCACTATCGCCTGTATCAGATTTTCGGGTACATCCTGATAGTTGGCGAGCAGTTGCTTTGAGTCCTTGGGCAGACAGTATCCGCCGTAGCCGAAGGATGGATTGTTGTACTGATCGCCTATGCGGGGATCGAGACAGACACCCTTGATGATATCCTGTGTTATGAGTCCTTTTGTCTCGGCATAGGTATCGAGCTCGTTGAAATAGGATACACGGAGTGCCAGATAGGTGTTTGCAAAGAGCTTTACTGCCTCGGCCTCGGTGAGCCCCATGATAAGGACAGGCACATTTTCCTTAAGGGATGCCTGTGTAAGTAATGCGGCAAATTCCTCTGCCCTGCTTTTTGAGAGTCTGGGCGATGCCTCTCCGAGAGTATCGCTCACGGCCTTATCATCTCCTGCGATGTCATATCCTACGATGATACGTGAGGGATACAGATTGTCATAGAGAGCCTTTGACTCCCTTAGAAACTCAGGGCTGAAAATGATCCTGTCGGTATTGTATTTTTTTCGGACGGACATGGTATAGCCTACGGGTATGGTGCTTTTAATGATCATGGTGCAATGGTCGTTAACACTCATTACCAGCTTTATTACCTCTTCGACATGAGAGCAGTCGAAGAAATTCTTCTTCGGGTCATAATTGGTCGGTGCGGCTATGATGACGATGTCGGCATCCCTGTAGGCCGAGGCACCGTCAAGCGTTGCGGTGAGGTGCAGCTCCTTTTCCGAAAGATATTTCTCGATATATTCATCCTCTATTGGAGATATGCGCTTATTTATCTTGTCGACTTTTTCGGGGATCACATCCACCGCGGTGACTTCATTGTATTCAGATAAGAGAACTGCCATGGACATACCTACATATCCGGTTCCGGCTACAGCGATCTTTTTCATTGTTCAGCTCCTTTTGTCAGATACTATTATTATAATCATACCATAAACAGAGCTTATCTGTTCAGCCAAATAAAACTACATATCCTTACCGAAATGTGATAAACTTGAACAAGTGAAAACCATATGTTTTATTTTGGAGGATATACTTATGGACAAGAAATTATGTATCAGAGAAGTGGTCGCTATGGGTATCGGTACGGCACTCTTTACAGTGCTGACGACAGTACAGGTACCGCTTGGATTTGTTCCCAACACGGCATTGCAGCCCAGAATGGCCGTACTTGCATTTATGTCTGCGGTATTCGGTCCCATAGTAGGCGGCGTGATCGGTCTTTTGGGACATGCACTCGGTGATGCGCTCTTTTATGGCTCGGTATGGTGGAGCTGGGTATTTCCCGAGGCGGTAGTCGGAGTAGGTATCGGTCTCTTTGCAAGGAAGTATGCAATAAAGGAAGGCGGCTTTGTCAGCACAAAGACTATCGTATTCTTTAATGTGGTACAGGCTGTGGCAAATGCGATCGCATGGATAGTGGTGGCTCCGGTACTCGATATACTGGTATACGCTGAGCCTGCAAACAAGGTGTTTGCACAGGGATTTTTTGCATGGCTCGGTAATGTCATCATCATAGGTATACTCGGGACCATTCTGGCAGTCGCATATTCAAAGGTGGCAGGACAGTCCCGGGATCTTAAGAAGGAAGACTGAAACGACCGATGGACCCTATCATAGAGTTCAGGGATTTTTCATTTAAATATAAGTCTCAGACTGAGCCTACACTTACAGATATAAATCTAAAGATATATCCCGGAGAGAAGGTCCTTATAGCAGGACCTTCCGGCTCCGGTAAGTCCACTCTGGCTCATTGTATAAACGCGCTCATACCGTGCTCGCTCCCGGGAGAGATACAGGGGTCTCTCACTGTTGACGGGATGACACCGGCTGCTGAGGGCGTTTTTGGTATGTCCAAAAAGGTAGGAACGGTGCTGCAGGATACTGACGGACAGTTCATAGGTCTGACGGTTGCCGAGGATATAGCATTCGCTCTGGAAAACGATGCCGTATCGCGGGAAGACATGTATGCCAAAGTGGATGAGGCAGCGAGGCTTACCGATATGACGGACTATATGAAGCACTCGCCGAACGAGCTTTCGGGCGGACAGAAGCAGAGAGTATCCATGGCCGGGGTACTCGTGGATGATGTGGACATACTTCTTTTTGATGAGCCTCTGGCTAATCTTGATCCTGCCACGGGTAAATATACGATCTCGCTCATAGATGACATCATGAAGCGGAGAGATGTTACGGTGGTCATCATTGAACACAGACTGGAAGATGTCTTGTATAAGGATGTGGATCGTATCGTGGTGATAGGCGAGGGACGTATAGTCGCTGATATGACTCCGGATGAGCTGCTGGCCTCCGATGTGCTCATCAGAGAGGGTATCAGAGAGCCTTTATATATCACAGCACTAAAGCATGCGGGTGTAGAGATAAAGGCAGAGGATCGACCGCAGCATGTAGACACTATGAACGTGCTTCCCTATGCAGAAGAGCTGCGTAGCTGGTTCAAAAGCACCGGACGTGATAAGGCGGATGTATCAGACGAGAAGATCCTCGAGGTGAAGGATCTCAGATTCTCATACATTGAGGGAGAGTCAGTGCTGAAGGGAGTGTCGTTTGATGTCAGGAAGGGTGAGATGATCAGTCTGGTGGGTCAAAACGGCGCAGGTAAGTCGACTCTTTCGTCTATCATATGCGGATTTATAAAGCCGGACTCGGGGAGCATACTGCTGTCAGGCAGGGATATATCACCGCTTTCTGTAAGCGAGAGAGGTGAAAGGATCGGTCTGGTGATGCAGAGCCCCGGTCAGATGATAAGCAAGCCGATGATACGAGAAGAGGTAGGTCTGGGGCTTGCGGTAAGGGGAGTACCTCAGGCTGAGATAGACTCAAGGGTCGAAGAGACGCTTAAGATATGCGGTCTGTATCCGTACAGGAACTGGCCGGTAGGAGCTCTTTCCTTCGGGCAGAAGAAAAGGGTGACTATAGCCTCGATACTTGTCATGAAGCCGGAGATAATGATACTTGATGAGCCTACCGCCGGACAGGACTACAGGCGTTATACCGAGATAATGGAATTCCTGAAAAGGCTTAATGAGGATATGGGGCTTACCATCATCATGATCACACATGATATGCATCTGATGTTGGAATATACCGACAGAGCACTGGTCCTCACGGGTGGCAGACTGATAGCGGATGCACCTCCGAGTGAGGTGCTTACGGATAAAGCAACCTCCGAGGCGGCTTATCTGAAAAGAACATCCTTGTATGATCTTGCCGTAAGGTGCGGTATAGAGCCTCCGTCCGAATTCGTACAGCGGTTTATAGGCTATGAGCGGGGACTCAGGCAGAAGGGGGCAATGCCATGACGAGGATGATCTCTTATGAGGCAAGGGATACGTGGATACACAGGCTGACCGGATTTACGAAGCTTATGTTCTTTATCATATGGTGCATTGTCAGTGCATTGACCTTCGATACAAGAGTGCTTGTGACAATGGTAGCGATTTCTGCTGTCATCTTTGCCATGTCACGTACCGAATGGAAACAGATATCGGCTGTTTTCAAGCTGCTCATGCTCTTTATGACGCTCAATCTTTTTTTCATCTTTGTATTCGCGCCGTATCAGGGGTGCGAGATATACGGGACAAGAACGGATATCCTGCATCTTTTCGGAGATGTCTATCTTACGAAGGAACAGCTCTTTTATGAATTTAATGTACTTCTGAAGTACCTGAATATCGCACCGGCGATCTTTGTATTTCTTGTGACGACTGATCCCAGCGAGTTTGCGGCTTCACTTAATAAGGCAGGGGTGCCGTACACCTTTGCATATTCTTTTGCCATAGCACTGCGCTATATACCCGATGTGCAGGATGATTTTACCCGGATACGCAATGCACAGGAGGCGCGCGGTATAGAGATGTCTTCAAAAGCAAGTCTTCCGGCCCGTATCAAAAATGTGGCAGCTATCATCTTCCCGTTGCTCTTCTCCACTATGGACAGGATAGATGTAGTCAGCAATGCCATGGAGCTAAGAGGCTTCGGGAAGAAGAATAAGCGCACCTGGTACTCTTACCGGAGACCGGGAAAGAGCGATGCTGCAGTAATGATCTTTGCGGTTCTGTTTGCCGTTGCTGCTCTCGTTCTCACGTATTACGACGGTTCTAGATTTCTGTTTTGATTTAAAAAAGTACTTGCATTTCGAGTTAGCATATGCTAACATACTTTTTGTCAGTTAGTTAAAGCTAACGCATGACATACATACATTTATATTTCTCCTATAACATCGACCCGTTCCGGAGGTGGGATACCGGAACGGGTCTTGTACTGTCTGCCCTTAATGAATGATGCTTGCCGTAAGTGCGCCCTCGGCCTGAGAACGGTCACAGTCAATGCTTATCACATCGCCTTCTCCCGCACCGTCTGATAGTATGGCGCGTGCCGCGAGCGTTTCCACGTTTTTCTGCATATACC
>JAGBNR010000078.1 GCA_017634315.1 Lachnospiraceae bacterium
AGTATGCCGTACTCTTTATACTCCTGTATATGGCTATGAGACTCTTTGTTTCAAGCAGATACACAGTGATCCTGTCGTGTCTTGCAGTATGCTTTATATATGCCTGTACGGATGAGATACATCAGTACTTCGTGCCCGGCAGAGCCTTTGAGCTCATAGATATCGGTCTCGATACACTGGGCGCGGTCATAGTGTCGGTTGTCTTGCTTTTGTTTTTTGCTTCAGGACATAAAAACCGATAAGGTAACGGTAAGGGAGGGATAAATTGTGAGGATTTTATTCGTAAATGCCTGTGTGAGAAAAGAATCAAGGACCAGGAGACTCGCGGAGCAGGTGATAAAAGGCTTGCGGACGGAAAATGACGAGGTAGAGGAGATCCGGGCAGCTGAAGTATACGCGATAAGGGATGAAGAGTTTATCATATCCCGTAATGCAGCGTCAGAGAAGAGATGCTTTACCGACCCCGCTTATGCTCTTGCCGTACAGTTTGCAGAAGCGGATATGATCATTGTGGCGGCACCGTATTGGGATCTGTCCTTTCCGGCAATACTTAAGGCATACTTCGAGCAGATCAATGTAGTCGGCCTTACGTTTGAATATACAGAGGACGGCAGGCCGAGAGGACTCTGTAAAGCACAAAAGCTCATATATGTGACTACTGCGGGAGGTCCGATCATCTCTGATGATTACGGCTATGGGTATGTCAAGACGATGGCGCAGGCTTTCTACGGTATACCGGATGTCAGTCAGATAAAAGCCGAGGGGCTGGATGTGATCGGCGCGGATGTAGAGACAATACTGAGAAATGCCGTGAAGAGCGAATAAAAGTGATAATTTTCCCGTTGACAAAGTCTCTAAGGGTCTTTATAATATGTCGAGTGTGACGACGAGTACGGATGCAGTCCGTTCATCATAGAATAAGGGCGGGAGTCCGACAGTTAAGGAGGTGGAGAAATGTCAATCTGTCCGAAGAATAAATCATCCAAGGGGCACAGAGATCAGAGACGTGCTAATTGGAGAATGGATACAATGAATCTTGTGAAGTGTCCGAACTGCGGTTCGCTCATGCTCCCTCACAGAGTATGTAAGGAGTGTGGGACATACAACAAGAAAAAGGTTCTGGAACAGGACTAAAAATGATCTCAGAAACTCCGGTGAATGCCGGAGTTTTTTTGCGAAAGGGAATAAAATGAAGAAGATAAGGTTTGATTCCGAGCTTACGAAGCAGCTCTATACAGAGGTGTCGGCACTGGCGGATACCGGAAAGATAGACAGAGAGTATATCACCAGGCCTTATATATGGAAGATATGGAAGAAGGTGTACAGGTCGAATTTCGGCTCTACCAGACATATTTTCATGCCGGGAGAGCTGTCGGATGATGAAGGGCAGGCATAGGGCGACATATACGTTTGATTTTTGTCATAGGCTCTTGTATAGTGTAGTAAGTGTGTAGGCATAAATGCATGCGCAGGATAATGAAGGATATGGATACATATGAGTGATTACGTAAATGTCGCACTTGATGCGATGGGCGGTGACAACGCTCCGGGAGAGATAGTAAAAGGGGCTGTAGATGCCGTAAACGAAAACGGAAATGTAAAGGTGTTTCTTGTGGGCTCTCATGATGCCGTAGCTGCGGAGCTTGCGAAATACACCTATCCTTCGGATCGGATAGAGACGGTGGATTCCACCGAGATAATAGAGATGGATGAGTCTCCCGTCATGGCTATAAGGAAGAAAAAGGATTCTTCGCTCGTGGTGGCGATGAATCTGGTCAAAGAGGGCAAATGCGATGCCTTCGTATCGGCAGGCAGTACAGGCGCGGTGCTTGCGGGAGGACAGCTTCTCGTAGGCAGGATAAGAGGAGTGGAGAGACCGCCTCTTGCTCCGCTCATACCTAATGCCGACGGAGTATCTCTGCTGGTGGACTGCGGGGCAAATGTAGATGCCAGACCTTCTCATCTGGTGCAGTTTGCAAAGATGGGATCAGCCTATATGAAGTATGCCATGGGAGTAGACAGACCCAGAGTGGCTCTCTTGAATATAGGTGTAGAGGAGGAAAAGGGAAACGCTCTTGTGAAGGAGACTTATCCGCTGCTCAAAGCATGCACCGACATAAATTTCATCGGCTCAATAGAGGCACGCGAGATACCTGCAGGCGGAGCTGATGTGATAGTATGCGAAGCATTCGCCGGAAACGTGGCACTGAAGATGTATGAGGGTGTAGGTAAGGTGCTGCTCTCCAAGATGAAGGGAGCACTGATGAAGAATCTTGTCACAAAGATAGGTGCACTGCTCATAAAGAATTCCCTCAAGGAGACCCTTACAGCATTTGATGCCGCACAATACGGGGGCGCACCGCTGCTCGGTCTGAAGGGGCTGGTGGTAAAGACCCACGGATCTGCAAAGGCGAATGAGGTGAGAAACTCGATAATACAGTGCATCACATTCAAGGAACAGGACGTGAACGGGAAGATAAAGCAGTATCTGGATCTGGATACTGATACTAATTAAACGGGAGGAACAGATAATGGAATTTGAAAAGCTGAAGGAAATCATTGCGGAGGTACTCAGCGTAGATCAGGATGAGGTCACTCTTGAGACTACTTTTACCGATGATCTCGGAGCGGACTCGCTCGATGTATTTCAGATCATCATGGGGATAGAGCAGGAGTTTGAGCTGACCGTTGACACCGATGAGGTGGAGAACATCAAGACGGTAGGAGATGCCGTAGAGCTTATTAAGGCTGCAAGAGAAAAGAACTGACAAGTAGAGGGTATAATGCTATCGAGCCGGCAGAGGTAGTGTGCCGGCTCTTTAATGATGTATTGAAATGAACAACGTATATCCGATAGAGAAGCTTGAAGAGAAAATAGGATATGTATTTAAGGACAAGCAGCTGCTGCTCACTGCCCTTACCCACTCGTCATTCAAAAACGAAATGACGGAGGATGGCAGTGAGGACTATGAGAGGCTGGAGTTTCTGGGCGATGCAGTTTTAGAGCTTGTATCATCCGATTTCATATACAGGAACAATCCCGGGATGCGTGAAGGAGAGATGACAAGCCTGAGGGCATCACTTGTATGCGAACCGACACTCGCCGGCTGTGCCGGAGAGATAGGTCTTTCGGATCATATCATACTCGGGCATGGAGAAGATATGCATGGCAGTCGTAACAGGGCATCTATAGTGTCTGATGTATTTGAGGCTGTGATAGGAGCGATCTATCTGGACTCGGGGATGAGCGAGGCAAGGAGCTTTATAGAAAGGTTTGTGCTCACGGATGCCGAACGCAGGGTGATGTTTCATGACTCCAAGACAAAGCTTCAGAATCTCATCCAAAGCAGGACGGGAAAGCTCGAGTACCGTCTGATAGATGAGAGGGGACCTGAGCATGCAAAGGTATTTACCTGCGCAGTGTATATAGACGGCAGTGAGGTATCCAGAGCTGACGGGAGCTCAAAAAAGGCTGCCGAGCAAAAGGCGGCATATGATGCCCTGGGCAGATTAAAGTAAGGACAAGGACGGATATGTATTTAAAGAGTATAGAGATACACGGTTTCAAATCATTCGCAGACAAGATAAAGCTGGACTTCAAGTACGGTATCACAGGGATAGTGGGGCCGAACGGCTCCGGTAAGAGTAACGTGTCCGATGCAGTGAGATGGGTGCTCGGAGAGCAGAGTGCGAGACAGCTCAGGGGCGCATCCATGCAGGATGTCATATTCGCCGGTACCGAGATCAGGAAGCCCATGGGATATGCCTATGTCACGATCACCATGGACAACTCCGACCATGTCCTTTCCACGGAGTACGATGAGGTATCGGTCACAAGAAGAGTATACCGGTCGGGAGAATCCGACTATCTTATAAACGGCAATCCGGTAAGACTCAAGGATATAAACGAGCTCTTTTATGATACGGGTATAGGTCAGGACGGCTACTCCATCATCGGACAGGGCAAGATAGATCAGATACTGTCGGGCAAGCCCGAGGAGCGGCGTGAGCTCTTCGATGAGGCATGCGGTATCGTAAAGTTCAGAAAGCGCAAGGATACGGCTGTAAAGAAGCTTGACAGCGAGAAGGCAAATCTCGTGAGACTGAATGACATACTTTCGGAGGTCGAGAGCAGGGTAGAGCCCTTAAAAAAGCAGTCGGAAAATGCAAAGATATACCTTGAGAAAAAGGAAGAGCTGAAGAAGCTTGATGTGAATATCTTCCTCGCGGAGTCGGAGCGGTATGAGGGACTGCTAAAGGAGCTTGAGACCAAATACGAGGCTGTGACAAATGATATCAGCGGTGTGGAAAAGGAGCTGTCCGACAGCCACAGCAGATATGAGGAGGCAAGCCGCAGGATAGAGGAATACGATGCCCGGATAGAGAGTATGCGTCAGGAGATATCCGACTCCAACATGAAGCGCAGCCAGATAGACTCGCAGATAAGAGTTCTCAGTGAGCAGATAAACTCCCTGCGTACATCGGGAGAGCATTTCCGCGACCGCAGCGAAAAGGTAAAAGAGAGCATAGAAATGCACGGCAGGGATCTGGAAAAGCTCATAGCCGGCAAGGAAGAGATCGATACAAGGGTAGCTGAGCTCAAAGAAGCCGGAAGCGGTAAGACGGAGGCTCTTGCGGAGTATGACAGCAGGATAGAGGAGGCGGGCAGGGAAGCCGCGCTGAAGAAGCAGACAGTGCTTGATACGATCGACGGAAGAGGTGCGATAAAGGGCGAAAAGGAAAGACTCGCGACACTTCTTTCCCAGAGCGAGATAAGGAAAGCCGAGCTTTCATCGAGGCTGCTTCGGGCAAAGAGCTCGGAGGCCGAGGCTGACGATGCGATAGAGAATATGAAGAAAGAGATGGAAAATATCGTATCAAAGATCAGAGAGCTGAACGGCAAGAGGGAGGAAAGGGACAGGGAGCTCGCTTCCGTAAATGAGAAGATAGACGAGGCTGTCGAGAAGGAGCGTGGGATAGAGACTGCCTACACAGAGGAGAAGACCAGACTGGAGAGCCTTAAAAACATAGCGGAAAGATACGAGGGATACGGTCATGCGGTACGCTATGTCATGGATCGGAAAAAGGACAAGGCTTCACGTATATGCGGTGTGGTCGCAGATCTCCTAAAGGTGGATCATAAATACGAGACCGCTATAGAGACTGCGCTCGGAGCGAACATACAGAATGTCGTGGTAGAGGATGAGAAGGCCGCAAAGGTACTTATCGAGGAGCTGAAAAGGGAGCGTGCCGGACGTGTCACTTTCCTGCCCTTAAACACCATACAGGAGAGAGATTTCAAGGCTAAAGAGGCCGTAAACGAAAAAGGCGTGATAGGCATGGCCGACACGCTGGTAAAGTGCGATAAGAAATACGATATAGTGGCCAAAAACCTGCTCGGTAACTTTATAGTGGTGGACAATATCGACAATGCGATAGAGCTTGCAAGGAAATTCCGCTTTACGCTGAGGATAGTTACAGAAGCCGGAGAAGCCCTGAACCCCGGAGGAGCGATAGCAGGAGGTACATACAGAAGTCAGAGCAACCTCCTCGGCAGAGGCCGTGAGATAGAGGAGCTTACGGCAGATCTAAAGAAGAAGCTGCAGGAGAAGGATGAGATACTGCAGTCCATTGAGGAGCTCCGTGACAGGAAGACTGAGATAAGGAATGCGATACAGGATGTGTCGGATGAGCTGCAGGGCGAGAGCCTTAAGCTCAATACCGCGAAGATGAACCTCAATCTTGCGGAGGAAAAGAAGAATGAGAACATAAGCGGAAGCGCAGGCATAGCCTCGGAGGTCGGAGAGCTTGAAAAAGAGATAGAGGATATCAAAAAGCAGCAGAGTGAGAATGAAGAAAAGCTAAAGCTTTCCGAGGAGACCGAAAAGAGCGCGGATGAAGAGGCTGCAAGACTGGATGCCCTGATAAAGAAGCTCACGGAGGAGTCGCTTACCCTGAGAAAAGAGGTGGGGGAGAACGATCTGCGCATGACGAAGTTCGTAGAGCAGCAGAGCTACGCAAAGGAGAACATAGACAGAGTAGAGGGCGAGCGTGCAAGGCTTCAGGCAGAGCTTGCCGATATAGACGAAAGCATCAAAAAAACCGATGAAGATATCTCCTTTAAGGATGATCAGATAAAGAGTCTGCAGGAGACACTGCTCTCTGCCGGAGACTACGATGTCGAAAAGCAGGATGAGCTGAAGAAGCTGATAGAAGAAAGAGAAAAGGTAACAAAGACACAAAAGAGCCTGTATGATGACAGGGATGCGATAAACGAAAGAAGGACAGAGCTCGACAGGGAGAAGATACGTCTCGACAACCAGAAGGAAAAGCTGACAGAGAATACCGACAGCCTGACCAAATACATGTGGGATGAATACAATCTTACCCTTATCTCTTCAAGAGAGCTTAGGGATGATACACTCGGAGACCTGCCGGAGATGCGTAAGGATTCGGTAAGGATCAAGGCGGAGATAAGGAATCTGGGAGATGTAAATGTAGGAGCCATAGAGGAGTACAGGGAGCTGTCCGAGAGATATGAGTTCCTCACGAAGCAGAGGGACGACATCATCCATGCGGAGGAGGATCTTACAACGATAATCAACGAGCTGACGGAGTCCATGAGGAAGCAGTTCATTGAAAGATTCAACCTGATCGACAAACAGTTTGATATAGTGTTTGCGGAGATGTTCGGAGGAGGACACGGTACGCTTACACTTACGGATGATGAGGACGTGCTTGAGGCCGGTATCAATATCATCGCACATCCTCCCGGCAAGAAGCTGCAGAATATGATGCAGCTGTCCGGAGGAGAGAAAGCACTTACCGCCATAGCTCTGCTTTTTGCCATACAGAACCTGAAGCCCTCACCGTTCTGTCTGCTTGACGAGATAGAGGCTGCATTGGACGAAGCGAATGTGGATCGCTTTGCATCGTATCTTTCAAAGCTTACCGAGCATACGCAGTTTATAGTAATCACCCACAGAAGAGGTACCATGACAAAGTGCGACAGACTCTACGGTATCACGATGCAGGAGAAGGGCGTATCCGCTCAGGTGGCGGTAAATCTCGAGGATGCGGCCTGGGATGAGAAAAAGGATGATTGACAATGGGTTTTTTTGATAAGCTTTCGGATTTTTTTACTGGCTATGAAGAGATAGACGATGAGTTCTTTGAGGATCTCACCGATACTCTTATCATGGGAGATGTGGGGATGCTCACGGCACAGCAGCTTACAGATGAGCTCAGGGAGCGCGTGAGAAAGGAAAGAGTCAGCGATACCGAGGAGGCCAAAAGGGTACTCGTAAGGATAATGGAGGAGAGGCTCGATGCCATATCTACAGAGCATGACTTTGACTTTGAGGATAAAAAGTCCGTGGTGCTCGTGGTCGGAGTGAACGGAGTCGGTAAGACCACATCCGCAGGCAAGCTTGCCGCAAGATACCGGGCTCTCGGACGTAAGGTGATGCTGGTGGCAGCGGATACCTTTCGCGCGGCAGCCATAGAGCAGCTCACCTCATGGGCGATGAAGACGGGAGCGGATATAGTGAAGGGCAGAGAGGGAGGCGATCCCGGCTCGGTGATATATGATGCGATACAGTCGGCAAAGGCAAGAGACTACGATATGCTCATAGTCGATACGGCAGGCAGGCTTCACAACAAGAAGAACCTGATGAATGAGCTGTCGAAGATAAACCAGATAATAAGATCCGAGTATCCTGAGGCCGTGAAGGAGACTCTTGTCGTGGTGGATGCCTCTACGGGACAGAATGCGAAGGAGCAGGCAAAGGAGTTTAACGAGGTGACCGATGTGTCTGGCGTGGTGCTCACAAAGCTCGACGGCTCCGCAAAGGGCGGTATAGTGATAGCAATAGAAAATGAGCTGTCAATCCCCGTGAAGTTTGTGGGTGTAGGCGAGGGAGTGAGCGATTTGAGACGGTTTGATGTGGAGAAGTATATGCGGGGGATGCTGGGGGATTAAAAATGAACAATGATTATCTTACATTGAAGGCATTTGAAGAGGCAGCGGAAAAGGTCAGGGAGGTCACTCTTGATACCAAGCTGATATACAGCGACTATTTCTCTGCCCTGGCGGGAAGAGACAACAAGGTCTACCTTAAGCCGGAAAATATGCAGCGCACAGGAGCTTATAAGATAAGGGGCGCATATTTCCGTATCAGCAGGCTGAGTGAGGCTGAGAGAGAAAAGGGTGTGATCACCGCATCTGCGGGCAACCACGCGCAGGGTGTCGCTTATGCCGCAAAAAAATACGGGGTAAAGGCAGTCATAGTGATGCCGAATACTACTCCGCTCATAAAGGTGAACAGGACCAAGGCACTCGGTGCTGAGGTGGTGCTTCACGGGGATATCTATGACGAGGCATGTGAGAGGGCTATGGAGCTTGCCGAGAGTGAGGGATATACCTTCGTACATCCTTTTGATGATGAAGGGGTGGCTACGGGACAGGGCACCATAGCATGGGAGATATATAAGGAGCAGCCCCTTACTGACGTGATACTCGTGCCTGTGGGCGGCGGCGGACTGGCTACGGGGGTATCGACCCTTACCAAGCTGCTCCATCCTGATGCAAGGGTGATAGCTGTAGAGCCCGAAGGCGCGGCATGCCTGAAGGCTTCGGTAGAGGCGGGAAGAGTGGTCACGCTTCCGTCCGTATCCACTATAGCTGACGGTACCGCGGTAAAGACTCCGGGGGAGAGGATATTCCCGTACCTCAAGGATAATGTCGATGAGATAATCACTGTGCCGGACGAGGATCTTGTGGCGGCATTCCTTGATATGGTAGAGAACCACAAGATGATAGTGGAGAATTCGGGATTGCTGACCGTGGCGGCATTGAAGCAGCTCGACTGTGAGAATAAGAAGATAGTATGCATACTGTCGGGAGGAAACATGGATGTGATAACCATGTCCTCGGTAGTACAGCAGGGACTCATACAAAGAGACAGGATATTTACAGTCTCGGTATTGCTTCCCGACAAGCCCGGAGAGCTGCAGAAGGTCGCAGGCATCATAGCCGGAGAGAGCGGGAATGTCATCAAGCTGGAGCACAATCAGTTCGTATCCACAAACAGAAATGCCGCCGTGGAGCTACGCATCACTCTGGAGGCTTTCGGTACGGAGCATAAGGAGAAGATCCTTGCCACACTCGAGAAGACAGGCTACAAGCCCAAGATAGTGCGTACCACGCTGTAAGACACATGCCATGACAAGACAGGATGCAGAGGACTATATATATGCCTCATATATGAAGGCGGTGCCGTATCTTGAATATGACATGCCCGACAGTACCAAACGGCATCCGGAATACACAAGAGATATCATAAGGAGACTGCACCGTGATAATACATCCGTCTCCGTGACCGGAAGCAAGGGTAAGGGATCTGCGGCCTATATGCTGTCTGAGATATTAAGGCTGTACGGCAGGACGGGTCTCATGACCGGACCTCATATAAGGAGCTTTAACGAGAGATTTCGCGTGGACGGAGGTCTGATATCCGATGAGGAATTTGCCGATATCGTAAGCCGCCTTCAGCCGGAGCTTGACGCTGTGGCAAAAGGACTTCCTAAGGAATGCTTCATCAGTCCGATAGGTATAGAAACCGCTGTAGCGGAGTCTTTTTTTGCGGCACATGATACGAAGTATGACATATATGAATGCGGGAAGGGTGTCAGATATGATGATGTGTCCAACGTACCTGCCGACTATGCACTGATCAACACCATATTTCTCGAGCACACAAGGGAGCTCGGGAGGACTCTTGATGAGATAGCCGACAACAAATCATATATCATAAAAGAGGGCATGAAGGGCATATACATCGGGAGGCAGGAGCAGTCCGTATCAGGGGTGCTGATAAAAAGAGCACGCAAAATGGATGTACCCGTGAGCATATACGGAGCAGACTTTGAGGCATCAGGGATACGGTACGGCAGGGACGGTATGAGCTGTGATGTAAGGACAGCGAGAAGATGCTATAAGGATCTTTTCATGCCTCTCATCGGATCTCATCAGTGTATGAATCTCGCACTTGCCATAGCGTCAGCAGAGGATATCATCGGAGACTGCTTTTGCGAAAATGAGGAAGAAACTGAAAGGCTCAGGACAGTCCTTAAGCATCTGAGCTGGTTTGGGAGGCTCAGTGTCATAAGCAGGGAGCCCGTGACACTGATCGACTGCTGTATCAACAGGATAAGCGCGGAAAATGCGATAGAAGCGGTCAGAGAGCTTGGGATAATAAGTGCGGTGTTTATCATCGCCATACCCGATGATAAGGACTATCTGGGAGTAGCCGAGGCCGTAAATGACGCAGGGTACGATATAGTCCTTACGAGGGTATCGAATCCGTATTACAGATTTGAGGGTGTGCAGGAGGATATGCTGAAGAAGCACGGGATAGAGTGTATATATATGGCATCATTATCCGAGGCCATAAGCAGTATCGAAGGGCCTAAGGTGATACTCGGGACCACGGATATGCTTAAGGAGATCGGCTGATGGCAGCCTTTCTCGTGACATATTCACTGCTTGGCGCGGGGCTTGCCATGGATGCCTTTTCGGTCTCGATAGCCAACGGTATCAGAGAGAGTGCGATGGGAAATGTAAGAAAGTGTCTCATCGCGGGTACATACGCGTTCTTTCAGATACTGATGCCTCTTGTCGGATGGATATGTGTGCGTACCGTTGTGACTTTATTCAGCGATATACAGAGATTTGTACCGGTCATTGCACTGATACTGCTTGTATTTATCGGAGTCAGGATGATAGCAGAGTCATTCGGACATCACGGTGATGAGCACGATATGAAGTGCGGTGTCGGGGGAGCGGAGCTCTTGCTGCAGGGTATGGCGACATCTCTTGATGCCCTTTCGATAGGGTTTACGATAGAGGATCTGGGATTTGACTCGGCACTGCTTGCCTCACTCATCATAGGGGCAGTGACGTTTGTGATATGTCTCATAGGACTTGCGATAGGCAGGACAGTGGGAATGAGGCTCACCAGGTATTCAGATGTAGCCGGAGGCATTATACTCATCCTT
Organism: Lachnospiraceae bacterium; assembly: GCA_017634315.1. GTDB lineage: Bacteria > Bacillota > Clostridia > Lachnospirales > Lachnospiraceae > NK4A144. The sequence goes on from JAGBNR010000078.1 coordinate 11,059, forward strand.
GTAGGGATAGAGATCTTTCTCAAGACCAAGGGGGGATTCTGATGACGACAAAAAGAGTGGGCTGGGCTTTTATGTGGATGGTGATCGCATTTTTAGGCACGTCGATCATTTCCAGCCTTTTTTTCAGAAATATGGATATAATGACAGCAGCACTCCTGAGCGAGCTTTGTCTTCTCGTACCCGCATGCTATTATCTGCTCAAGGGAAGAGTGGGACTAAAGAGACAGCTGCACTTCAGCTGCGTGTCAAGGCCATCTACCATCATGCTTTCTCTGGTCTATCTTATATGCTGCTATCCGCTCGTGATCTCTATGAATGCATTTACCATGGCGATCACCTCCAATGAAGCGCAGAGCATTACGGACGAGTTTGCAGGTATACCGCCCTTTCTGGTGTGGCTCATAGTAGGATTTATAGGACCTGTGGCAGAGGAGATCGTATTCAGGGGGATGATACTGGGCGGTCTGCGGAGTACAGGACGCATCCTTTCCGCCATAGTGTTGTCCGGTTTTCTTTTCGGGCTGATGCACCTTAACCTGAACCAGTTTTCATATACAGTCATAATGGGTATATTCTGGGGACTTCTGGTGGAGGCTTCGGGCAGCATCCTCACTTCCATGATATGCCATATTTCGATGAACAGTCTGAGTGTGATAATGGTGTTTGCCATAGGCGACAGTCTGGAGGAGCTGACAGGGATATTAGGTGAGTCGGAGGAGGCGGTATCATCAATGGAGTTTGTCGGTGTAGGACTTATGTTTCTTATCATCGGCATCGGATTTGCGGCACTTGCGATGCTTATCCTGAAGGTCATAGCACTGAATGAGGGCAGGACAGGCTGTGTGGAAAATATTTTCAGAAGGAAGATCAGGGCGGAAAAATACGGGCATTTATTCTCTGTGCCGCTTATCATCGGTATACTGATGACTGCGGCGGTAATAATCAGGGACACTGTACTGGGTCTGATATGACGGGTAAATATGATGTACGAGCTCAATGAAAAATGGAAACTGTATTACAGCGAGACAGATCCCGCAAAGCGTAGGGAGCTGTTCGATGCGGCTGTAGCAGACAATGCAGAGGAGGATGCAGCCCCTTTAAGGAAGAGACTTTATGAATGCCGCTACACCGGTGACGGGGCGGATATGATGATAAGGCTCATCATGGGGAGCATAAGTGCGGCGCAGGTCGTCAGATTTGCTCTCAAATGGAATGTAAAGAGTATAAAAAAGGATATGGAAAGAGCCGGATTTAAGACAGGCTTTGATGCGGGAGATACAGGAAGGGAATGTCTTTTTCATGAGATAAAGAACGGCGTGAAAAGATATATCGAGACCTGCAGGAGCGACAGCTACGGCTCGGCTTTTTCGGGAATGATAAAGATATCCAGGGATGAGCAGCACGGAAGGATGACCAAGGAGCTTTACAACATGACCTACGGTCTGATGGAGAAGAGTGCGGGCATAGAGGTCGAGAGGTTTCGCGAATACATGCTGCTCTTTAGCGAGGCTACCGAGGAGGCATATCAGGAGGAATTCCAAAAGCCCCTCGGCAGATCAACACGATAAGGACAATACATAAGGGAGGACAGGGAAATGAAAAGAATCGTACTGATCGTTGCGTTATGTGCAGGGATGGTGCTGACGGGCTGCGGGGGATCCTCGTCTTCCGCAACAGCGGATAGCGCAGCCGCTTATGACGGAGGATATGCCAAGACCAGCAATTTCGCTACAGCGGATACTGCCGCTGACTGGGATTATGAAGAGGCAGCGGCTGAGGAGGCTCCGGCTGCGGGTATCGCAGACGATATCACGGATGCCGATATAGTCGGACAGCAGAGCAAAATAATAAGAAATGCCGACATATCCATGGATGTGTCGGACTTAAATGAATTTGCCGTAAATCTCAGGAAGACCGTAGAGAGCTACAAGGGATATATGGAAAGCTCAAGCATCAATGATTATGATTCCGACTATTCGGAGTACAGATACGGCTACTTCACCGTGCGCGTGCCTGCTTCGAGGCTCGATGATTTCTTAAATATCGTGGAGGAAGAGGGGACGATCACATCCAAGAGCGAGTCTGCCGAGGATGTGACTCTGCAGTACGTGGATATAGAGGCTCATATAGATACCTATGAGGCTGAGCGGGACAGTCTGATGGAGCTGATGGGGAAAGCCGAGAGTGTCGAGGATATCCTTACGATCAGAGAGCAGCTCAGGGATATCAACTATGAGCTGGACAGTCTGAACCGTCAGCTTAAGAGTATGGAGAATAAAGTCTCCTACAGTACCGTAAATGTCGAAGCGAAGGAGTCAAGATCAATAATGGGTGCTGCGAAGAAGAGCTCCTTTGCGGCCCGTATAGCCGAGAAGTTTATGGAAGAGTTTGCCGACGGCTGGGAGATAGCACTCGATGTTCTTATCTTCATAATCACGAGGATACCGCTCTTTGCGATACTCGGTGTATTTGTGTTTATCATCGTGAAGATAATAAAGGCCATCGCATCCGGAACGGGCAAAAAGGAGAAAAAGCAGAAGAACAAAGCTGCCGCATCGTCTCAGTCACAGCAGGCTACGGGAAATACAGGCGCACAGCCTGCCGCGGCACAGCAGGCGAATGCGCCGGTAAAGCATATCACCAGTAATGATACACCGGAATCGGGTAAATAAATGCTTAAGGCCAACTATCATACACATACACCACGCTGCAAGCATGCCGAGGGAAGCGAGAGAGAATATATAGAAGCCGCTATAGAGCACGGGTTTACCGTGCTCGGCTTTTCCGACCATACGCCGCAGCCCTTTGAAGGGGGATTCGTATCTACGATAAGGATGGACATGGTGGAGCTCGACGGGTATACGGATACGCTTAAAGCACTGCGTGAAGAGTACGCAGACCGTATAGATATAAGGATCGGACTTGAGGTCGAGTATTATCCGAGGTATTTCGAAAAGCTCATGAGAGAGATAAGAAAAAGAGATATCGACTATATCATACTCGGTCAGCATTTCGTGCCGGAGGAGGAAGAGGGCATCTATGCGGGTCACGGGACCGACAGCGAGGATGAGCTGGCCGCCTATGTGGATCAGGTAATGGAGGCTCTTGATACGGGAGAGTTTATGTATCTCGCACATCCGGATCTGATACGCTATACGGGAGAGCATGATACGTATATCAGGCATATGACAAGGCTCTGCGAATATGCCCGGGATAACGGGGTGATGCTCGAGGTGAACGGGCTGGGCTTTGGTACGGGCAGATGGTATCCCAGAGAGGACTTTTTCAAGCTTGCTTCATCTATGGGATGCCGCTTTGTATACGGCTGCGATGCTCACAGTCCCGGACAGCTGCTCCAGCCTGAGGAGCTGGAGGGTATGATGGATTTTCTTAAGGTGACGGATGCCGTACCGGAGGAAATACAGCGTATCAAAATGTGAAAGGGTATTAAGGAGGAGAAGTATGAGTAAATATCTGGATAAGGCAAAAGAGCTGAGGGCTATAGTATCACCGCATTATAACTGTGCCCAGTCAGTGATCGTACCGTTTGCGGAGGATGCCGGATACGATGCGGAGACAGCCATGAAAATGGGGGCTAATTTCGGAGGCGGCATGAGGATAGCCTCGGTATGCGGAGCCTTTACGGGAGGACTGATGGCACTGGGGCTTTTCGGAGTGGACGATCCCGCGACGGTGGCTGACTTTGCAAACCGGATAAAAGCAAACCATGAGGGATACATAGAGTGCAGGGATCTGCTTCGCATAAACCATGAAAAGGGACTTGAAAAGAAGCCCCATTGTGATGCCATGGTGTATGAGAGTGTAGGGATAGTGGAAGAGATACTCCGCGAAAAAGGCAGGATCTAAACTGTCAAGAAAAAAGCTTGACAGCGTTGATTTCCGTATGATATGCTTTGACGGTTGCTTGACAGATACAGTGATACCGTCATGCCGGTATACGGGAGGCACATACGGAAAGGCTGATCGAAAGAGGGCTGCTTTTTGATTATTACGGCGGACTCCTGAACGAAAAGAATAAAAGGATATATGAGGCGGCTGCCGTGGAGGATATGTCTTTATCGGAGATATCCGAGGAGATGGGTATATCGAGACAGGCAGTGTCGGAGACCTTAAGACGCATCGACATCAGGCTGCAAGGCTATGACAAGGAGCTCGGACTGATATCAAAGGGCGGACGTATAGGGGGATATCTGGGAGAGCTCAGGGATCTACTGGCAGGTGCCGGATATGTCTCCGTAAAAGCAGCTGATAAAAAGGGTATAGAGAAGATACTGAAGAAGATAGAAGAGGAGCTGTAGTGGCATTTGAGAGTCTCACGGACAAACTGCAGAATGTATTCAAGAAGCTCCGCAGTAAGGGTACTCTTACAGAGGAGGATGTAAAGACTGCCTTAAAGGAAGTGCGGATGGCTCTGCTTGAAGCTGATGTAAACTTCAAGGTAGTAAAGCAGTTTACCAAAAGTATAGAAGAAAAGGCCATCGGAGCAGACGTGATGAACGGGCTGAATCCCGGGCAGCAGGTCATAAAGATAGTCAATGAGGAGATGACCGCTCTCATGGGCTCGGAGGCGGCAAGCCTTAAATACGCTAATGCGCCGGAGCCTACCGTGATAATGATGGCGGGACTAAACGGTGCAGGTAAGACTACTACCTGCGGTAAGCTGGCACTCCACTTAAAGGGTAAGAGCAAGAAGACAATGCTTGCCGCACTTGATGTATACAGACCTGCGGCTATAGAGCAGCTCAAGGTGAACGGAGAAAAGGTCGATACACCTGTCTTTGAGATGGGTACGGACGTGAAGCCTGTGGATATAGCAAAGGCTGCACTGGAGGAAGCGAGAAAAGAGCATATTGACGTAGTGATACTTGATACGGCCGGACGCCAGCAGATAGATGAGGCTCTGATGGATGAGCTGCATGATATCAAGGAGCAGATAACGGTCGATGATACACTGCTCGTGGTAGATGCCGGTACCGGACAGGCCGCTGTGGATGTAGCCTGCGGCTTTGATGAAAAGGTCGGCATAGACGGAGTGATACTCACGAAGCTCGACGGTGATACCAGAGGCGGCGCGGCACTTTCCATAAAAGCGGTCACGGGAAAGCCGGTGCTGTATGCCGCAAGCGGAGAGAAGCCGCAGGACTTTGACATATTCTATCCCGACAGGATGGCCAGCCGTATCCTGGGCATGGGAGACGTACTCTCTCTGATAGAGAAGGCCGGCGAGGCGATGGATGAGGAGGATGCGAAGAAGGCGGCTGAGAGCCTGAAAAAGGGCAGGTTCACCTTCAATGACTACCTCGACTCCATGAAGCAGGTGAATAAGCTTGGAGGCATGGGATCGGTGATATCCATGCTGGGCATGGGAGGCAAAGGCGGACTTCCCGAAATAGATGAGACCATGCTGAAGCGCAACGAAGCAATAATAATGAGCATGACCCCGGCGGAGAGAGACGACCCGAAACTGTTGAATCCCAGACGCAAGATGCGTATTGCCAAAGGATCAGGGGTCGACATCATGTATGTGAACAGACTCGTGAAGCAGTTCGAGCAGATGCAGAAGATGATGAAGCAGATGAAGGGCATGTCGAAGCACGGCGGCCTTTCCCAGCTCGGACGGAAGCTGGGCCTGCGCTTTTAA
>JAGBNR010000079.1 GCA_017634315.1 Lachnospiraceae bacterium
CGCCCGAGTGAACTGCGACAGCTGCGATGAACCGAAGAACTCCTTTACCGCTGCTGTGACAGGCTTGATATTGATCAGCTGCTGAGCCGTGACTGTGGTGATATCCTGTGTGGTCATCCTCTCACGCACTACTCTTTCAAGTCTTGAGAGACCGATCCTGTACTGATTCTGCAGGAGCTCTCCGACCGCACGTATACGACGGTTGCCGAGATGATCGATATCGTCTTTATTTCCTATATGATATTCAAGATGCATATTGTAGTTTATCGACGCGAAGATATCCTCATGCGTGATATGCTTCGGGATAAGCTCTGCGATATTATGCCTTATCGCGTCCTTAAGAGCCTCGGGAGTATCGTTCTCCTCCATGAGCTTTTCAAGCGCAGGATAATAAACGAGCTCAGTCACGCCGTAATCTCTTGCGCTCTCCCCCTTGGGGAACTCGATATAATGGTTAATGTCTACCATCATGGAAGACAGTACCTTTACATTCCTCTTTTCGGTCTGTATGAGTACACTTCTTACCGCACTGTTCTGGATCTCATCTGCAAGCTCTCTTGTGACGACCGTACCGGCCTTTGCCTCCGATCCGTTCTTGCCGGCAAGCTTCACTACCTCTCCGGTAGCGGGATCGAGCACATCCTCCGCGAGTACCTGTCCCGCGATACGGTTTCTGAAGGAAAGCTTCTTATTGAACTTATATCTTCCGACCTTGGCGAGATCGTATCTCCTCGAATCAAAGAACATACCCTCGATAAGAGACCTTGCGCTCTCTTCCGCAAGGGGCTCTCCGGGACGTATCTTCTTATAGAGCTCGAGCAGGCCGTCCCTTACACTCTCTCCGGGATCCTTTGAAAGTGAAGCGACTATCTTGGGCTCGTCTCCGAAGAGATCGAAGATCTCCTGATTGGTGCCCAGTCCGAGCGCACGAAGCAGTACCGTGATGGGTACCTTTCTTGTACGGTCCACATGCACGTAGAATATATCGTTGGAATCGGTCTCATACTCAAGCCAGGCTCCCCTGTTGGGGATCACGGTACATGAGTACAGCTTCTTACCGAACTTATCATGATCTATGCCGTAATAGATACCGGGTGAACGCACGAGCTGTGATACGATGACACGCTCAGCTCCGTTTATGACGAAAGTACCTGTATCGGTCATGATCGGCAGATCACCCATGAATATCTTCTGCTCCGTATTATCACCCTCAGGCTTGGATGCGTTGTAAAGACGCACTGTCACCTCGAGCGGAGCCGAATATGTGGCATCTCTTGCCTTACACTCTTCGATGCTGTACTTTACCTTGTCCTTGTTGAACTGGTAATCTACAAACTCCATGGAAAGATTCCCACTGTAGTCATTGATCGGGGAAATATCCTCGAATGCCTCCTTGAGGCCTTCATTAATAAACCAGTCATACGACGTTCTCTGTACCTCAATGAGATTAGGCATATCCAAGACCTCTTTCTGTCTCTGGAAGCTCATCCTCATATTCTTGCCGCTGTAGACTGGGTATACTCTGTTCTTTTCCATTAAGCTTTCACCCCGTGAATATAATTATGGTTTTCAGTGCCGCACTTCGCTTAAATTGCGCCCAGATCAAGGCGTTTACGGCATGATTTAAAGGCAAAGAAAGCCTGTGCCGCCACAAAAGTGCAATCTACATGGTAACACAAGCTTTCTTATGAAGTCAACAATTATTTTTATTTTTTACTTCAGGGTAACCTTTGCGCCCTCAGCCTCAAGCTTAGCCTTGATATCATCGGCTGTTGCCTTGTCTGCTGCCTCCTTGAGTACCTTGGGAGCACCCTCAACGAGATCCTTTGCCTCCTTCAGACCGAGACCTGTAGCCTCACGCACAACCTTGATGACCTTGATCTTGTTAGGACCAACCTCTGTCAGCTCTACGTCAAACTCAGTCTTGTCCTCTGCAGCTGCCGCTCCGCCTGCTGCTGCTCCGCCTGCTGCTACAACGACACCTGCCGCTGCAGATACACCGAACTCCTCCTCGCAAGCCTTAACAAGATCGTTAAGCTCGAGTACGGTAAGCTCTTTTATAGCATCAATGATTTCTTCTTTTGTAAGTTTAGCCATTTTTATTCCCTCCTAAAATAATTGATTTACGATCACTCTTCAGACTTTGCTTCTGCCTCTGCCGCAGGTGCTGCTTCTGCAGGTGCCGCCTCTGCTGCGGGTGCTGCTTCCTCTGCAGGTGCTTCTGCTGCGGATGCCGCCTCTTCAGCAGGTGCCTCTGCCGCAGGTCCCTTTTCGGCTATCTGGTTAAATACCCTTGCGATATTGGACATGGGTGACTTCCATGAGCCGAAGAGTCTGCCCAGCAGCTCCTCTCTTGAAGGAACATTAGCGAGCTCCTCTACACCCTGTACGTCATAATAGGTGCCTTCGATGACTGCGCCTTTGATCTCAAGCTTATCCGCTGTCTTTGCAAACTTCACAAGTATGCGGGCGGGAGCCGTGACATCTTCCTCTGCAAGAGCAAGTGCCGAAGGTCCATCCAGATGCTTGTCGAGCTCTGCGAAATCAGTGCCTTCGAATGCTCTCTTCATCATGGTGTTCTTATAAACCTTGTAGGTCACTCCTGCCTCACGCAGCTGTCTGCGAAGCTGTGTGTCCTGCTCCACGGTCAGACCTCTGTGATCCACAAGCACTGCAGCATGCGCAGTCTTGATCTTCTCGGAGATCTCATCGACTATGGGTGCTTTGAGTTCTACCTTTGCCATTTAGCTTTACCTCCTTATAGTATTACCGAAAAACAAAAAGTCCCTTGCCTAAAAGACAAGGGACAGAAATTCCACATAATAAATATAGTAAGAACTTTCTCCTCGGCAGGCGTCAATGACTTACGGTACGATCCGCTGCCGCGAACCCGTCCACCTGCTGTCTTCGGCAAATACAGATGATACTACTCACCATGCATATGTGTCAAGCTTTTACAATGCTTTTTTTATTGCCTCCAGAAAATCCCCGTAATCCTCAAACGCAGGCAGCTCCGGATGATCCCTTTTGATCTGCTCCGTACTCCTGAACAGGAAGCCTGCCTTTGATGCCTCTATCATCGCCAGATCGTTGAACGAATCTCCTGCGGCTATGGTCTCAAAGCCTATGCTCTGCAGTGCCCTTACCGTAGTGAGCTTGGACTTTTCGACTCTCATCCTGAAATCGGATATCGTGCCGTCCGGCTCCACCACCAGAGTGTTGCAAAAGATGGTCGGCCATCCGAGCTTCTTCATCAGCGGTGCCGCAAACTGCTCAAAGGTATCCGACAGTATCAGTACCTGTGTGAGAGATCTGAGTTCATCAAGAAACTCTTTTGCTCCCGGCAGAGGATCTATCTTTGCGATGACATCCTGTATCTCTTTAAGACCCAGCCCGTGCTCCTTTAATATATCGAGTCTGCCCCGCATCAGCTTATCGTAATCAGGCTCGTCACGGGTAGTCTTCTTAAGCTCCGGTATACCGGAGGTCTCTGCGAAGGCTATCCATATCTCGGGCACAAGCACCCCTTCAAGATCAAGACATACTATATTCATTGCGTTTTACTTCTCGTACTCTATGACTTCCTTGCAGAGAATATGCCTCGGCAGTCCGTTCACGTAGATGGGTGTGAGCTCGCCTATGATGAGAGGGCGTGCGTACTTCACATACTCATCGGTGATAGAGCATCCGTCTGCTCCGATGTACTCATCGGGTACAGCTCTCTCGACATTTGCTATCTGATGTATATCATAGGAAGAAGTACCGCACTCATAAGGTGATGTGCAGTCTCTCTTCAGGATGATCATCTCGCCGGTCTTTCCCTGATCCGCTGCCAGTACTGCATCGTGACCCACCTGAAATGCCTCGTTTATATCGGTAAGTGAAGCGATATGTGTGCCGGCTCTCTGAAGAGTGGAAAGCTCTACGGCCCTGGTCTTCAGTCCGTACTCAGCTGCGATCCTGTGTGCGAGAGTCGTAGCGGTACCTCCCATCTGCTTGTGTCCGAATGCATCCACGGGAACAGAGTCAGCCTCAAGCTCGCATACATATCTGCCGTCGGCAAGCTTTACACCCTCGGATACTGCTATTACCACCGAGGTCCTTGTCTCGGAAAGAGTCTTTACCTTCTTCATGAACTCATCAATATCAAAGGTCCTCTCGGGAAGATAGATCGCATCCACTCCCTCGCAGTCGGGACCCTTGGCCAGAGCAGCCGCTGCTGTAAGCCAGCCCGCATTTCTTCCCATGATCTCTACTATACATATGGTAGGCTTCTCAGCTCCGAATGATGCGTTATCCCTGATGACCTCCTTGAGTGATGTAGCTATATACTTTGCCGATGAGCCGTATCCGGGGCAGTGATCCGTGATAGGTAGATCGTTGTCTATCGTCTTGGGCACACCCATGAACTTCTGACTCTTGCCATGTGCTGCCGCATAGTCTGAAAGCATCTTGACGGTATCCATGGAATCATTTCCGCCTGCATAGAAAAGATACTGGATATCATGCTTCTCCATGATCTCGAATACCTTCTCATATACATCCTCGTGCCCCTCGATCTTTGGCATCTTGAAACGGCAGCTTCCAAGAAATGCGGAGGGTGTACGCTTCAAGAGCTCTACGCCCATATCATCCGAAAGATAATCATCCAGATCAGTGAGCTTATCCTTTAAGAATCCCTCGATGCCGTGCACCATGCCGTAGACCTTGTTTACACCGAGCTTCTTGGCAGCAACGTATACGCCTGCCACAGATGAGTTGATGACGGCGGTAGGTCCGCCTGACTGTCCTACTACAATGTTTCCTTTCATTTTAGCCTCTCCTTTATATAATGAATGATTTGGATCACGAAAATTGTTCGTCAATAGAGTATTTTATCCTATAGACCGCACATTTACAACATCTTTTGACACATGTGGGCTTTAAGGTTATGATGAGTGTACTGCGCCGATGTTGGAATTGGCAGACAAGCAGGATTTAGGTTCCTGTGTCGTAAGACGTGTGGGTTCAAGTCCCACTCGGCGCATTCTATAAGCCCCGTTATTTATATCCTGATGATACCCGCAATCAAATAAAAGCTTATTTTTTATTTACAGCGCGATTCAACTCGTCCGCTATGCAAAAGATATCCGCGGGATCAAATATACTTCCGCCGATAAATTCCAAAGGTTTTCCTGCCCTATATTATTTCTTATCATATATCTCCTGCAGGTTTTTGATCGCCCTTGCGAGCTTCTCGTGGTCATATTCGCCGTCACCGAAGCTGATGACACAGCGCAGAGGAGTAAATTTCAGCATTTCCTGCGCCATCCTGTCGCTTATCGCATCGGATGACTTTGGCTTTTCTTTCTTATCAATATGCAGATAAGAATTGATGAGCGGCTTCAGCACATCCGCATATTTCGGATCTCCCAACAGATCTCCGAAGCAGGTATTTTCGGTTATTGTCATAGGAAGCTTCACGGCAGACTCGATATTTACTTTTTTCATATACTGAATATCCCTTGAGGATGAGCCCACTTCTATACCATAGTCACCCGCTGCCACATACCAGTCATGTATATCCTGATTCCAATACGCAAACGCTCTGCTGTCGAGCTCAAAGGTGACCGTCTTGGTCTCACCTGCCTTAAGTGATACCTTATCAAAGCCTCTCAGCTCATGCACGGGTCTCGGTATACCGTCCTGCGGTGCCGCCACATAAAGCTGTACCACCTCCTTGCCTGCCATCCTGCCTACATTCGTCACATCCACTGAGACCGTAAGAGGATCGCCTGCCTTTATCTTTCTCTTTGAAAGCTTGAGGTTGGAATACTTGTATGTCGTATAGGACAGACCATGCCCGAACGGGAAGAGCACATTCGCTTCCTTTGTATCATAGTATCTGTATCCGACGAACACTCCCTCGGCGTATTTCACGGTATCATTATATCCGGGGAAATTAAGATAAGACGGATTGTCAGACAGCTTCACAGGGAAGGTCTCGGGCAGTCTGCCTGACGGATTTGCCTTGCCGAAAAGCAGATCGTACTCCGCAGTACCCACATTCTGTCCTCCGAGGTACATCTCGAATATTCCTTTGACCTTGTCTGCCCACGGCATCTCTACCGCAGACCCGTTGTGCAGGACCACTATGACATTAGGCTGTACACCAAGCACCTCTTCTATAAGAGCGTTCTGATTCTCGGGAAGCCTCATATGACTCCTGTCATATCCCTCTGATTCGAACACATCCGGCAGTCCGGCAAATATCACCGCCACATCACTTTTCTTGGCGATATTTACAGCCTTGGTTATCAGAGTCCTGTCCACCTCATCCTTATCTACATCATAACCATCGGCATAGACCAGATCGTGTCCCTTGCCCTTTGCCGCATCCATAAACGAAGTCACCTTGTATGAATTGATATGTGAGCTGCCGCCTCCCTGATATCTGGGAGCCTTTGCAAACCTGCCTATGACGGCTATCGTATCATTATGATCCAGCGGAAGCACTCCATCCTCATTCTTGAGCAGCACCGCACTCTCGGTCTCTATCTTTCCTGCAAGCTCGTGGTCGGCATCCTTATCCCACTTTGCGTCCTTCTGCTTTTTGGAGGTATATCTGTCTATCCACTTCAGTATCCTCTCTACGGTATTGTCCAGAGTTTTCACCGAGAGCGACCCTTTCTCCACCGCAGCTATTATCTCTCTGTCATTGACTCCGTAAGAGCCCGGCATCTCCAGATCAAGACCTGCCGCCAGTCCCTTTACCCTTTCGTTTACCGCGCCCCAGTCACTCATCACCACTCCGTCAAATCCCCACTCATCACGGAGTATATCCGTAAGATAGGTCTTATTCTCCGAAGCATGCAGTCCGTTGATCCTGTTGTATGAGCACATCACTGTCCATGGCTTTGCATTCTTTACCGCACCCTCAAATGCCGCAAGATATATCTCGCGCAGAGTACGTTCATCTACCTCCGCACTCTCCGTGAGTCTTCTGGTCTCCTGATTATTTGCAAGAAAATGCTTTATCGATGTGCCTATATTCTTGCTCTGTATACCCTTTATAAGTGCCCCCGACAGCTCCGCAGCGACCATGGGATCTTCCGAGAAATACTCAAAGTTTCTCCCGCACAGCGGTGACCTTTTGATATTTACGGCCGGACCGAGGATAGTGGATACATTCTCAGCCTGACACTCCGCCCCCAGTGCTTTACCCATTTTATTAAGGAGAGTCCTGTCAAAAGAAGCCGCAGTCGCGCATGCTGCCGGAAAGCAGACCGCCTTTATACTCTCAAAATTACCGAGATGATCCTGTGATGCCGGCTGCTTTCTCAGACCGTGAGGTCCGTCGCTTACCATTATTTCAGGTATCTTTTGGCTTTTGACTGCCTTGGTATGCCAAAAATCCCTTCCCGAACAGAGAGATGCTTTTTCTTCCAGAGTCATTGACGCTATTATCTTTTTGTAATCCATGAAACCCCCTTAATAGAAATACAGATACTCTTTTACAGTATAACATATCTCAGGCACTGTAGCAGAATTACTTATCCGGAAATCAGACAAGTAAAATACCTACGTTAATCCGCTGCAGATCCTCAGCTCTTCTGCCATCCCGAAAGTGACCCTTGTCAGTCCTCCGGCACGCTTCGCGAGTGTGCACATGATCCTTCCGGTGATCTCACGCCACTCATCGTCCTCCGCCGCCTCTGGTATGATGCCCGAGCCGATCTCATCACAGATGATGATGCAGTCAGGATGCAGCATGATATATTCCTCAATGATCCGGGCCGGATCAAGTCCGTATTCCAGTGCGTTCCTGACAAATGATTCCAGATGATACAGATTATCATATCCGTCCATCTTCTTCCTTATATCCGGAGCCGGTAGAGCCGCCATATCAAGCACCTCTTCCTCCCGTATCCCGTATGTCTTTATCGCATAGTCCAGCTTGCCGCCGTATCTTCCGCCTGTAATAAGCCTCATAATCTCCATCCTTATCTCATGAATAATCAACGCACATCAGGCAAAGCCCTGACGCGGGAGCTGTGGGTCCTGCCTGCTGCCTGTCGAGTGCGTCCATGATGCGGGGTATATCATCCGCCTTCATTCTGCCCGTACCGACCTCCAGCAATGTACCCGTCATTATACGCACCATGTTCTGCAAAAAGCCGTCTCCGCAATAATCTATCCTTATGTACGGACCGTCCTCGCGTATAGTTATACTCTTCACGGTACGCACCGTAGACTTCTTCATATGGGGATTGCCGCAAAACGACTTAAAATCATGTGTCCCCGTAATATGTGCGGCGGCCTCCCTCATCGCCTGTACATCGGGCTTCTTTTCCATGACAGTGACATACTTCCTGTCAAACACCGGCTTGTAGGGTGCATGCCAGAGAGTGTACCTGTAAGTCTTGCTGACGGCATTGTATCTTGAATGAAATCTCCGGCTCACGGTCAATGCCTGCTTTACCGATATGTCTCCGGGCAGATACCGGTTAAGATGCTCACATATCTCGGTATCGGTCTTTTCCGTGGACAGCATGGCATTTGCCACCTGACACTTGGCATGTACCCCGGCATCCGTCCTGCCGGAGCCTATGAGCTGTATCCGCTTCGCATCCTCAGGTATCTCATCGGTCCCCAGCACCATCCTGGTCAGCACATCCTCTATCTTACCCTGTATCGTCATCTCTTCTCCCGGCTGTCTGGCCCAGCCTCTGTATCTGGTACCGTCATAGGAGATGTAAAATCTGACATTTCTCTTTTCTTTTTCCATCGGGTGACCTCCGTCCTGACTTTTAGTATAATACAAAATATGAATAAAAAGATTTTATTTTTTGATATCGACGGCACACTCTGGAACTGGAAGAACGAGATACCCGACAGTACGGCGGAGGCAATAAGGAGAGCACGTAAAGCCGGACATCTGGCCTTTATCAATACCGGCAGGACAAGGGGATTTGTAAGAAACGAGGCACTTTTGGACATAGGCTTCGATGGCATAGTCTCGGGATGCGGCACCATGATAGAGTATGACGGAAGGGTGGTCTATGATTCACGGATACCGCGTGAGCAGGCTATAGAGATAGTGGAGGCGGTACGCAGATACGGATGCAGACCCATACTTGAAGGCAGCGAATACCTTTACATGGATGATGAAGATTTCAAAAATGACTGGTATGCCAAAAAGCTGATCCATGAGCTCGGTGACAGACTAAAGAGTATAAAAAACGAATGGGGCAGCTGGGAGATACAGAAGCTATCTCTCGATATCAGAGAAGGCGATATAGAGGGCTGTGAAAGGGAGTACGGAGACAGATATGACTTTATAAAGCATGATGTAGCGGTATGTGAGCTGGTTCCCTCCGGATTCTCCAAGGGTACCGGTGTGATAAAGGTCTGCGAACTGCTGGATATTCCGGTATCTGACAGCTTTGCCTTCGGCGACAGTGTAAATGACACGGCAATGCTCATAACGGCCGGTACCGGCATTGTGATGGGCAGTGCGCGTGACGGGGTGAAGGATCTCGCGGACTACGTCACCACTCCCCAGGAGGAGGACGGTATATGGAATGCCTGCCGCCACTTCGGACTGATATAAAGGTGTGACATAAACGTCACACCTTTTGATTAAACTCCACTATCTTCATAAAGGTCTCCTCCGAGATGTCATGCTCCATCTTGCATGCATCCTTCCGGGCGTTTTCGGTACCTACCCCCAGATTCTCCAAAAAGAGAGTCAGCTCCTTTTCCCGTGTGTATATCTTGGTGGCGACCTTTCTCCCCATTTCGGTCAGCTCGATAAGATTGCTATCATCCATAGTGATATAGCCGTTCTCCCTGAGACGCTTCATGGCTATGGATACGCTCGGCTTGGAAAAGCCCAGCTCCGCAGCTATATCTATGCTCCTGACATTTCCCTTTTGTTCCTTTATCTTAAGTATGGACTCCAGATAGTCCTCTGCCGATTCATGGATATTCATTTACACCTCCGATCCGTGTGTTGCGAACACACGTCAAAAATCTACCTGTACATCTTTATGATAGATTGAGCTTCCTTCTTAAACTGCTTTACCACATTATCGGGTCCGGTTATCTTAGCTTCACTGCCGAGTCCGAATATCCATCCGAAGAACTGCTCGCTGACGGCCACCTCTACGCTTGTCTGCGACCAGCCTTTTTCCCTTGTCGCACGTATGGGTATGTCTTTGCCAAAACGGTCTATCATCACACCCACTATCTCATTTTTAAATGCGATCCTCACCTTCTGTTCTTTGCCGGAATACATTCCGAATTTATTCTTTGCATACGCAGCCATATCAAAGTTTTTGAAAAGCTGACGCCCCTCTCTTTTATTTCCGGTGAGCTCGATATGACTCATCTTATCCACCCTGTAATGCTTTATCATATCGTCTGCGGGATCGTATGCCACAAGATAATAATTCTCATCATCCCACATGAGTGCCCACGGGCTTATCTCATACACGCCCTTTTCCGTGGGAACGAGCTTCTTATGAAGATCCCATCTCATGTACTCCATGGATATGCTGTTGTTCCGGCTGATCGCGGTATGAAGCTTGTCCACGTTATAATATATGCTTTCGTTCATGGTCTTGATACGTCCGTGCACCACTACCTGACGCTTCATCTGCGATGCCTCATATTCGCTCGCCAGCCCCATGAGTTTCTTTATGAGTTCGGATGACTTTTTCTCCGTTATAAACTTTGAGGACTGTATCGCATCCACCAAAAGCTTCAGCTCAGCTATCTCAAACTGCTTTTTTCCGACATGGTAAAAGTATCCTCTGCCGATCTGCTCACCTATCACATCAATACCCAGTGTCCTGAGAGCTTCCATATCATCATAGAGACTCTTCCTGTCCGCAGTCACCCCGTAGTCCTCAAGATGATCCTGTATCTCAGGCATCGTCAGCGCATGATCGTCATCTGTTTTCTCCACCATGATCTTTGCAAGATAATACAGCTTCAGCTTTTGATTTGTCCCCTTGGGCATGATTCACCTCCTGTCAGATCACCCTTCAGCGGAATATGACCTGCTTACCCTTTTGCGCTACCGCAATATATGTCTTTCCGGTATTTATCTTTATCTCGTTTCCCATATCGTCAAAGTAACGTGTGGGAGTATAATCACTTGCCTTGGACCAGTGTATATGTATACCCTTTCCCTTTGTAAAGTAATACCCGTCCTCACCCGAATCTATCATCGCAAATCCAAGATATCCCTTCTTATCAAGGGTTTTGCTCTTCGTATTCTGCACAATGACATTCGTGAATGATATCTGCTGTCCGGTGAGCGCATCCTTTTGAGCAGCCCCGTGCAGATACTTGTAATACCTGCCGTCAGCGGCATTGTAAGTGAGCTTTGACTTGCTGTAAGGAAAGATCTCCGAGAGATCTACCGTAGATGCGCTCACAGCATCGCCATACTGCGACAGATCGTTTACACCGGTCGCAAACTTAAAGTGTGATGTATTGTAGAGTCCGGCTCTGAGGTTCAGAGAGTATCCATGCTGCATCGCAGCCTTCTGTATACCGGAGGCTGAAATGTACGCATTGTGCGGTGCCGACCTGTCACTTGTGCGAAAGAAGTATCCGGCTCCCGGAGCCTTTCCTCCCACACCGTACTCATATGTACCCGACAGATTATTCATATCGGCAGCGTTTATCACGCCCTTCATATATGCCACTCCCCCGAAGTGTATGAGTATCGGGTCCCATTCCTTTGCAGCATAGATATAATAGAGCCTGCAGCTTCTCAGGTTACCTATGCGGCTCATCCCCTGCCAGTTGGGTATGATTGCCATCTGCCTCGAGATGCCTCCCTCTTCCATTATCTCATAGAGTATATCCGCACGTCCGATACCATATGACGGCTGTGCCGCCTTGTCTGTCGGCATCATCACGGCTATAGGTCTGAGATTTGCCTGTGACGTGCTCACCGGCTCATTGGTATATACGCTTCTGGCAGAGCTCGTGGTATAAGTACCGTACACTCCCTTCGGCACCGCGAGAGAATTGTCCTCCGCTCCGTCCGGTCCCTGAGTATCGATATCGGTGATCTGTGAAGGATCTATGGCACCGGCACCTCCGGCAGCTGCGGAGGTGCTGTCCGCCGCTGCCGATACCGTATAGTGTCCAAGATATTTCCCATAGTAATTCGCATATGAATAACTGTACTTTCCTACAGGAGAGGGTGCTCCCGCACCGAGAGTCCTGTATGCTGCCGACTGCATGGCATTATTCATTATACCGGCATCCACGACAGCCGCATATGCCGCCACGTTGAACGAAGCGTTGCCTGCCCTTCCCTCGGTCACTCCCACTTCCACGAAATGCCTGAGAAGCTCGGGCGGGTTATTGCCTATGGATGCTGCCACATCGGGATTGTGAGCAAGATAATACGTTGCGTCAAAGACCTGTGAATAGTCTCTGCCATTGTAAGTCGTTGCCGTCACTGTCGCCGCCGGATGATTGAGCAGGTAGGGATTCTTCAGACAGCCGGTGAGCACATTGTAGAAAGCATCGGGCTTTCCCTCTTTCTTACCCAGATACTCCTCACAATATGCGGCTAATGTATTGTAATCCATCGTATATCCGTTATCGAGGAGCATCTCAAGATTGCGATAGCAGTTCTTTGCCATATCCATGCTTATCTGCGTGCCGCCGAGTGCTCTCTGATCCGCAAATGTCCAGTAGGTATTCTCTACCTCCGTAAGATATACCGGAGACCATACCGTAGAGTCGGTCGTGCCGAGCTTAGCCTTCATACCGGCTACGGTCGTAAATACGGTATTGCGCTTTACGGCTGCCGCTGCCTCTGCTCTGAC
>JAGBNR010000080.1 GCA_017634315.1 Lachnospiraceae bacterium
CTAACGTCAAATATCGCATAATAAGCATTTATAAAAAGCTATTTTTCAAGGTGCAGTGGAATTTAACTTCGCACTGGAATTTACAATTTCAATTCAGCTGACATTGTGGTGACACTTTTGATGTTATAATACCTATGGGGTTTTACATTGCCTGTCTGAGGCGCAGCCACAGGAAGTCATACTATAATTTGGGAGAAATAAGATATGGACTACGGAAAAGAATCACTGGTTTACACAAACGACAACTGTGTCGGATGTAACAAATGTATCAGCGTATGCAGCTGCATGGGTGCCTGCATTTCCACAGACCCTGACGAAAACGGTCAATCCCGCATAGAGGTGGACGGCAGCAAGTGTATCGCATGCGGTGCCTGTTTCGATGCCTGTGAGCACCATGCAAGATCATTTCGTGATGATACGGAGGACTTTTTCAATGATCTTAAAAAGGGTGAGAAAATCTCTCTACTCGTTGCTCCCGCCTTTCTTGCAGACTATCCCAGCGAGTACGGTCGTGTGCTCGGCGGTCTGAAGAAGCTAGGTGCGAGACGTATCATAAGCGTTTCATTCGGAGCGGATATCACCACCTGGGGTTATATCAAATATATACAGACACATAATTATCTCGGCGGCATATCCCAGCCCTGTCCCGCAGTGGTCGGATATATAGAGAGATACCTTCCCGAGGTTCTCCCTAAGCTGTTTCCTGTACAAAGTCCTCTGATGTGTGCGGCAATATATGCCAGAAAAGAGCTCGGCATAACGGATAAGCTCGCTTTCATCAGTCCCTGCATAGCAAAGAAAATGGAGATCTCTGATCCCAACAACCACGGCTATGTGAACTACAACGTAACCTTTGACCACCTGATGAAATATGTGAAGGAGCATAATATCTCCGGTGAGCCCGTGACCGATGAGATCGAATACGGACTCGGATCGATCTACCCCATGCCCGGAGGTCTGAAGGAGAATGTATACTGGCTTCTCGGCAATGAAGTCTTCATCCGTCAGGTAGAGGGTGAAAAGAGAATGTACCATTATCTCATGGAAAATGCCGACAGGATAAAGGGCGGAAAGACCCCCTACCTCTTTGTGGATGCGCTCAACTGCGAGAGCGGATGTATCTGCGGTACAGGTACCGATCCCGAGGTGACCGGAAATGATGATCCTCTGTATCATATACACGATATACAGGAGAGCGTGAAGAAGAATACAAAAAAGAGTGCCTGGTCCAGACCGCTCTCTCCCGAAAAGAGGCTGGCTGCTCTCAACAAGCAGTTTGAAAAGCTCGATCTGAACGACTATCTGAGAAAGTATACTGATCGCTCCAAGGAATGCGCTCACCGTATACCCTCGGAGACCGAGCTTAATCGTATATTTAACGATATGAATAAAACAGATGCGGAGCAGAGACGCATCAACTGCTCATGCTGCGGCTATGATACCTGCCGCGACATGGCTATAGCCATCTACAACGGCTTCAATCACAGATCAAATTGCGTACACTACCTCAAGGATCTCGTCGAGATCGAAAAGGTCGAAGCACAGCAGATGGTAGAGCACGAAAAGGAGCTGCTTGACAGGCAGAAGACCGAGATACTGCAGACTATAGATGACATAAACGGACATTTCACCACCTTGCGTGAGTCTATCAACGGTATGGCCGAGGGTAACAACGGAAATGCCGAGGAAAGCTCCGCGATCTCGCATGATATGGCTGATGTTTCCAACTTCTGCAACAAGCTGAACGATTCGATAAACAAGATCTCGGCTTATCTGGCAGAGCTTAAGACAAATAACGACAGAGTCGTGGATATAGCCGATCAGACCAATCTGCTCGCACTCAATGCTTCGATAGAGGCGGCCAGAGCAGGAGAAGCCGGACGCGGATTTGCTGTAGTCGCAGGCGAGATCAACTCCCTTGCGGCTGACTCAAAGGATACAGCTCAGCACAGTGGCGACGCCAACAAAAATATACAGGAGGCAGTGGACGGTATAGTGACAGAAACTGCCGATCTGCTTGAAATAGTCGAAAACGTTAATTCGAGAATACAGAACCTCGCTGCCTCTACAGAAGAGATATCCGCCTCAACCGATATCGTGGCGACTACCGTGGAGCAGGTGCGTGCAGAGCTGGAGACTCTGGTATCACACAATAACGTATAGGACAAAATGGCAAAGCTAAACGCGGCTTTAAGTTTGTTTTTAGCCATTCCGATGAGCATAGTTTTATTCGGAACTCTACTGATGAGATACAGGAACGGTGGACGACGTTCACTGTATTTCTTAGGGATACTCCTCTTCGATATTGCCATGCTGCTGTCAAATGCGGCAGCATGGCAGATTATTTCGGTTTACGACCTTAGACCCGGTGCCTTTCTTACCCATATTTCCAACACCTTCTTTGGCTTCTCCGATTTTTCTTATTTTATAATACTCGGATTGCTTATCAAATATCTGACGGAATACATATCCGAAAAGACTGACGTACCCGTTATACTGTCAAATATATGTATGCTTTACTGCATGATCTGTGCCATACTCTGGTTTATCTCAGCATATACCGGGATCATCGTTTCTACGGGTGAGGCCGGAGTGATCCCCGGTCCCCTGTACTACTTCGGGCAGTCCGGCGGATATATCGTTGCCTTGCTCACGGTTTATCTGCTGATCAGATACCACGGTGTCCTCAGCAGGATCGATATGATCGTCATACTGTCCTTTGTACTGATGCCGATCATAGGCGTGATCATAAGACCCCTTTTCCCGGATATAGTGCTCCTGCCGTTTATGATCACCTATTCCATAGTGTCGCTTCACTGCTTCATACATATCAACCGTGCGCTGCTTCTGGAGAAACAGCATACAGAGCTCGAAAAGACCCGGGCAGAGATCATGCTGGATCAGATCCGTCCGCATTTTATCTATAATACTCTTAACTCGATATATGCACTCTGCGACATATCCATGGAAACCGCAAAGGAGACCATAGCTGATTTTGCCGATTACCTCAGGAATAATCTAAAGCATCTGAGGGGTGATGAGCTGATCTTTTTCGATCAGGAGATATCTCTTGTCAGAAACTATTTAAAAATAGAAAAGCTTCGTTTCGATGATGCGCTTGAGATAGTATATGATATAGAAGCTTCGGATTTTATGCTCCCTCCTCTTGCGCTCCAGACAATAGTGGAAAATGCCGTAAGTCACGGAATAGAAAAAAAGGAGGGTGGTGGCACATTGACCATCAGTACACGGCTCACCGGCAGCGGCTATACCGTCACTGTACGTGATACCGGTCCCGGATATGACAGCACCACTACCGGATCGCATATCGGTCTGGATAACACAGCCTACCGTCTGAAGCATCTGTGTAATGCCGATCTGAATATAAACTATGAGGAGGGCACCGGAACCACTGTCATGTTCAGTATACCCGCGAAGGATAAAAGCTATGAAAATACTCGCAGTAGACAATGAAAGACTGGCACTTGAGTCCCTCTGCAGGGCGATAAAAAGCACCGTACCCGAGGCCGAGCTTGTCTCCAGCGGCAATTCCACGGAAGCCTATGAGCTCGCAAAGGATATTGTTCCCGATATCGCTTTCCTTGACATAGAAATGCCGGGATTAAACGGTATAGATCTGGCTAAAAAAATAAAAAGCGATGTAAATCCCATGATAAACATCATCTTTACCACAGGCTACAGCGAATATATAGAAACCGCTTTTATGGAGCTAAGATCCAGCGGATATATCCTGAAGCCGGTGACGGTTGACAAGATATCCCTGGAGATCAAAAATCTACGCAATCCGATCAGTCCGGTCGGCTCAAAGAGGTGCATCGTAAGGGCATTTGGCACCTTCGAGGTATATATAGATGAGAAGCCTGTGAATTTTCATTATTCGAAGACCAAGGAGCTCTTTGCCTACCTCATTGACAACGGCGGCATGTGTACCAACAGCGAGCTGCAGGAGAATCTCTGGGAGGACGAGGGTTCGATAACAGACCACAGATCATACCTGCAGAATCTCATAAGCGATCTGAATAAAACCCTTGCCCGTCATAGCTGCCGGGATATCATACTGAAGCGATACGGAGCCATAGGTATAGACCGCACAAAGATCTACTGCGATTATTATGAATATCTGACAGGTAATCCTGCGGTCATAAATGCCTTCCGCGGAGAGTACATGACCCAATACAGCTGGGCAGAGGATACCCTTGCCTCCCTGTCACGACCTCTTCGATGATCTGCCCATGACAGGAGCTATGCTCCTCGATAAGATACCATTCATGTGAGCTATAGCCGTGCCATAATTGGTAAAAGGCACCCCGACGGCTGCCGCCGCTTTCATGCGGCTTTGCATTTCCTTATCGTTCAGCATGCAGCCGCCGCAGTGTATGACTATATCATACACGGAGAGATCCTCCGGATATCCGTGTCCCGAACTGAATGAGAGCTCAAGCTGCCTGCCGGTATACTCCGACAGCCATTTCGGAAGCTTAACAGTGCCTATATCCTCACACTGTCTGTGATGAGTACAGCCCTCACTTATGAGTACCCTTGCGTTATCCTTTAACGAATCTATTGATTCCGATCCGCGTACCGCTTCATCAAGAAAACCCTTGTATCTTGCCATAAGTATCGAAAAAGAGGTAAGCGGTATATCCTCTTTCACCATCTTCATGACCTTACCGAAGACCTGTGAATCCGTGATCACAAGGGAAGGAGCCTCTTTAAGAGAGCCGAGCGTATCCCTCAGACCCTCGACCTCCGTGATCACCGAGATCCCTCCTGCCTCGAGTATATCCCTGATTACCATCTGCTGGGGCAGTATCAGACGTCCCTTGGGGGCAGATGAATCTATCGGTATGACCAGCACCACTGTATCCTTCGGCTCGATAAGATCCGCTGCCAGCCTGATCTGCTTTTCATGCCCCTTCATACAGGATGCGATCTTCTCTTTCAGTTCTTCCACACCCTCTCCGCTCACTGCACTGACAGATACCGTATCGGCATCGTCTGTTTCTTCGGCATCCCTCAGATCGTTTTTATTAAACACGATGATATAGGGTATATCTCTGCCCTGTATCAGTGCCAGCAGCTCCTTCTCCGCAGCGTACATCTCTCTGTGTTCGGTCACCAGCACGGCTATGTCACACTGCATAAGCACTTCTTTCGTCCTGCTGACACGCAGCATACCCAGCCTGCCCTCATCATCATATCCGGGGGTATCTATTATCGTCACAGGCCCGAGCGGCAAAAGCTCCATACTCTTCTTTACGGGATCAGTGGTCGTCCCCTTTATATCGCTCACAACGGACATCTCCTGCCCTGTGATACGATTTACCAGACTGCTCTTGCCTGCATTGCGCAGTCCGAAAAAACCGATATGTATACGCTCTGCCGTAGGTGTCTCATTAAGACTCATTTCAACCTCCCGTCCGGATCTGCCGTTACTATTCACAGCCCTTCATGCCGTAAACAGGTATCGATCTGCTCTGCATTGCATCAGAAGCGGAAATCCCTGTCACCCTCTGCGATCTTTACAAGCCTCTCACGCACTATATCGCGCACGGATTCCTTCGGGATATTTCCTATCTCGCGCTCTATCACTTCCTCTCCTATCCTCTTCGTATCCTCGGAAGCATAATCGATCAGAAACTCCTTTAACGTCATCAAGGCATTGGGATGGCAGCAGTTCTGTATCTGTCCTGATTTGCACAGGGACATGAACCTGTCTCCGGTCCTGCCCTCACGATAACAGGCAGTACAGAAGGAAGGAATGTAGCCTGTCCTCATCAGCCAGTTCACCACCTCATCCAATGTGCGGTCATCCGATACATCAAACTGCTCCGTATCGTGAGGACGTTCCTCTTCGCAGTATCCTCCCACCGATGTCCTTGACCCTCCGCTGATCTGGCTTACTCCGAGCCGGATTATCTTCTCACGCACCTCAGCACTCTCCCTTGTGGAAATGATCATGCCGGTATAGGGTACAGCTATGCGGATACATGCAGCGATCCTGCAGAACATGTCATCACTCAGCGAATTGTCAAAATCGGTAGGATCGATATCATCGGCATGCTTCACGCGCGGCACACTGATAGTATGAGGTCCTACACCGTGGACAGCCTCAAGGTGCTCGGCATGCATAAGAAGTCCCGCAAATTCATAGGCATAATTATCCAGACCGAAAAGTACACCTATGCCCACATCATCTATCCCGCCCTCCATCGCGCGGTCCATCGCTTCGGTATGATAGTCATAGTCATGCTTGGGACCCGTAGGATGGAGCACTTCATAATTCTTCTTGTTGTATGTCTCCTGAAACAGTATGTATGTACCTATACCGGCATCATGGAGCCTGCGGTAGTTCTCTGCGGTCGTAGCCGCTATGTTCACATTCACCCTTCGTATCGCGCCGTTTTTATGCTTGATAGAGTAGATCGTATCGATACAGTCAAGGATATACTCGATAGGGTTGTTTACAGGGTCCTCTCCGGCTTCGATGGCAAGTCTCTTATGCCCCATGTCCTGCAGTGCCACGACCTCCTTTGCCACCTCTTCCTGTGTCAGCTTTTTACGCGGGATATGCTTATTCTTCATATGATACGGTCAGTACAGACAACCGTTTACACAGTAATTTGAAAGATACAGCGGAGCAAAAAGAACTATACGGTTCCCATAGAAGTCCTTCTTTATCTGCTCGGCCAGATCGTATATCTCTTTTATCTTATTCTCATCGCTGCAGGCAAGCAGTACGCTCGCATCACGATGGTTCAGCCCCTTTCTCTCCTTCGCGCGTTCAAGTATTTCATCGATAAGCTTTATGTCGTTCTTATGCTCCTCAGCGTACCTTACGGTATCCAGGATCTCTTCATCATTGATGAACTCCTCCGCTTTCATCGACCTCATATCATACTTCATTTATCATTCCTCCGTTTTCATCATCTTATTATGATCTCCCCGGTCAGTGACTATCTCGCAGCCTGTCCTCGATATCCTCGTCTTGAGACAGTTGATACAGGCGGCAGCCTCATCTCCGGTACAGATCTTATTGTCATAAAGCATATATTTTTGCCTCACACCCGAGGGCGACAGATTGGGCATCAGCACATTGGCACCGGCCCCTATACCCCTTTCGCGTCCCAGAGTATCCACCGTGCCGAGAGCCGTCGTAGCCGGCAGCAGCACATCCGGCAGCGTGAGACGTATCAGCGAGAGCAGGAAAAGGGTAAGCTCCGCGCTGCCGGACACCTCATTGCAGTACGGGGTAGCATGATGCGGTATAAAAGGACCTATCCCGACCATTTCCGGCTTAAACTCCCTGATGAACAGCAGCTCATCTGCAAGATCGTCTTCTGTCTGTCCGGGCGATCCCACCATAAATCCACATCCCACCTGATAGCCCAGCTCCTTAAGATCATACAGACATCTCATCCTGTTGTCATAGCTCATCGTATCGGGGTGCAGACTCTTATAATGATCCCTGTTCACCGTCTCATGTCTGAGCAGATACCTGTCAGCTCCGGCTTCGCGCAGCAGCCGGTAGCCTTCCCTGCTGCGTTCGCCCACAGAAAGCGTCACAGCGCAGTCCGGATGGCTCTCCTTTATATCCCTGACGATGCCTGCCAGTATATCATCGGTATAATACATATCCTCGCCGCCCTGCAGTACGAATGTACGAAACCCGAGTCCGTAACCGACATCGCAGCATTCCTTTATCTCTCCGCCTGTCAGTCTGTACCGGCTGAGATCACTGTTTGCTGCCCTTATACCGCAATACTTACAGTTGTTCCTGCAATAGTTGGTAAACTCCACCAGTCCTCTTACAAATATCCGTCTGCCGTAATGCGTATCCCGGAGATGGCAGGCCGCCTCGCCTGCCTCTGCACGAAGCCCTTCCCTGTTCCTTATGAGAAGCAGATATTCCTCCCTGTTCAGTTCTCCGCCATCGGCAAGTCTTCGAAGGAGTTTTTTATACATTACTGAAGGCTGCTTTTGATGATACCCCGTCCAGCTTTCCGATCTTTCCGCAGAGAGAATTGATCTCATCCTGCGGCGCATCCAGTACAACGGTAATACAGTTTATATTTTTTTCTTTATAGGGTATGCCCATACGTCCGATGATGTGATCACGGTGCTCAGACAACAGGCTGTTGAGTGCTTCGACGCTGTCAGGCTTCTCCACTATGATGCCGATCACAGCGACTCTTGTTTCAGATGCTTCCATATCATATTTCTCCTTTACTTATCCGTATATAATCAAAAGACCGTGCAAAAGCACGGTCCTTACTGTCATACAGGATGTACTTTCGGTCAGATACGTGTCTTTCCGTCAGATACGTTTGCTATTCTGTTTCTATATCTTATCCTACTATCCGATTGGGATAATGGCAGGTAGGACATTCTGCCTTATTTTGGGTAATATCGGTTGCAAACACTGTGGGACAGTTCGTGCATTGGATGCGTATGACCTTACTGCCACCGGTTCTGCCATTACCTACTGCAGTATTGCCTGTCGTACTTTTACCGCCGGTTACCTGTTCCAAATCCTCCATCCTGAGTTTCATATCATACCTCCCTGGCGATGTCTTTTTATATATTCATATGTTTATACGATGTATCAAGGCAGAATGGCAATTGACAATCGTGGGTTTCAAGTGTAATAATCAGTTGTCCGGGCTATTAGCTCAGCTGGGAGAGCGCCAGGTTCGCAATCTGGAGGTCAGGGGTTCGATCCCCCTATGGTCCATCGGGATGCTCCGGCATCCTTTTTTTATTCTGTGATAGCCTTGATCTTAGCCAGCTTCTTTTCCAGCGTCCTGACCTGAGCCTTAAGTGCCTTTATCTGCTCTTTATACTTCTCTACCGTGCTGGGTCTTACTTTGGACACCTTTGCGGCAGCCGTCTTTGCAGCAGGCTTTTTGGCTGCAGTCTTGGCAGCTGTCTTCTTTGTCACTGCTTTAGCGGCCGATGTTTTCTTCGCAGCTTTCCTGATACTGCCGACTTTGGCTGATGCTGCCTTCTTTGCTGCAGATGATGTCTTTTTTACTGCCGCTTTTTTAGTGGCTGCTGCCTTTTTTGTGCCGCTTGCCTTTGCAGGTACCTTCTTTGTAGCTGCCTTGGCAGCTGCTGTCTTTTTTGTTGCCATCACATTCTCCTTTAATAAATTATTGTTATAAATAATAGCATTACCTAAATAGTATGCCACACATTTTCCTATCCGTCCAATTCCACTTTTCTTTTCGATCTGATTGCTGAATTGAAATTGTAAATTCCAGTGCGAAGTTAAATTCCACTGCACCTTGAAAAATAGCTTTTTATAAATGCTTATTATGCGATATTTGACGTTAGTTGGTATAATAATGCTGACTTCCCACAAAAATATCTGATTTATGGACATGGCAAACAAGCCTCTGGATGTTCGGTGTGCGAGACTGAACTCCACAGGGCACATTCAAGAAATGTGTTTTAGTAGTTTCCAGTCTGACAGCAGATTTTGTGAGTGGTTAACGATTATAGCGAATCAGCTTAGGCGTTAAATTGACCTCATCCGGTGAGATCTGCCTAAGCTGAAGCTCTTTTAAGAGTGCTTCGCCGTAGGTTTCAAGTGCCAATTCATACGGTGTATGTCCGCCGAGGCTTTCACGTGGAGTTGAGTTGATGTGATTCACTATCAGGTTCACATCCCACTGAGTCAAAAACTCAAAGCTCGTCCCCTTGGGCAGGACCATACGCAGCATCGTGTGGATGTTTTCGACCCCGCCCTTCTGACCGCTGCGCATCGGATCGCAGTAGTAGATGCTGGATCTCTCCAAGCCGTTTATACCGGTTTCAAGAGAATCGGGATCGCCAAACTCTGAACCCCTGTCGGTCAGTATAGTACTGAACAACGTCAGAAAATCGTAGGTGCCAATCCGGGCTTCCAAACGGTCAAAAACGAGCCTTACAGCGCCTTTGGTGCATCTGTTCATGATAAAGGCGAGAAAGAGTTTCTCGCGCTTTATAAAGAATGTAAGCAGTACACGCTTGGACTCACGAGATGAATGGACAGTGTCCATTTCAGCCCAGCTGTCGAGCCCGAGAGCCAGGAAATCGGAATGCATCCGGCCGACAAAGACTTTGCGGTCAGTTATCTGGGTTTTGTGGACTCTGCGTGGCTTGAATTTGACCTTTCGTTTCAGATCAATGTCCTTCGCTCGGAACAGTCCTTGATTCAGGTACGTGTATAACGTTCTGACAGACATATCCAGTTCCGGATGGTTGGCAACTATCTGATACGGAGACTGACCCTGCCAGATAAGCGGTGAGATGATGTCGTCTTTCTTAAATCGTTCATGCTTTGTCATGTTTATACCGGAACGAGAGTTCACGAGAGTCTCTCGATAGATACGGTCGGCATAGATAGCATCGTACCGGTATTTGCAGGGGATAGTGCACCTGCTGACCGCTTTAGGACAACCATTGCACACATAAGGAGCCTTATCAAGGCGATTGCACTGCTCTTTGACAAAGTCGGGGCAATGCTGGTTACAGATGGTGCAGGAGGTACACTTTATACCGCACAGGATGATCTTGTCGCAGACATTTGTCCTTGTGCATCTGTAGCGTTTGGTACAGAAGTTGTGGGCATTATAGAATGTCCCCTTACGATACAGGTAACTTGCTCTGTGTAGCCTTATCTCCTTTGAGATGGTGGTCGGGTCCTTGCATAGATATCTGGCAATCTCCTTGAATGCCAGCCCTTCATTGAGGGATTTTTCAATGTACTTTCGGTCTTCCAGTGTGAGGTGCTTCTGGTTACCGGGTATATATCTGCTCATAGAGCCTCCTTCTACTGCTGTCAGAAGGTAGGCAGAGCATAGCATTATAGTATGAAAGAGTAAACTCTAC
>JAGBNR010000081.1 GCA_017634315.1 Lachnospiraceae bacterium
TATAGTACAGAAGGAGGGCAAATACACGCCCGCCGAATTCGACGTGATGAAGAAGCATACCGTATTTGCGGCGGATTCCATAGAGCGTTTTACCTATCTGGTGCCTAACTCACCGTTTATCACGTATGCATATCAGATGGCGAGATCGCATCATGAGCAGTGGTGCGGCAATGGCTATCCCGACGGACTCAAGGGGACAGAGATACCGCAGCTCGCACGGATAGTATCGGTATGTGACGTGTATGATGCCCTGGTATCAAAGCGTACTTACAAAAAGGAGATGACTCATGAGCAGGCATGTGCCGTGATCAATCAGGTGTCAGGAGTCCAGTTTGATCCGGCAGTGGTCGCTGAGTTTAATAAGGTCTCGGATGAGTTCAGGGAGATCTACAATCAGGAGAAAGCCTCGAGTGAGGGTCTGATGACCGGCTATAACGAGGGCTGACATGTCTGCTTCAGAGGTAGCCGGATACGTGAATTAAACGATTAAAAAGACCTCGCTTTATGCGAAGTCTTTTTTGTTTCCCTCATTATCAATCTGCTTTTTTTCAAAATTTATAGAAATTGGCACATCGATTTGACTGCAACATGCCTATCACAGCTTAGTAACGTTTGTAGCCTGAGGTCCTTTGGGTCCTTCTACTACGTCAAACTCAACAGCCTGACCTTCATCCAGTGACTTGAAACCCTCCATGTTAAGGCCGGAATAATGTACAAATACATCTTTGCCGGTTTCGTCATTGATGAACCCGTAGCCCTTTTGGTTGTTGAACCACTTGACCGTTCCTTTCATTTGCTAACACCTCCAGAAGTTATGTTGTCGTGACTAACGACGGTTGTATAGTATCACAATAACAATTAAATGTAAAGAAAAACGCTGTAGATAGATATTATGCACCTGCCAGAGTATATGGTATAATCGTGGTATATTTGTGCGGACTCAAAGAGGTGGGCGTATGGGTGATATGACATATGAGGGTCAGAACTATACTGAGGCACTGACCGTAAGATATGCGGCGGATATACAGAAGCTGTCAAAATATATCCACTATTTTGAAAACAAAAAAGGCAGGGATGTGGCAGGTGATTATGACGGGGATCAGGGGAAGAGCAGCCTTAAATTTCCGGTATATGACTCCACGCTTCTGGCGTTTGCTAAGGAGGCGGGTGAAACAACCCTGATAGATCCCAACTATATCTATAAATACAGGCAGTATCGCATCACAACGGAAAAGGCGGAAAAGGAAGCTATACAGGATGCAAAGCCAAGAGATCTGGATCTGCTGAGGGCGATACTTTCCAGATATGTGCTGGAGGGCAGATATAAGTCGGTGCGCTGGGTGGAGGCTACCGAAAGAGGTATCTTTCATGACGTACTTCAAAAGCTGGTCGATCTGTATAATTATGCAAAGGTTAAGTAATTGTCCGGATTAAAGGAAATCCGGGAATGCCGGGAGGTTATGAGATAATGGTAAAAAGAGTCTATGTGGAAAAGAAAAAAGAGTTTGCCGTAAAGGCAAAGGAGCTCTATGAGGAGATACAAAACTTCGTAGGGATAAAGAGCATGACAGGTCTGCGATATCTCATCAGGTATGACATAGAGGATATCAGAGACGATATATACAGGAAGGCGTGTATATCCGTTTTTTCGGAGCCGCCGGTAGATGAGCTCTATGAAGAAGACTTTCCGAGGGAGAAGACAGATACGGTACTCTGCGTGGAGGCACTGCCGGGGCAGTTTGACCAGAGGGCGGACTCTGCGGAGCAGTGCATCAGGTTCTTAAACGATATGTCGAAGTGTGTGATAAGGACTGCCGAGGTCTACTGCATCAGCGGTAAGCTGAGTGCCGGCGATAAGGAAAAGATAGAGGCATATGTGATCAATCCCGTAGACTCCAGAGCAGTGTCACTCGATAAGCCGGAGACTCTTATCACGAAGTATGATGAGCCGGGTGATGTGGATCACTTTAAGGGCTTTTGTGAAATGAAGGATGACCGGCTTAAGGCACTTTATTCTTCTCTGGGACTTGCCATGACCTTTAAGGATTTCAAGCATATCCAAAAGTACTTTAAGAAGGATGAAAAGAGGGATCCCTCCGTCACGGAGATCAGAGTGCTTGATACATACTGGTCGGATCACTGCAGGCATACGACCTTTTCCACGGAGCTCAAAAACATTCAGTTTGAAAACGGTTATTACAGAAAGCCTATAGAGGACGCTTTCAAGGAGTATTTGAAGATACGAAACGATTACTATGGCAAGAGGCAGGCGGAAAAGGGAGGCGATAAATATATCGATCTCATGGATCTCGGTACGCTTGCCGCAAAAGAGCTGAAGAAGCAGGGCAAGCTTAAGGATGAAGAGGAGAGCAACGAGATCAATGCCTGCTCGATCGTGGTGCCCGTAAAGCTCAGGGATAAAAAAGGAAGGGCAAGGACGGAAGAGTGGCTTGTGATGTTTAAGAATGAAACGCACAATCATCCGACCGAGATCGAGCCCTTCGGAGGAGCTGCGACCTGTCTGGGCGGAGCGATAAGGGATCCGCTTTCGGGAAGAGCATATGTATATCAGGCCATGAGAGTGACCGGAGCTGCCGATCCGACTGCACCTGTGAGCAAGACGCTAAAAGGGAAGCTGCCTCAGAAGAAGCTCGTGCGCGGTGCCGCAAAGGGATACTCTTCCTATGGAAACCAGATAGGGCTTGCGACGGGATATGTGCGTGAGATATATCATCCTGACTATGTGGCAAAGAGAATGGAGATAGGAGCTGTGATGGCTGCCGCTCCGAGAGATAATATAATACGAGAGGATGCGGCTCCCGGAGACATCGTCATCCTGCTCGGAGGGCGTACCGGACGAGACGGTATAGGCGGGGCGACAGGCTCCTCCAAGGTGCATACCACGGCTTCGATAGAGACATGCGGAGCTGAGGTTCAAAAGGGCAATGCTCCGACGGAAAGGAAGCTGCAAAGGCTTTTCAGGAGACCGGAGGTTTCCTGTCTTATAAAGGTATGCAACGACTTTGGTGCGGGCGGAGTGTCCGTAGCCATAGGAGAGCTTGCACCCGGCCTCGACATTGATCTGGATAAGGTACCAAAAAAATACGCGGGACTCGACGGAACAGAGCTTGCTATATCCGAGTCTCAGGAGCGAATGGCGGTAGTGGTATCTGCTGCCGATGAGAAGGAGTTCATGGGTTATGCCGCTGAGGAGAATCTTGAGGCTACAAAGGTGGCTGTGGTCACCAAAGAGCCGAGGCTTGTGATGCACTGGAGAGGCAGTACGATAGTCGACCTCAGCAGAGCCTTTCTTGATACAAACGGAGCACATCAGGAAACGGATGTAAGGGTGCTTATGCCCGATGAGAAGAATGCATATTTCCGTGAGATGGTATCCGTCAGGGATGTTGAAAGGAAGTGGCTGGATACCGTGGCGGATCTTAACGAGTGCTCTCAGAAGGGTCTGGTGGAGATGTTTGATTCGTCCATCGGAGCCGGTACGGTACTTATGCCTTACGGTGGCAGGTATCAGGCTACACCGATACAGACGATGGTGGCAAAGCTGCCTACGCTGGAGGATACGACTGACTGTGTCACCATGATGAGCTACGGCTTTGATCCATACATATCCAGCTGGAGCCCCTATCACGGTGCGGTATACGCGGTGACGGACTCCATAGCGAAGATAGTGGCAGCAGGCGGTGACATGAAGAAGATACGCTTTACTTTCCAGGAGTACTTTAAGCGTATGACTGAGGATGCCGGACGGTGGAGTGCGCCGTTTACCGCTCTGCTCGGAGCTTTTGACGCGCAGATCAAATACGGGCTGCCATCCATAGGCGGCAAGGATTCAATGTCGGGCACCTTTGAAGATATAGATGTGCCGCCGACGCTGGTTTCCTTTGCTGTGGATGTGGCATCAGGCAAGGATATCATCTCTCCCGAATTAAAGTCGGCGGGAAATACCATAGTGAAGTTTACGATACCGATAGACGATTACGATCTCCCGGTATATAAAGATGTAATGAAGCTGTATGCCGGTATCACGAAGGCGATCGGAAGCGGCGCGGTGATATCTGCCTATGCGCTTGACGAAAAGGGTATAGCCCCCGCGATATCTAAGATGGCTTTCGGTAACAGGATAGGTGTCACTCTCGATGCTTCGCTTCTGCCTGAGGAGCTTTTCCTCTCGGAGACCGGCAATATACTCGCGGAGGTGGACAGTGACAGACTCGGGGAGATCAAGGTGCCTTACCGTGTGATAGGTCGCACGGTAAAGACTCCGGTGATCACGTATGCCAAGACGAAAATAAAGCTGTCCGATATACAGGACGCGTATGACAGGACACTCGAGCCGGTATTTCCGACGAGGACATCCGATGATAGGGAGAAGCTGCCGGATATGCTGGCAGATGCTCCCTCGGTACATATATGCCGTCATAAGACAGCCGTACCAAGGGTCTTTATACCTGTGATGCCGGGCACGAACTGTGAGTATGATTCGGCGCGTGCTTTCGAACAGGCCGGTGCCGAGGTGGAGATAGGTGTATTCA
Source organism: Lachnospiraceae bacterium (assembly GCA_017634315.1). Classification (GTDB taxonomy): domain Bacteria; phylum Bacillota; class Clostridia; order Lachnospirales; family Lachnospiraceae; genus NK4A144. Next base: position 4,554 of record JAGBNR010000081.1, read on the forward strand.
GGAATCTGACACCTGCAATGATACAGAGCTCGGTAGATGAGTATGTCAGACGCATAAATGATGCTCAGATAGTGATGTTCCCGGGCGGCTTCTCGGCCGGAGACGAGCCGGACGGATCGGCTAAGTTTTTTGCCACTACCTTCAGGAATGATAAGATAAGAGAAGCCATGCAGGATCTTATGCAGAAGAGAGACGGACTGGTGCTTGGCATATGCAACGGCTTCCAGTCCATCATCAAGCTGGGACTGGTGCCGTACGGAGAGATAACAGACGCGCAAAAGCCTGACTCCCCTACGCTTACATATAACGTCATAAACAGGCATGTATCCAAGATGGTATATACCAAGGTAGTGAGTAACAAGTCTCCCTGGCTTCAGGGAGCGGAGCTCGGGGGAGTATATGTAAATCCCGCGTCTCATGGTGAGGGAAGATTCGTGGCTCCCAAAGAGTGGCTTGACAGGCTGGCTCTGAACGGTCAGATAGCTACGCAGTATTGTGATGCGGATGGAAATATCACCATGGATGAATACTGGAATGTAAACGGCTCATATAATGCGATAGAGGGTATACTCTCGGCAGACGGCAGGGTATTTGGCAAGATGTGCCACATAGAAAGAAAAGGTGAACGGATAGCCATGAACATAACGGGAGAGCAGGATATGAGGGTATTCGAATCGGGAGTGGCATATTACAAATGATATGCTTTTGCATTTATTCTTATCATGAACAAGAGAAACTACCGGAATGAGCTGGACAGTATATTAAAGGAAAACGAGCGGAGAGGAGTCACACCCTCTCTGCTTTTGCATGTCTGCTGTGCGCCCTGCTCCTCTTATGTGCAGGAGTATCTGTCGGAGCACTTTAGGATCACACTCTTCTTTTACAATCCGAATATGGATACGGCAGAGGAGTATGATCACCGGCAGGCTGAGCTTAAAAGGCTGGTCAAGGAGGCAGGGTTTCCGTCTGAGGTTATAATATGTGAGTATGATCCGGAAAGCTTTGAGGATATGGCAAAGGGACTGGAAGCCATGCCGGAGGGCGGAGAGAGATGTCACAGATGCTATGAGCTCCGTATGAGAAAGGCGGCAGAGTATGCGGGCGAAAACGGATATGATTATTTTACCACTACTCTTTCCATATCACCGTACAAGAACGCGGAATGGATAAATGAGATTGGGGAAATGCTTGCGGCGGAATACGGTATTAAGCACCTACCATCTGATTTTAAGAAGAAAAACGGATACAAAAGATCTATCGAACTCTCAAAGGAGTACGGTCTGTACAGGCAGGATTACTGCGGATGCGCGATGTCTAAGTTTGAAAACTGAAAGGTGGAGATTTAATGAGAGCATTGCTTGATGTTTTGGGAGAGGAATTAAAAAGAGCATTTCGCGAGGCGGGATACGATGACAGCAGAGTAGGGGTCACGATATCCAATCGTCCGGATCTTTGCGAGTACCAATGCAACGGAGCAATGGCACTTGCAAAGGAAGCTCATAAAGCACCCTTTGAAATAGCCGAAGAAGTGGTGGTAAAGCTGGAGGGATCGCAGTACTTTGAGAAAACGGAGTGCGTGAAGCCCGGCTTTATAAATCTTAATATCAGTGACGACTATCTTGCATCGTATATAGCGGAAGAAGCCGGACATAAAAAATACGGCTTTGAAAATGTACATAAAGACAGGGTCATAGTCGACTATGGCGGACCCAATGTAGCCAAGCCCTTGCATATAGGACATCTCAGAGCAGCGATCATAGGGGAGGCGGTGAAGAGACTGTCAAAGTATGTAGGCAACGATACATCAGGTGATATACACATGGGAGACTGGGGTCTGCAGATCGGTCTCATCATAGCGGAGATGAAGGAACGGGGGATGGATCGTATGCCCACTCTTGATGAACTGTCGGATATATATCCTGTGGCATCGGCGAAGTCCAAAGAGAACGATGAGTTTAAGGAAAGAGCCATGGGAATCACTTATGATCTGCAGCACGGAAATGAGGAGTATCTGTCCATATGGCGGCATATAATGGATATCTCCGTTGCCGATCTGAAGGAGAACTACAATAAGCTTAATGTATCTTTCGAGATATGGAAGGGGGAGTCCGATGCAGACCCCTACATAGCTGATATGGTAGATCGTATGAAAAAGGATGGCTATGCATATGAATCACAGGGTGCTCTGGTTGTAGATGTGAGTGAGGATACAGATGCCAAGGAGATACCTCCGTGCATGATACTGAAATCAGATGGAGCCGCACTTTATACCACTACTGATCTGGCTACCCTTGTGCAGAGGGAGGAGGACTATAAACCGGATTCGGTAATATACGTGGTCGATAAAAGACAGGAAATGCACTTCCTGCAGGTATTCAGGGCGGCTAAGAAATGCGGTATCGTTCCCGGGGAAACTGCACTTGAATTTCTTGGCTTCGGGACGATGAACGGTAAAGACGGCAAGCCGTTTAAGACACGCTCGGGAGGAGTAATGCGCCTGCAGGAGCTGATAGATGATGTATATGAGAGATGCCTTGACAGGATGAAGGATAACGGAGCAGAAATGTCCGGGGATGAGCTGGAGGACACTGCGGGTAAGATAGGGCTTGCGGCGATAAAGTACGGAGATCTGTCCAATGAGGCAAGGAAGGACTATATTTTTGATATAGATAAGTTTACATCCTTTGAGGGCAACACAGGACCGTATATACTGTATACAATAGTGCGCATAAAATCGATACTCAGAAAATACGGGGAGAATGGCGGTAAAGAGGGCACAAAGATACTGCCTGCCGCAAATCCGTCCGAAAAGAGTCTGATGATGACGCTTGCCGGATTTGCCCCCATGATAGAGGGCGCATGGAGAGATCTTGCTCCGCACAGGATATGCGCATACATATATCAGGTGGCAAATGATTTCAATAAGTTTTATCACGAAACAAAGATCATTTCTGAAGAGGATAAGGATAAACAGGGCAGCTGGATATCGCTGCTCATACTGATCAAGGGAATACTTGAGACCTGCATAGACATTCTGGGATTTGAGGCTCCCGAGAAGATGTGATCGTGCAGGGACTGACAGTCATGGAGAGCGGAACAAAAAAAGAAAAAGCGTTAAAGCTGTGTATGGTTATGACAGGCTTGACAGGAGTTTTTTTGCGTGCTTTCTATGTGTACTATACTCCGTCATGGCTCAGACAGCATGATGTGATAGGTTTTGGAGCGGACGAAGGACAGGCTGCTTTTATAGAGTATTTTTATAACGGACATTTTCTGCTGGATTTTGATCCCAGACAGAGATGGGGATTCTTTCAGCCGCCGCTGCATCATATGCTGTCCGCGGCATGGATACACCTGCAGGAATCCCTTGGGGCAGCTTATTCCGCGGCATGTGAGAATGTTCAGCTTTTAACTCTTATATACGGATTTATTACGCTGCTCTTTGCATTTATGATGTTAAGATATTTTATGCCGGGCGGATTGTCACTTCTTATCGCATTTGCTCTGTGCGCCGTACACCCCGGCTTCATACAGATGTCGGGCTCGATCAATAACGATATGCTGGCGATAATGTTCAGCATGATGACCATATATTTCGGATTGAAATGGTATGACGAGCCTTCCTGGAGATACACCATACTGCTGGCACTGACCATTGGTCTGGGGATGATGGCAAAGCTTTCCGCCGCACTGGTGGCTCCTGCCATAGCGTTTCTTTTTATTACAAAATGGATAAGATCCGGAAAAGAAGGATTTGTATCGTACCTTTTGAAGTACATCGTATTTATCGTAATCTGTGCCCCGCTGGGACTCTGGTCGCCTGTAAGAAATCTGCTCCGCTTCGGAGTGCCTGTCAGCTTTACTCCGGAGGTGGGTGAGCCTGTGACTGCTACGATATGGCAGAGAATATTTGACATACGGACCGGAAAGCCGTTTGTATATATGGAAAAATACGGAGATCCGTACAACGAATTCAACATATTTTTGGGGATAATGAAGTCATCTCTTTTCGGGGATCAGGATTTTGCGTTGGCTTTGAGTGAAGCGGGACACGGCGGAGTGGGGGCGACTGTCATGTCAGTCGCGGGATGGATACTCCTGCTGTCAGGTTCGGTGCTCGCTGTTTTGGCACTATATGCTACCCTGCGTGTATTGATCGGCGACAGGTACATCGGGAACGGTGTATTCAGGGCATATTTTAGTATCCTCTATGTATTGTCAATGGTAGTATATGTGAAGTTCATGTTAAGCTCGGGAAGCTACAGCTCTATGGACTTTCGCTATGTCTTATATCTGCTTCCTGTGGAAGCACTGATGCTCGGACTCTATACTCAGGGATGCTGTAGCGCATTTAGGAGGTTCGCTGTCGGAGTGACTGCGGTCTTTGTACTGTCAACCACAGCTGTATATACTATGCTCAGTATTGTATAACGGACTGAAAGAGAAATGAAGGATAAAATATTGGACTTTTTAAGAAAATGGTACAGAGTGTTCATTGTTGAAGTCGTCGCAGGATGCACAGCATATTCGCTGCTGATGACAAATCAGCTGGTGAACCAGTTGGACGGCATATGGCATGGCTCTATATCATACGCAAGTGCCCATGAGGTCGGGATAGGGCGATGGCTGTGGCCGGTTCTGGATAAGGCAAGAGGATATCTTAGCCCTGACCCTGTCACGTCTTTTATATCCATCAGTCTCTTTGCTGCTGCCTTTATCCTGGTGATGGATGCGCTGGAGATAAGGAATGTGCCCGGGAGGTATCTCGGGTCGATAATATTTATTATTAATACCGGCATACTGGCCGCTCTTTCTTACAGATATATGTCTCCGACCTTTGCGGCATCCTGTTTCCTCGCGGTGCTGTCCGGTTTTATTCTGGTAAAAACCTGTAACGGAGAGAAAAAATACAGAGCGGCTGCTGTCTGTATGTCAGGGCTCCTGATCTCGTTTATGATGGGACTCTATCAGGCGAATTTGGGCTGTGTATGTCTTATCGTATTATTTTATGTAATGAGACGTTTATGCGAGAAGGATACCACACTGAGGGAGCTCGGCAGACTGATCCTTGAAAGCCTTGCTGCACTGATCGTCGGAGCAGTCGTTTATTACATTATGGTGAATATCAGCCTGAAGTATTATGATACCAGCCTGAGTGGGTACGGCGGGGCGGAGAACTACGGACCTGTAGAGACTGCGCTGCATTTATTCACAAGGCTCCCGTCTGCATATGGTTATTTTGTGGATTATTACAGGAACACATCTATAAAGATCAGTTATTTTTCCGGAAAGTTGTATGCGGCTGTATATGTACTGATAGCTATAGTGCTGATATACACATTTTTCAGGCTGCTGAAGGAGGATAAGATCAGGGCGGTGTTGTTTGCGGTTACTGTCATACTTGTTCCGGCAGCAGTCAATGTGATCTATTTTATTGCCTATGAAGCAACTCCGCAGATACAGATGACGATCCCGGTCAGCATGTGTGTACCGCTGCTCGGATGCATCTGTCTGGATTCCGTGGAAGGGATAATGCAAAAGTGGTATCGTCCGGTGCTGATACTGTTTATGGGAATAGTGCTGTACGGAAATTATATCATGACGATATATGATCAACAGGCTATGTATATGGGGATGAATAGCTTAAAGGAGCTTGGCTCCGAGATCGTGGCGGAGCTCATAAGGGATGATCTTTATCATCCGTATTACAAGTATGTATTTGTGGGAAAGCCGTCAGACAGCCCGGTATTTGCAAAAAACGAAGTCATATTCAACAGGGCAAACAGAAATGCGGCAGTGGGAACATGGACACCGGATGATCTCAGATGGGTGACTCAGTCATGGCAGGGGTTTTGGGAACATGAAATGGGCAATCGCCTGCAGGTGGCCGGAGATGAGGCTTTGAATACGGCCCTGGAAGACGAGTATGTCAGGAATATGCCGGTGTTTCCCGAGAAGGGCTCCTGCGCTCTGGTCAATGATGTGGTGGTGGTAAAGCTGGCACCGGTAGAGTGATGATATGAGAAAGGCAGCCATTATACCTGCGATAATACTTGTGATAATCCTGACGGTGCTTTCTGTCTCAGTGATAATACAGCAGAAGGAGATACGTGAGCTGCAGGCTGAAAACATTCGTGTAAGCACAGAAACAGACGGACCGCCTATAGGAGCCTATCAAAAGCTCAGACATGGTCATAATATATCAATACTGATAGTCGGAGATTCGCTGGGAACAAGTGCCGGAGCAGGTGAGGGGCATTCATGGGAGACACGGCTTACCGACTGGATATATGAAAAATATGCTGTGAGATGTTCGGTGAAAAATATTTCACTTGGCGGCACCGGAAGCTATGCCGGATATGTACAGGTGATGAAGGAGAACGGGGGCGATTATGATCTGGCGATAATCTGCTATGGTTACAATGACAGTGAAGAAAGCCTGTCAAAGTATTATGAAGCAATAATACGTGCGGTCAGATCGAAATATATACACTGTAATATCATATCTGTCCTGCAGAGTCCGGAGAGGGAATATAATGCCAAAACAGAGGTGATAAATGAACTGGCAGAGCATTACGATATAGATATGGCGGATACAATAGCAGCTTTCAACAGCAGCGGCTATGGATACGATGAGCTGACAGAGGATGGTGTACATCCCAATGATATAGGGTACAGTCTGTACTATGAGACTGTAAGAAATATTATAAGCGACGGAGTCGATGCATACAGAGGGATTCAAGGTGGAGATATCGATGCTGTAAATGAGGGCATGGAGAGCTTTGAGCGGTTTTACTATATTCCGGCGGAAGCAGGTGTACGCTCTGCCGATGGCTGTACTGTAGAGATACCATTTTCAGCGCAGCTTACGGGGCTCCCGGGAATGGACTATGAACGTAGCGGGGAAGGGATGGTGGAGGTCTATATAGATGATAAGCCGGCATGGAGTGAAGAGATGGGATGGTCCGACGGAGGATCAGTTCATTTTATAAGTCCGATGAAAAAGGAGCCGGTGACAGTCAGGCATTCCATCCGATTAGAGTTTTCGTCCGAAGATACGGCGGATGGTTTTTGGGGGCTGATATTTACTGATGTACAGTAGGGTTTATGGTATTATATTTTAAGAGACAGTGATAGGGAGGGAGATTTTAAGGATGGATGAAAAGCTTATTGTTACCGGTAAGGAAATGGTGATACGCGATGCACTCGCTAAGGTTGACGAGGATATAAGGGAGCAGGGATATGCCAGAAGAGACGCTATACATTTAAGGCTTCTTGCAGAGGAGACCCTCGGCATGCTTAAGGCAATGACAGGTAATTACACAGCTCTTATCTGGACGGAAAGAAACGCTAACGAAGCCAGCATAAATATTACCGCCAAGACTGAGGGTATAGATTACGATACAAAAAAAGAACTGCTGGCAGTGTCTACTTCGGGGAAGAACGCAAGCTCAAAAGGATTTATGGGGCGTATAGGAGATTTTATCGAGAAAAGTATGCTCGGTCGCGAAGCGGCACTGGACGTGGAGCGCGAATACGGTGCGGGATTCCTATCATATGATTCGGATGAGGATAAGCCGAGCGATCTGATGATGGCATGGTCTCTGGAGGAGTATCGCAGATCGTTGAGAGAGGCAGGACCTGATGTGGAAAATGGCGAGGAAGCAAGAGACATACTGGAGAAATCTATTGTGGCAAGTCTTGCAAAGGATGTGGTCGTAGGTGTAAAAAAGGACAAGGTGGATATGACCATATCCATGGAGCTCACCGGAGAGTAATAGCAGCATTATAACTTCTCAATAGCCGAAAGCGCGGAGAAATTGCGGGCTATAGAGAAAGTGTATTCAAAAGTATTCAAATTTTCGGACTATTTGCCCGAAGAAAAAAAGACGGGAAGTGCCTAAAATAAAGCATTTCCCGACTTTCAAAACACGTAGCGAGAGGGGGACTTGAATTATAGAATTCCCCCTAAACCATAGTAAAATAATACGTTCTCTAACGTTGCTCATTAAAGTTTTCAAAAAGTTTTCAACTATCAACAAGATTTATCTGATATTGGCTGGTTATACAGGTAACAATATACCTTAAATCACTGCTGCAATTCGTACTGCACACCTATCCCGCCTCCGTTTTCATAGCTGCCGATAATAATGGTCCGTTTTCCCTGTTCTTTCAGCTTGTCATTCTCATCACAGAGTTCATTAAAGCTTGTATTGTCTTCGCTTACCATAAATACTGTACCTTGGATATCTGGCATATCAGACATATCAGTAATAAGAAACAATATCTTCGACTTAGGATACTGTTCCCTTGCCGAATTTATAGATAGAATCCTGTTGTTATCAATCTTTTTTAACATATCCTACCCTCTTTGGATGTATGACAAAACCTGTTTTTATCGTATGTATTCATTAAGTAGTTACAAGGTTCTGTATAGCAGTAGAAACTACTCTATTCATTGAAATACCATGTTCCTTAGCATAGGTTGCAGCGGCTATGTGCAGTTCAGGAGAAATGCGTACACTGAATGAACCCTTATAGGGTTTGTCCGGAGCTATGCCTTCAGCTTCACAAACTGCGAGGTATTCATCTATGGTCTCTTTGAAGTCCGCAGTGATCTCCTCTACGCTATTACCTTCATATGAGACCAGATCCCGTATGCCCAGAACCTTTCCATGCAGTATATGGTCTTCGGCACTATATTCAACAGAGCCTTTATATCCCTTGTATGATAAGTAACGATTCTCGTTCATAACAACCCCTCTTTCTTTAGAGCATCAATCAGATCATCAATTTGATAGGACTTTAAGGTGCTGTCCGGATGGGGTTTATGCAAAAATAGCTTTCCACCCTGTTCATTAATATACATCACCCTTGAACCACTTGTTTTGCCTTTATTACTGAGACGATACTCAAATGACCTTATGAGAGTATCAGCCTCTTCAAATTTGTAGTCTTTTGGACGGCTTAGCAGCCGCTTAATCATCTTTTCCCGTTTGCTCATAATGACCTTAATTTGTAACTATTTTTGGTTACATATACTATAACGAATTCAAGATATTTTGTCAATCAAGCATCATTTTAATGAGAGTCGATATCAAACCAGTATCAAAACTTAAAAGTTATGACACCGTTTCACCAATAGCGTATTTATGCGGGGTTGAGCGGTGTCATTACTTATGGTCATAAGTAACACGATAACAGAGGCTTATATGCCTCTTTTTTTATGCCCTACGGCAGGAAAGGAGATCATATGATCTACGGTTATGCAAGAGTATCAACAAAAGGACAGGCTAAGGACGGTAACAGCCTTGAAGCACAGGAAAAGGCTCTGAGAGATGCGGGAGCCATGGAGATATATACGGACGCATTCACAGGTACCAAGACCCACAGACCGGAGCTTGATAAGCTGCTCTCAGTCATGTCGGATGGTGATACCATGGTAGTAACAAAGCTTGACCGGATAGCGAGGAGCGTATCACAGGGCAGCGACCTGATCCAGATGTTGTTGAACAAGGGTATATCAGTTAGAATCCTCAATATGGGACTAATGGACAATACACCGACTGGAAGGCTCATAAGGAACGTGATGCTTGCCTTTGCGGAGTTCGAGAGGGATATGATAGTGGAGCGTACCAGCGAAGGGAAAGCTATAGCTCGTCA
>JAGBNR010000082.1 GCA_017634315.1 Lachnospiraceae bacterium
AGCTGCTCCGATATGCATCATAGCACCGATATCCTCATGGGCTGCGGCAGTATCCGCTTTTGCTCCCGAGGGGACAAACGGACTGATGCTTTTTGTGAAGGCTATCCCTTACAATTATTATGCACTGCTTACGATAGTCATGATGGTCATGATCACGATAATGAAGGTTGATTACGGTCCGATGGCAAAGCATGAAGAAAACGCGATGAAGGGTGATATATTTACCGTGCATACGGAGCAGAGCGCAGAAAATGAGGCTGTCACAGGCGACGGAAGGGTGATAGATCTTATCCTTCCCGTAGCGGTGCTCATAGTGGCATGTATCCTTGGAATGATTTATTCGGGAGGATTCTTTGCGGGAGAGAGCTTTGTGGATGCCTTTGCCAATTCCGATGCATCGGTGGGACTGGTGCTCGGATCGTTCTGTGCGCTTGTGGTCACTATAGTGTTTTATGTAGTAAGAAAGGTATTGCCCTTCAAGGACTGCATGAGCTGCATCACAGAGGGCTTTAAGGCCATGGTTCCCGCCATATGCATCCTGGCACTTGCCTGGACACTAAAGGGTATGACTGATTCACTCGGAGCCAAGGAGTATGTGGCAGGTATCGTGGAGCACAGTGCCGGATCACTGCTCAACCTTCTGCCTGCGATAGTCTTTCTGATCGCCTGCTTCCTGGCATTTGCGACAGGTACCTCATGGGGGACTTTCGGTATACTGATCCCCATATGCCTGCATGCGTTCCCTCTTGAGAGCGGCAATGCGCTGTCCATCATTTGTGTATCCGCCTGCATGGCCGGAGCCGTATGCGGTGACCATTGCTCACCGATATCTGATACCACTATCATGTCGAGTGCCGGAGCACAGTGTGATCACATAGTACACGTATCGACACAGATACCCTATGCGGTCACGGCAGCTGCCATATCATGCCTCACCTATGTGGTGGCAGGCTTTACGGGAAAGGCATATATCGCTCTGCCTGTTGGAATCGTCACAATGATACTTGCGGTACTTCTTATCAGGTATTCCACAAGGAAGACAGAATGAGCGGCTACGATTTGACATAGTTATGATGCTGTGTTATCTTTAGTAAAGTCGTAAACGAGGTGGGCTGCAAAGCCCACCTTATTTAGTGGAGAATATACGGATCAATGAACGGTAAGCAGGATGCGGCGGGTATAGCGGAGAGATTTGAAGGGCTTATCCTGCCGATAGCAGACGATAACGGATACGAGCTAATCAGAGCCGAGTACGTGAATGAGTCCGGCAACTGGTACTTAAGAGCATATATCATAAGGAAGGACGGAGCAGATATCTCGATAGGAGACTGTACTCTGGTCAGCCGGATGGTAAGCAAGAAGCTGGACAGTGAAGACTTTATAGACGATGAATACACCCTTGAGGTCTGCTCTAAGGGTTTTTTGGATGATATACAAACAGAGCCTGACGACTCTGAAGATATGTGACCAACAGGAGGATACGGAAATGAACACAGAACTGGTTGAAGCGCTTGATCTGCTGGAGCGTGAGAAGGACATAAGCCGCGAGACGCTTTTCGAGGCGATCGAGAACTCACTGCTTATAGCATGCAGGAACAACTTCGGCAAAGCGGACAACGTACATATCACCATGGATCGCGAGACCTGCGACTATGAGGTGTATGCGGAAAAGACCGTGGTGGATAACGTGGAAGACAAGAGCATGGAGATAAGCCTCGAAGACGCTAAAAAGGATAATCCCGATGCGAAGATAGGCGATGTCGTCCGCATAGATATAGATTCGAAGGAGTTCGGGCGTATAGCCACACAGAATGCCAAGAATGCCATCCTCCAGAAGATACGCGAGGAGGAAAGAAACTCGGTATATGACAGATTTGCCGGACAGACAAGGGATATAGTCACCGGTGTGGTCCAGAGAGTGAACGGCAGAAATATAAGCATCAATCTCGGCAAGGCCGATGCGATACTTATGGAGAATGAGCAGGTCAAGGGCGAGATATTAAGACCCAGAGACAGAGTCAAGGTATATATCCTTGAGGTTAGGAATACCCCCAAGGGACCACGTATAAGTGTCAGCCGTACTCATCCGGAGCTTGTGAAGAGGCTTTTTGAGTCAGAGGTATCCGAGGTAAGAGACGGCACTGTAGAGATCAAGAGTATATCGAGAGAGGCCGGAAGCAGGACAAAGATGGCGGTATACAGCCATGATCCCGATGTAGATGCGGTAGGCGCATGCGTCGGCATGAACGGAAACCGTGTAAATGCCGTCGTATCCGAGCTCGGCGGAGAGAAGATAGATATAGTGAACTGGGACGAGAATCCCGCGCTCTTTATAGAGAATGCCCTGTCTCCGTCACAGGTAGTATCGGTGATAGTCGATCCCGATGAGAAGACAGCAAAGGTAGTCGTTCCCGATTATCAGCTTTCTCTTGCCATCGGTAAGGAGGGACAGAACGCGAGACTGGCAGCCCGTCTGACAGGATATAAGATAGACATCAAGTCTGAGACTCAGGCTAAGGATGCCTTCGGATTCCGTATGGAAGACTATATGAATGATGAGGAATATGCTGAAGGCGAAGAAGGCTACTATGAGAACGGCGAATATGTCGGAGACGGAGACTACACCGGAGAGGGTGAGTATGCCGACGGCGCAGAGTACGAAGAGGGCACTGAATACGCTGAGTATGGAGAAGAGGTACCCACTGAGGCAGCAGAGACGGAGGAGGCCGCAGAGTCAGCCGATGGCGAAGAATGATAAGGTACTGTCTGTACTTTCACTTGCCATGAAGGCAGGCCGGATAGCATCAGGAGAGACAGCGGTACTTAATGCGATAAGAAACGGGAGTGCGTTTCTTGTGCTGATAGCAGAGGATGCATCGGCAGGTACATCAAAGAAGTTTTCCGACAAAAGCACATATTATGAGGTGCCTTGCCGGGTATACGGAACCAAGGAAATGCTCGCTCATTCCATAGGTAAGGACTTGAGATCCGTCATAGCGGTATGTGATGAGGGATTTGCGGGCAGCATAATACAGAGACTGGAGGAAGCAGATATAAATGGCAAACAATAAAAGGATAAGTGCGATCACAAAGGAACTGAACGATGCCGGAGTGGAGGCCACAAATAAAGACATTATAGCTTTCCTCGAAGCTCAGGGCATAGAAGGGAAGAAGCACTCATCGGCAGTGGATGAGGATATCGAGAAGCTGATAAACGATCACTTCACAGGATCGAAGGCAGAGGGCGGAAAGAAGGACGCGGAGGCTACCGCTAAGGCAGAAGCAAAGAAGCCTGAAGAAAAGACATCGGCAGCCGCAAAGCCGCAGAACATTCAAAAGCCTGCAGAGAAGGCTCCGGTAAAGCAGCCGGCAGCCGCAAAGCCTGTCGCACCGAGACCGCAGGGACAGGCACCGCAGGGTCACGCTCCCGCGGGAGAGCCTCCGAAGAAAAAAAAGAGGATAATATTTACCGTAAACAATGCCGGGGGTAATACAGGCAGAGCTTACGGCGCGGGAAATATGAATACGGGCAGGCCTCAGGGCAGCGCAGGCGGATACAGGCAGGGAGGGATAATAAAGCCCAATGTAAAGCCCTCACCCAGACCGACTGTCAATATAATCAAACCCGGAGACCAGCAGAACAAAAAGAAATTTGTACATCGCGAGGAGAGTGCAGGCTCGGGACAGGGTGCTGCAAGACCCGCAGGAGCAGTGGATCAGACACCGCAGACACCGGCTGCGGCAGGAAGCGTACAGACCGAGGGTGCAGGTACGGGTGCAGAGTCGGTCGCAGGAGCAGCTACGGACAGGAGGACAACAGGAAGCGCATATGTCAGGAATAATACGCAAGTACAAAATGTTAGGCCGGCTGGCAACGCTGGTGATAGGAATAATAGGCGTCCTGCAGATAATACAAACCGTTTCGCAGGCAATGGAAGGCCGGGTGCTAAAGCCCCAGCTTTTGGAGCTAACAGAGGCTTTGAAACAGCAGCAACACCGGCTCCCGAAAAAGGAGGAAACAGGAGAAAGCAAAACGACGTAAAGCGTAAGAAGGATGATTTCGAGCGCAGGGATGAAGAAAAGGAAAACAAGAAGTTCAATCCTCACGGATTTAAGAAGCCTGCTCCGGTAGCCAAGCCTCAGGAAGAGGAGATAAAGGTCATCACGATATCCGATACCCTTACCATAAAAGAGCTCGCCGACCATATGAGGATGCAGCCCTCGGTCATCATCAAGAAGCTCTTCTTATCCGGACAGATCGTGACCGTCAATTCGGAGCTCTCATATGAGGAGGCAGAGAATATCGCGGCTGATTACGATATCCTCTGTGAGCAGGAGAAGACCGTCGATGTCATCGCCGAGCTCTTAAAGGAGGAGCCTGAAAACGAAGATAAGATGGAAAAGCGTCCTCCGGTAGTCTGCGTAATGGGACACGTAGATCACGGTAAGACATCATTGCTTGACTATATAAGAAAAGCTCATGTCACGGATAAGGAGGCGGGCGGTATCACACAGGCTATAGGTGCTTATACCGTGAATATCAAGGGGAGCACGATCACATTCCTTGATACACCCGGACATGAGGCATTTACGGCTATGCGTATGAGAGGAGCCAATGCTACCGACATAGTCATCCTGGTGGTAGCTGCGGATGACGGTGTCATGCCTCAGACCGTAGAGGCTATAAACCATGCGAAGGCAGCGGGAGTAGAGATCATAGTCGCCGTAAACAAGATAGATAAGCCCAATGCGAATATAGACAGGGTGAAGCAGGAGCTGTCTGAGTATGAGCTGATATCCGAGGACTGGGGAGGCAGTACTACCTTCGTGCCGGTGTCCGCAAAGACAGGACAGGGCATAGATGAGCTGCTGGAAATGATCCTTCTTGAAGCCGATGTGATGGAGCTTAAGGCAAATGCCAGAAGACAGGCCAGAGGCATGGTCATAGAGGCGGAGCTCGATAAGGGAAGAGGTGCCGTAGCGACAGTACTGGTACAGAAGGGTACGCTTCATGTGGGAGATTTCGTAGCCTGCGGCATGAGCCACGGCAGAGTAAGAGCCATGATAGATGACAAGGGCAAGAGGGTAAAGGAAGCCGGACCCTCCATGCCTGTGGAGATACTCGGTCTGGACGAGGTGCCCGAGGCGGGAGAGATATTTGTATCGCCCAATACGGAAAAGGAAGCACAGGAGTTTGCAAACACCTACAACGAACAGCATAAGAAGGAGCTGCTCTCTGAGACCAGAAAGAAGTCTGTCAGTCTTGATGATATATATTCACAGATCAAGGAGGGAGACCTCAAGGAGTTTAATATCATCATCAAGGCGGATGTGCAGGGCTCGGTGGAGGCACTCAAGTCTTCACTGCTCAAGCTCTCCAATGATGAGATAGCGGTAAAGGTGATACACGGAGGTGTCGGAGCCATAAATGAATCGGATGTGGTGCTTGCTTCAGCATCAAATGCCATCATCATAGGATTTAATGTAAGACCCGACAATACTGCAAAGCAGATAGCCGAGTCCGAGAATGTCGACATACATCTGTATAAGATCATCTATCAGGCACTCGAGGACGTAGAGGCAGCCATGAAGGGTATGCTCGGTCCCGTATATGAGGAGAGGACCATAGGACACGGTGAGATAAGGCAGGTATTCAAGGCATCCGGCATAGGAAAGATAGCCGGCTCGTACGTGACCGACGGTATAGTGGAGAAGGCCTGCTCCGTAAAGATCACAAGGAACGGAGAGGAGCTTTTCGACGGACCGCTCGCATCCCTAAAGAGATTTAAGGATGATGTGAAAGAGGTCAAGGAGGGCTTTGAATGCGGACTTGTATTTGAAGGCTTTGATGATGTGGAGGAGGGCGATCTGCTCGAATTCCACAAGCAGTTTGAGGTAGAGAGAACGTAAAGATGAGAAAGAACAGCACCAAAAACAACCGTATCAATTCAGAGGTGCAAAGGGCACTGTCGTCCATCATACGAAGTGTGAAGGACCCCAGAGTGGATACATTTACCTCGGTGACGGCGGTACAGGTAGCTCCGGATCTGAAGACCTGCAGGGTCTATGTATCCGTGCTCGGTGATACCGGAGACGAGACGATAGCAGGACTCAGGAGTGCTGAAGGGTATATCAGGCATGAGCTTGCACGGGAGGTAAATCTGAGAAATACTCCCGAGCTCAGATTTGAGTTGGATGACTCCATCAGCTACGGTGTCAGTATGTCAAAGAAGATAGATGAGGTAATAAAGGCAGACGAGAAGGCCCAGAGTGAAAGGGAATAAGATGATAGACCTGAAAAAGATACTCTCTGACAAGGAGAGTATAGCGATAAGCGCACATATCAGACCGGACGGAGATGCGTTCGGCTCGACGCTCGCCATGTACAACTACATCAAAAAGAAATACCCGGATAAGCAGACAGACATCTATCTGCTCGATCCCAATCCGCTGTTTGCTTTTCTTCCCGGATATGAAGATATAAAGACGGAGCCATCGGATAAAAAATACGACCTCTTTATTGTAATGGACATGGGAGATCCCGACAGACTCGGAAAAAACAGGAAGATGCTAGATACGGCCGGAGATGTAATGTGTGTGGATCATCATCTGAACTACAAGAATCTCGCGACTGAGGCAAACTCATATGTGGTGCCCGATGCTTCAAGCACTGCCGAGCTTGTATATGATCTTGTAAATGAGGATCTTATCAATGATGATATAGCGAAGTGTATATTCACGGGTATCATATGCGATACCGGAGTATTCCAGTATTCATGCACCTCTCCCAAGACCATGCAGATAGGCGCGAAGCTGATGACCTACGGCTTTGATCATACCAAGGTCATCATTGAAGCCTTTTACGAGAAGACATATAAGCAGAACCTGCTGATGGGACGTGCTCTGCTCGAGAGCATCCTGCTCATGGACAAAAGGGTGATAGTGTCCATGATCACCCAGAAGACAATGCGTTTCTATGATGCGACCTCAAAGGATCTCGAGGGGATAGTCAGTCAGATGCGGCTCACCAAGGGCATAGACGTGGCTATATTCATGTATGAGACCCAGACCGGTGAGATCAAGGTCTCCTTAAGATCGAGCGAAAATATCGACGTGGCGGAGATAGCGGACAAGCTCGGCGGAGGAGGACATGCAAGGGCAGCCGGACTCACGCTCTCCGGCAGCTTTTATGATGTGGTGAACAATATCACTGCAGAGATAGAAAAGCAGTATCAGGCAAAGGAAGCGGATGAGTGAAGCTGCCAAGGCCGTTTTCACCGGGGTATTGCCTGTATTTAAGGAGAAGGGCTTTACGTCTAATGACGTAGTAGCAAAGCTGCGGGGTATCCTGCATATGAAGAAGATAGGTCATACGGGAACTCTTGATCCCGAGGCCACGGGAGTGCTGCCGGTATGTCTGGGCAGAGCCACCAAGCTCGTAGGCTGTCTTACAGACAGCGACAAGACCTATCAGTGTACCATGAGACTCGGTGTGATCACAGATACCGAGGATATGACAGGCAATGTGATATCTGAAAAGGATGCTTCATATCTTACGGATGATGAGATACGGAGTGCAGTCATTTCTTTTACAGGCGGATATGATCAGATACCGCCGATGTACTCAGCGAAGAAAGTGAACGGAAGGAAGCTGTACGAGCTTGCAAGAGAGGGTATTACCATAGAGAGGAAGCCCTCCAGGGTATATATCAGGAGTATAGACGATATAGTCGTAGAGAGACGGGATGATGAGGTCAGGGCAGGCTACAGGGTCGAATGCTCCAAAGGAACCTATATCCGGTCACTGTGCAGGGATATAGGTGAAGTCCTTGGAGTGGGAGCAGTCATGGAGAGTCTTGAGAGGACACGGGCAGCAGGAGTGGAGACAGCGGAGTGCCTCACGCTTTCGGATATAGAGGCAAGGGTATCGGACGGAAGCATACGGGAATACATACTTCCCATAGAGCATTTCTATATGGATGCACGGAGACTGGATACAGACAGCATACTGGATAAGGCAGTGAGGAACGGCAACAGGTTTTCATGCAGGGAGGCGGCTGACGGTATGTACAGAGTGTATCTGTCGGACGGCACCTTCGCAGCGGTATATGAGATAAAGAACGGAGAGGCAAGGCTTTGCAGATATTTTCTGGAATAGATGAGTTTAATATACCGGATCACTCAGGTATATCCACATCCATAGCCATAGGCAAGTTTGACGGGATACATCTCGGGCATGAGAAGCTCATAGAGGAGATAGTGTCGCACAGGAGAGATGGGCTGAGTCCGCTTGTGGTCACCTTTGACAGTCCTGTCAGCGATTACTTCACCGGTGAGCATACAAGGGTGCTGGCCTGCAATAAAGAAAAGACAGACCGTCTCTTCGCTTTGGGAGTAGAGTACATCTACATGATGCCGGTAAACAGACAGACCATGACTTATGACCCGGAGCTTTTCGTAAGGGAGGTGCTCTGTACCGGACTGCATGCCGGAGTGATAGCGGCGGGGGCAGATCTCAGCTTCGGTGACAAGGGAGCCGGAAATATGGGGCTTTTAAGCCGCCTTTCGGCGGAGCTTGGCTATGAGACGGTGCAGATAGATAAGGTGAAGTACGGGGATGAGGATATCAGCTCCTCGCTTATCAGACAGGCGGTATCCTCGGGAGATATGGAGAGAGCCGGGGATATGCTGGGCAGACCGTATTTTATAGATGGCAGAGTCAGGCATGGCAGACAGCTGGGGCGTACCATAGATATGCCTACGGTGAATCTCATACCGGATGATGAAAAGCTGCTGCCGCCCTACGGGGTGTATCTGTCCGAGGTGGTATTTGACGGCAGACAGATGTACGGCATCACAAATATAGGGGTAAGGCCGACCGTATCAGACGAGGATAAGGTGACGGTGGAGACCTTTATCTACGATTTTTCAGGAGAGATCTACGGCGAGAGCATACAGGTGGGACTGCTGCATTTCATGAGACCGGAGATACGGTTTGACAGTGTCGACAAGTTGAGAAAACAGCTGCAGGATGATAAAATTAACGGTATTATGGCGGTTCAGCGCATTAAAGGGAGCTGAAGACCGTGAAGTACGGATTTATAGTATGAAGGGTAGAGTAGCAGGATTTATCATAGTTTTTTTTATACTGTCATCCGTAAAAGCCTATGCTGCGACCGGAGGGGAGCTGCTTACCGCAGGGGCTACCAAGGTGATGGAGACAGGGCGGTTTGAGACGGTATCCGCAGATCAGGTACTCACTACCACAGCCGCGGGAGCCGGAGACATGGAGGCGGCCTATGCCGCTCTTCTTGAAGAGGAAAAAGAGGCGACCATAGCAGGATATAAGAATCTGGGTATCGCCAATGTATCCGATCATCTTAATATCAGGAAGGCTGCCGATGAGACCTCGGATCTCGTAGGTAAGATGACAAAGAATGCTGCCTGCGAGATACTTGATATAGACGGCGCGTGGGCGCATATCAAGTCAGGCAAGGTGGAAGGGTATGCGAGCACTGAGTTTCTTCTCACGGGAGATGAAGCCAAGAAGAGAGCCATGCAGGTGATGAGGCTTGTCGCCACCGTGAATACGACCACGCTTTTCGTCAGAGAGGAAGCTTCGACAAACTCAGTGATACTTACCATGGTGCCGCTCGAGGAAAAGCTCGAGATAGTGGAGGGTAAGGAAGGGGATCCATGGGTCAGGATAGAGATCGATGAGGATCAGGGATATGTGAATACCGAGTATGTGGATATCTCTGAGGAGCTCGACAAGGCAATGACCCTCACAGAGCTGCGCTACGGCGAGGGAGTGTCGGATGTCAGGGTATCGCTTGTAAACTATGCCATGCAGTTTATCGGAAATCCCTACGTGTGGGGAGGGACAAGCCTTACAAAGGGCTGCGACTGCTCGGGATATGTGCAG
>JAGBNR010000083.1 GCA_017634315.1 Lachnospiraceae bacterium
AGATTCTTCGGCTCGGATGCAAACACCCAGTTACCCTTTTTCGTCCTGCCGTAATAAAGAGGACGTATCCCGATAGGGTCTCTCGCTGCGATATACTCTCCGCTTTTTACATCGCAGAGTATCATTGCAAATTCAGCATCCAGTCTTACAAACATATCCGTGCCGTACTCACGATACATATAGCCCAGCAGCTCACAGTCCGACCCGCTCCCAAAGCTGTATCCCTTTGCCTCAAGCTCATCCTTCAGCTTCCTGAAGCCGTATATCTCACCGTTGCAGACCACCACGGTATCACTGTCCGAAGGGAGCACCGTCCCGTCGCCGCCTTCAGGCAGTGCGGATATCCTGATGCTTTTCTTACCGCTGTATATGAAGGGCTGCATGCCGGTCTCATCCAGTCCCATGATCGAGAGTCTGTTAAAGCCCAGCCACCCGCTACCCGTATTTACTATCCTCATACCGTCAGGTCCTCTTGAATGTGTCTTTTCAAGGGCTGACGAGAGCTTTTCATACCCGTCCTCTTTTCCGCAGATGCCGGCTATGGAGCACATATACAGCCACCTCCTCCGTAAATGGATTTAAAACTGAAAAAGGCATCCCGGATTAAACTCCAAGACGCCTTTGCCTTTTCTGATAAGTGAGACTATCACTATTTGGCAGATCTGTCAATCATTTATTTCTCACATGGACGATGCGGAATCAATGTACTCCGCGCCGACTACATTTTCCAGAGTCATCAGCTGCCGTAAAAGCTCCATAGGCTTAGTATCCTTATATACATACACCTCTGACTCCAGTATCCAGTCCCGATCTTCTTCATTTCTTAATATCCTGTTGCCGGTTACCGAGTATCCCTTATCAGCCAGAAAGCCGGTTATCTCCTGCACGCTCCCTTCGGGACGTACCGTCATCCTCAGCCTCATGTCTGTCTTCAGCTGATCCCTGGTTGCCTTTCTCTGGAAGAATATCTGTATAAGCACCACAAGAAGACCGGTAATACCTCCTATCTCATACATGCCGGCTCCGAAAGCCATTCCAATGGAAGATGTGGTCCAGATACCTGCTGCCGTAGCCATACCCTGGATTATGTTGTGTCTTACAAAGATGATACCGGCTCCGAGAAAACCTATTCCTGAAACGACCTGCGCCGCAAGCCTCGCGGGATCACCGGGCTTCACATCGGTAAATCCGTATTTGGAAAGAATCATGATGACAGCCGCGCCCATGGCTACTATTGCATGTGTACGGATACCTGCCTCCTTCAGATGACTATGCCGTTCAAAGCCTATCAGACCACCCACCACGGCAGCGCAGATGATCCTTAATAACCATTCTGCTTCAAACACTAATATTCTCCTTAAATCTCAGACACGTTCAGCCATAGCCCGATGGTATGCTTTTCAAGGTATGCTTTACGTTTGCTCAACTCTGCTCAATGATAGCATCACATTCAGGATGATCAATATTCGTGGTCTATCATGGAAACCATACACCCGGAACCGGATGTATGAAACCTAATATACGCTGACTTTCCGCTGTATATGAAGCTTAACAGGGGAAGAGGGATTCGAACCCCCATGAGCGGTTTTGGAGACCGCCAGGCTAGCCATAGCATCATTCCCCTATTCATACGCTGCACTGTCTCTGTCAATGACAGACATGTTTCGCACAACGCTGAAATTATACTAAATCAATACATTTATTGCAAGCACCCGAAAAAAATTGCGTCAGATCTGCGTCAGCTTCATTTTGCCTGCGCCCGGTTTACAGGCTGTCCGCCGCTGGCTTCTGTCTTCGTATAAGTAAATCTGTCTACAGGTGCTCCCATCTTAATGGTATCGTCCCTCAGATAGCTTCGTGCTCCGTGCTGGGCTCTCACCGTATTCATGGCTCTCTTAAGCCCCGATACATATATCAGTCCGACTATAAGAGAGACAACCAGAGCAAATATCTCAGCCGGTACTGTAAAGGATGCAAAAAGCGCTATCAGGATCTGCACTACTACAAAGCACACGATGGTGCCTATAGCAAAGTGCTTGTTGGCAAGCCCCTTGTCGATTGGCAGTGCTCCGACCATTTTACCTGTCTGACCGTTTATTCCGAAGGTGTATGTCTCTCCATCATATTTTGTGGTCATCATCCAGACCGGAAGCATGGCATACTCCGCCTTTGCTTTTGTCAGCTTTATCGACTCCGTTCTCTCCTGTACTTCTTCAAATCCGCTTACAGTGGATCTGATCCTCTCCTTAAAGGTATTTGTCACACGTTCGTTGGCTCTGGGCTGTGCGTCCTTTTCTTCTACATCGTAGCGGTTTGCCAGATATCCGCTAAAGTATGCCGCGTTATACTCTACTCCCTTGGAGAGATCGTAGGGCTCGAGTGACTCCATGGTCGCATCATCCATCTGGGTGGCTGCGTCCACCGGTATTCTTTCGAAATCCATGTCCCCGCTTCTGGTGATCCGGTAGTGATCCTTTTTTACATATTTCACCCCGTTCTCATCCCACGATTTGCTCTTGACACCGTCATAGGACACAGAGCCGGATGCATGACAGCTGTACAGCCAGAACGGTACATACATACCTGTGATTTCTTCTATGCGATTTCCTTCGGTAAAAGTCTTAGGTAAGAGCTTCTTTCCTTTGGTAAACTCATTCAGCTTGCTTTTTGCCTCCTCCTTGTCCACCGCAAAAGGAATGACCAGATCCGGTCTGTACATGCCCTCAAAAGCCTGCGGTATGATGGCCTGATTGCCACAGTACGGACACTCGGTCGCAGCAGTGTTTTCATCGGCAACCATCTCTGCCTTACAGGACGGACATTTATACCCTGTCATCTTTCCGTTTTCATCGTTTATGACGAGCTGTTCGGGCGTGGTCCATGTCATATCCGAGCTCGCGGCATCTTCCTTTTCGGCTTCCTGAGCTGCCATGGCCTGCTCCATGGTAAAGCTGGCGTCACAATATTCACATGTCATTTCTCCCGTCTTGCCGCTGAATGAAAGTGCCGCCCCACAGCAGGGGCATTTGAAATTAAGTACGTCTCCCATGTCTTTCTCCTCCTATTTTACATCGTCTGTCCAGTAGCTCTGGTCATATATGTCCGTAAACCTGTACAGTGCCTTGTAGTCTCCCTTCACATCCGTATTGCTTATCTCTATGTCAGATGTGTTGACTGTCATCGGATCTCCGAGATAATAACTGTCCTTAAAGATCCCGTCATAAGTATAATAGTCGCAGAGAAATCTTATCTCATCCCCGTCCTTGAGCTCAGTGAGACCTCTGGCCACGGTCTCGGTCGTAGCGGCATCATAATCAGGATCTGCACCTGCTATAAATCCGTAAGGGTTGTCATTATCAAAAATAAGTATAAGCTTTACCCTCTCCCCGTTTAAGAGTGCGGGCACATATCCCGTGATGGTGTAGTCTGTACCGTCATCCACGGTATCCGTATGATAATAAGCCACCGGCTGACCATTGATCGAAAGCCACGTACCATCCACATCCGGCATTAGTCTTCCGTCATCACCGAGTATATACAGATTATCCAGCCCCAGATCCGCAAATCCCTCACCGGTATCGAAATACATGTTAAGGTCAACGGAATGAACCAGACCCCACTGCTCCTCGGAAAGCTCTATATACTTGTTTCCGTCCTCGTCAGTCTGCCATGTGAGCAGTCCCGGATCGAGCCTGTTGTCTGCTATATACTGTGCCGTATCCTCATCGGAGAGGCTGCGTCCGCTAAAGAGATCTCCCGAGCCTGATGCCCCGGAAAGAGCAGAGATGAGATCCGTGATCTGCCCCAAGCTCTGCATAGCTGAGCCGCTCTGCATCGCTGAGCCGCTCTGCGAGGAAGCACCGCTTCCTCCGAGCAGTACCGTGAGCGGTGACATCATACCGCCTCCGTATGAGCTGCCTCCATAGGTGGTGCCTCCGGTCGCAGCCTGTCCCGAGAGCTCAAGGCTTGCAAACTCACGTATGCAGTCTGAATACTCGTCATCAAGCCCTATCTGCTTATAGGTGTTCATAGCCTTGCTCACGGATGAAGTCTTGCGATAAGGGAAGTAGATCGAAATGCCGTATGCATCGGTCATATTCGGAGATGTCCTGTTGTACTTCACTGCCGACAGCAGAGTATCGGAGAGCTCATCCCCCTCCTTTGTCCCCAGACCGTTGGCAAAGCTTACAAGGTCTATCTGGTCTATCTTTGAAGATACCGCAAATTCCCTTACATTACTCCTCGCATCGGATACTGCCTTGTACTCTCCGTTCTTTATCAGATCGGTGGTCCCCTGTGAAAATGCCTTAAACTCATCTCCTACTGTCTGTGACAGCTCGGCAAGATCGACTACGGACAGGGTAGTCTTTTGTCCGTAGCAGCTCCTTGCGCATACATCCACAAAATCATCCGCTATGTTCTTACCTATCTCTATCGTAGGCATTGAGGTGTCTCTTGAAAGTGCAGTGAGCCAGTTGGTATAATACCAGCCCACTCCGGGCTCGGTCTCCTCGGATGCTATAAGATAGTCTGCGTATTCCGCTGCCATGAGATCGGTCTCTATGGTAGCCATCAGGCACGCGTCAAAGCCTATAAAGTCATACTTTAGCCCGGCGTTCTTCAGGGCTGTGTTTATACCCGCAAGTGACATAGATCCGCTGCCGGGATTCTTCTCATCATAGCCGTAGCCCGATATAGATCCGCCGCCGTGATCCCAGAATATGAGCATATTTCTGTCAGCCGGATAATTAGTGTCACAGTATCTGATAAAGCCCGTAAGTGTCGCCGGATCGGTCATGGGCTTGCTTCCCATGTCCTTTTCAAGACACTTCAGTCCTCCTCCCATCACCTGATATATCTGATTGGTCCTGCTGCTTATGACATTATTCTTCCAGCCCTTGCAGCCGCCGGTGTATACAATGATGTTCACTTTATCTGACAGCGAAGCCTTTGCCATCTCATTCAGGTCATTTGTCGCCATACCGCTTCTCGACTCGAGATCCGTACCGCACATATAGACCATGATCGTGACCGTATCATCTCCGTTGCCACGTATCGTCGTATACTTTTCACGCGCTTCGGCATCTACCGACGTATTCAGTCTGCCGGTATTCTCTTCTCCGGTCCATCCGGCAGATGTGGAGCTCAGATTATTCCCTCCGAAGAGACTTTGAAGCAGGACGGATGTACCTGAAGAACCCGATCCCGAAGAAGCTGTCCCTGATGCTGCGGAAGGTGCCGGCGCAGCGGTCGATATATCCTGAGCAGCCTGCTGCGTGCTGTATGCTCCCTGAGTATCATTTGTCGCAGCATCGCCGCCTCCGAAGAGAGATGACGCACCGTATCCGCCTCCACCCAGCAGGAGCATCGCGATGATCGCGATCAAAGGCAGTTTGCCGGACCCTCCGCTGCGCTGTCCTCCGCCGGATGTGCCCCCGCTTCCCATGGCTGAGCCGCTTCCGACCTGACCCATTCCCGACGGTCCGCCTACGTGTACGCCCTTGCCTCCTCCGGTCACATGTTTTTCTCTTGCTCTCGGTCTGTTATCCATTATCTCTTCTTTATCCTCTTCACTCTGCGCTTACACTCCGCCTATCGTATCCCGGTAAAGCTGCAATAATACCTGCTGTTGCTGCCCGTATCCGACGGAGCTTATATTCCCG
>JAGBNR010000084.1 GCA_017634315.1 Lachnospiraceae bacterium
GGATTGTCTCTCTGAAAGTAACACTTACCAGTGTCATTTCTACTCCGGAGAGTTCCACGTTTCCGGGTATAAAATCCACGCCCTCTTTATGATGTATTATGCCTTTATTTAGATCTATGTCCTCTTCACTTATTATTCCTGACAGTATATCAGCGAGACTGTAATCTATAGTGTCTGGCTCTATGGCTTCTCCTGTATCCTCGTCTCTCCAGATGCTCTTTGTAAGATCTCCCTGGGCATCTGAATCTATCAGAAGAACCTTTTTACCATTCATGGCAAGTCCAATTCCGATATTTACTGCGGATGTTGTCTTCGCACACCCGCCTTTCTGGTTACATATGGCGATAACTTTACACATTTTCTTTTCCTTTCTTTCAATATGAAGGCATCATCAGTGCCTCGTAGTTAATCCTCGGTGATTTCCTCTGCTTTCCGTGCTTACCTGCTTTCTTCCAGCCCCCTTCATGCTTGTAACCCAACTGGGTCTTCTTTATTACATGCAGGTAGATCTTTACGTTGGAGCTTTCCTTGCACGGATAAGGCTTTGATCTGCTTAATACTTCATACTTCCGGTCTTTGCTGTACTGCTCTGCCGCAGCCTTAGCTTCATAGGCCGGAGCTTCTATTGTTACTTTCACGTATCTTTGCTTCATTTCTCTCCTTCCCTGTATCTTTAATAGAATTCTTGGGATTTTCGTCAGATCCCTGTTATCGCCATCAGTTTTCTGCAATTCTCATCATTATCACCACCTTCCCATATGCATAATCAGCATCCTTGATGAGAAGACGGGCGTCCGAAAAATGGAAACAAAAAAACACTTCCTAAAGTACTTTTGCTTTAGAAAGTGTCTTCTGTAAGAACATAAGAGATTAAATTAGCACATATTAGATCATATTAGCTCGTACAATTGTTGTACTAAATGTTGTACCAAAATGGAATTGCATCTGCAAACCCGCTATTTTACTGGCTTTCCTTGCTCATGGTCTTTAGCGTCGGGAACAACAGTACATCCCGGATCGATTCCGAGTTGGTCAGGAGCATTACGAGGCGGTCTATGCCGTATCCTATGCCCCCTGTGGGCGGCATGCCTATCTCGAGGGCATTTAAGAAGTCCTCATCGGTATGGTTTGCTTCCTCGTCTCCGGCATCGGCAAGCGCATCCTGCGCTGCAAAACGCTCACGCTGATCAATGGGATCATTCAGCTCAGAGTATGCATTGCACATTTCCCAGGTATTGATAAAGAGCTCGAATCGCTCCACCTTGGCAGGATCGTCGGGCTTCTTCTTTGTCAGAGGCGATATCGCGAGAGGATGATCCATGATGAAGGTAGGCTGGATCAGATGCTCCTCACAATATGTCTCAAAGAAAAGATTTATGATGTCTCCCTTTGTGTGGAAGTCTTCATATTCTATGTGATGCTCTTTTGCGAGAGCTTTTGCGGCCTCATCATCTGCCACGGTATCAAAGTCTACATTCGCATATTGCTTTATGCAGTCATTCATCGTCATACGCTCGAAGGGCTTGCCGAAATCAAGCTCAACATCCCGGTAGGTGAACTTCGTAGAGCCGCATACCTTCTCTGCGAGGTATCTGAACATAGACTCGGTAAGCTCCATCATACCGTAATAGTCGGTGTATGCCTGATACAGCTCCATCAATGTGAACTCGGGATTGTGTCTGGTATCCACTCCCTCATTCCTGAAGACCCTGCCTATCTCATACACCCTCTCGAGTCCGCCTACTATGAGCCTCTTCAGATAAAGCTCCAGTGATATACGCAGCTTCACATCTTCATCAAGCGCGTTGTAATGAGTCTCAAAAGGACGCGCCGCTGCGCCGCCGGCATTTGATACGAGCATAGGGGTCTCGACCTCCATGAAGTCCCTGCCGTCGAGAAAGTTTCTTATTTCCTTTATTATCTGTGATCTCTTGATAAAGGTGTCCTTGACCTCTTCATTCATAATGAGATCCACATATCTCTGCCTGTATCTGAGATCCGTATCGGTGAGCCCGTGGAACTTCTCAGGCAGTGGCTTGAGCTCCTTTGAAAGAAGTGTAAGCTTTGCCGCGTGTATGGATATCTCTCCGGTCTGGGTACGGAAGACCTCGCCCTCGACACCTATGATATCGCCCACGTCAAGATACTTCTTAAAGTCATCATAAGCTGCCTCTCCGATAGTATCTCTTGCGACATATATCTGTATCTTGCCGCTCTTATCCATACAGTTGCAGAAAGATGCCTTTCCCATTTTCCTCTTAAACATCATCCTGCCTGCGACACGTACGGTCTGTCCCTCAAGAGTATCAAAGCTGTCCTTGATCTCCTGAGCATGATGCGTCACATCGTATTTAGTTATCTGAAAGGGATCACGGCCTTCTTTCTGAAGTGTAGCCAGCTTTTCCCTTTTTACTGCAAGTATATCTTCCTGCGGCATGTCGCCCTCCGTGGTGCGTTTATTACTTGTTGGATACGCTCAATATCTTGTACTTGAGCACACCCGCCTTGGTCTCCACCTTTACGGTATCGCCCTTCTTATGTCCGAGTATGGCTTTGCCTACGGGTGACTCGTTAGAGAGCTTGTTCTTCAGGCTGTTTGCCTCGGTAGCTCCTACGATCTTATACTCCATCTCATCCTTGAATTCCACATCAAGGATCTTTACCGTACTGCCCATGCCTATCTTGCCTTTTTCGTTGGCATCCTGTGATACCACTACGGCATACTTCAGCATATGCTTTATCTTCTCTATCCTGCCCGCAATCTCTGACTGCTCGTTCTTAGCCGCATCGTACTCGGCATTCTCGGAGAGATCTCCCTGCTCCCTTGCCTCACCGAGCTTCTTCGCGATTTCCTTCATCTTTACATTTGTCAGCTCTTCAAGCTCCGCCTCGAGGTCATCATAGCCCTCCTGCGTCATCTCATATTTTTTGATCTGTGCCTCTTCTTCCATTTTTCCAACTCCTAAATAAAAAAAATTACTCCATCCTATATGACAGGACAAGACATTTTATACTATTACCCTGTCAAAGTCAAATATCAGCACTTTCATTTCTTCAAGTGTTTCCGCCTTGTTTATCTTCACACGCAGCTTTGCGGAGCCCGGCATGCCGGAGGTGTACCAGCCTATATGCTTGCGCATTTCCCTTATTCCGATGTACTCCCCCTTTTCAGCAACTGTCATATCCAGATGCTTTAGCATCATTTCTTTCTTCTCTTTCGATGAGGGGATATACTCTCTGCCCTCAGAGAGCTCCTTAAAGATCCACGGATTACCCTGGGCTGCTCTTCCCACCGCCACACCGTCGCAACCTGTCAGCTCTGTCATCCTCCTTGCATCGGCTATGCTCCTCACATCTCCGTTTCCTATCACTCTGATATTCAGTCTGCGTTTTACCTCGGCAATCACTTCCCAGTCCGCTTTACCCTCGTAGTACTGCTCTCTCGTACGTCCGTGTACCGTGACGGTCTGTGCACCCGACTCCTGAGCGACATATGCGACCTCCGCGGCATTGATGTGCTCTGCGTCAAACCCGGCTCTGATCTTTACCGTGACCGGCCTGTCTATAGCCTTTGATACCGCCTCCACTATCCTCCCGACGAGTATGGGATCACGCATCAGTGCCGAGCCCTCTCCGTTGTTTACTATCTTCGGCATAGGACATCCCATATTGATATCCATCATATCAAATGGGATTTTGTCTCTGAGTATCTTTGCCGCTTCCGCCATGGTATCCGGCTCTGATCCGAAGATCTGCAGCGATACCGGATGCTCCGATCCGTCTATGCGGCACAGGGCATAGGTCGCTTTGTTTCCATATGTGACAGCCTTTGCGGAGATCATTTCCGTGACGGTGAGATCGGCTCCCATCTCATGACAGATCACACGATAGCTCATATCGGTGACACCCGCCATAGGCGAGAGCACGGTATAGATGTGTCCACTCATAGATCTATCTTCTCACCCATGAAGACGACCTTGTAGAATAAAGTAAGTTCCTCAAAAAGCTCTGCCTGTGTGCTGCGCAGATTCTTTATCTCAAGCTCCGCTCCGATGTCGTCATACATTGCGTCCATTTCTTCGGCCTCGGTCACAAGCTTCAGGTCGCCGTATTCACCAAACTCCACCGTAAAGACTCCGCCGCATTTCTCGGTGAACTCCACGCACATTATCTGCAGTGTGTCCTTTACCTGATCCGGAAGCTTCGAAAAGTCTTTATTGAAATAGTATTTCTTCTCATATGAGCTCGCGCCACACAGCACGCATCTGTTTTCTTCCTCATACATATCCGTATATACCTCTCACTGAGACCTCTCCCGCATATACACGGGTCTCACTCCCATCTTCCTTAATGACGATGAGCTCGCCCTTATTGTCTATCCCCTTTGCCATACCGTCATACTCCCCCTTGGGATCGAGCACTCTCACGCCCGCACCGACATTTACGCAGGCTGCATTGTAATCCGGACGCAATGCACTCAGGTCGCCGGTCGCGCAAAAGATCTCATAGTACGTTTCAAAGGCATCCGTGACTGCCGCCACTACCTTGGACCGGGAGTATTTCTTCCCTCCCTCTATCCGCATGGAGGTCGCCGTGGCTTTGATCTCCTCCGGAAAGCTTTCGGTGTTTACATTTATTCCGGTTCCCACTATCACCTCATGTATATAGTCGGGCTCCGCTGTCATCTCGGTGAGTATTCCCACGAGCTTCCTTCCGTTTACGACGATGTCATTGGGCCACTTGATCCCTACATCAAGCGAGGATACCTCTCTGATACCCTTTGCCGCTGCTATAGCCATTATAAGCGTCATCATTGGTGCTATATCAGGTGCGAGCCCCGGTCTGAGCAGATAGCTCATCGCTATGTTCACTCCCGCCGGTGTCTCCCATGCGCGGCCTCTCCTTCCCTTGCCCTTGCTCTGGATGTCGGCTACGGCGACCAGACCCTCTTCCGCTCCCTTGTCTGCTCTTCTTTTCAGCTCATCGTTCGTGCTGTCGATCTCATCAAAGAAAAGCAGCTCTCTGCCGAGCCATTTGGTGTGAAGCAATGACCTGATCGACTTCTCTCCGAAGGCATCGCTCGTATTCACTATCCTGTATCCCCTTCCCGTGACAGCCTCTATCTCTATTCCTTCCTTCCTCAAGTGCTCTATCTGCTTCCATATAGCATTCCTCGATATATGCATGGCATCGGCTATCTCCTGTCCGGAGACAAAATCATTTTTTTCCTTGAGAAACTCTATCAGCTCCATGGCAGCTCCGGCATGGGTGCCGCTCCCTGCGCCATCAGCGCGGCGGCAATGCATAGGGCTATGGGTATGATAAACAGGATCGCTCTTGCTCTCCTGCTCATAAAGCCCCTGACAACCTTGATCAAAAAAAGTGCGGCTCCCATATAAAAAACTATAGCAAGAATTGCCCTCGAACCGTTGAATATCACAACGATAGTGAGGGCAATTACAGCGATTGATAAAAGCATCGTAAACATATCCGTGATGAACTTCGGATTTTTTACTTCAAACTTCATTCCGGTTTCAGTCTATCTTCCATTCGTCGGAGAGTGTGGCTGCCATGACGGCCTTTATCGTATGCATACGATTCTCTGCCTCATCAAAGAGGGGCTTGTCGTATGCCCTGAATACTTCGTCCGTGACCTCCATGCAGGTAAGACCGAACTTTTGGTTTATCTCCCTGCCTATCTCAGTGTCAAGATCATGGAATGAAGGCAGACAGTGCATAAATATCGCATCTTTTGCGGCATTCTTCATCACGTCCATCGTTACTCTGTAGGATGTAAGATCCTCTATGCGCTCTTCCCATATGCTGTCAGGCTCTCCCATGGACACCCACACATCCGTATAGACCGCATCGACTCCCTTGGAGCCCTCCATCACGTCCTCGGTAAGCACTATCTCCGCGCCGGAATGCCCGGCCCACTCTCTGCACTGGTGCACGAGATCCTCGTCCGGAAAATACTTTGCAGGTGAAATCACATGAAAGTTTACTCCCAGCTTGGCGCAGCCTATCATCAGGGAATTACCCATGTTGTATCTGGCATCTCCCATATAGGCAAGCGTCCTGCCCTGAAGCGACCCCATATACTCTCTTATGGTGAGCATATCCGCCAGTATCTGCGTGGGATGGTATTCATTGGTAAGACCGTTCCACACCGGTACATCGGCATGAGCTGCAAGATCCTCGACTATGCTCTGTCCGAAGCCCCTGTACTCTATGCCGTCAAACATGCGTCCGAGCACCTTGGCCGTATCCTCTATACTTTCCTTCTTACCTATCTGCGAGCTCTTGGGATCAAGATAGGTCGTTCCCATACCAAGATCATGTGCCGCCACCTCAAAAGAACATCTTGTCCTGGTTGAAGTCTTCTCAAATATGAGTGCCACATTCCTGCCGCGAAGCCTGTCGTGAAGCACATGCTCTCTCTTCAGCTTTTTGAAGTACGCGGCGAGATCTATGAGATATGTGATCTCTTCCGGTGTGAAGTCTTTTAATGTAAGAAAATCCCTGCCTTTTAACGAAATCATCAGATCACAGATCCTCGCTTGTATTCTCTACGTCTTCAATGATGGCTGCGGTGGTCTCTGCAGCCTCTATAGCTCCTGCACCTGTCTCGGGATGTATACAGGGGTCAGCCTGCGGCACTTCCTTTACTCTCTCGCTGTCATCCACGGCTGTGACATTGCCGACACCGAGTGCCTCTGCTGCCACACCGAGCGTCTCGACTACAGCTGAGATATCTGAGGGCATAAATATCTTGGTAGCACGTCCGTCTGCCACATCCTTAAGCGCATCTATTCCCTTGAGTCTGAGTACTCCTTCTGTGATGTTTGCTCTGTTGAGCATAGTCACACCTTCTGCCTCAGCCTCATATACGAGCTTCTTAGACTTTGCTCGACCCTCTGCAAGTGCTATCTGCGCATCTCTTTCAGCCTCAGCCGCAAGGATCTTTGCCTTCTTGTCACCCTCTGCTCTCGCGACTACAGCCTCCTGATGAGCCTGAGCCTCAAGGACTGTCTGTCTCCTCTCACGCTCTGCTCTCATCTGCTTTGTCATGATCATTTCTATCTCCTTGGGAGGAGCGATATTCTTGATCTCCACTCTTGTCACCTTGATACCCCATGGATCTGTGGCATCATCAAGTATGGTCTGCATCTTCGCATTGATCTGGTCTCTTCCGGTCAGCGTCTGATCGAGCTCCATCTCACCTATGATATTTCTGAGTGTGGTGGCTGCGAGATTCTGAAGTCCCGCTATGGGATGCTCCACACCGTATGCATAGAGCTTTGGATCGAATACCTTGCAGAATACCACCGAATCAATCTGCATGGTAACGTTATCCTTTGTGATAACGGGCTGGGGCGGGAAGTCCAACACCTGCTCCTTTAATGACATCTTGACTGCCACACGCTCTATGAAGGGTACCTTCACATGTATGCCTGCAATCCATGTAGTCTTGTACTGACCCAGTCTTTCAATGACAAATGCCTCTGCCTGTGGAACGATACGGACGTTGATCACAATGAGTATAATAACGAGTAGCAGTAAAACCAGAATTACTTCCATAGTTGTACCTCCTAAAAAATCAAATAGATTATTGATTATACCACAGCTTATCCATTTCAATCAAAAAACAGGCCGGAGCCTGTTTAGAAACTAAAAAGATATATGTGTTCGCAGCCGGGAAGCCCCGGGGTCTGCTCGCGCTCAAGGCACAAGATACTATATGTGTTCGCAGCCGGGAAGCCCCGGGGTCTGCTCGCGCTCAAGGCTCGCAACTCGACCCGTAAACATGCCAAAGGGCATGTTTACCAATACACGTGATTGCCTATGACTATGCCGGCGTGACCTGAGCTGACGTTTCTGAAGTATCTCGCATTGCCTACGTTTGATATGCCGCTGATCGCATCATGCGCTGCCTGCATCGCGGTAGCCGAGATAGCTCCGGATGAAAGAGTGGCAGCGAGCTTGCCTGATGATGCCGGACCGAACTGGTGCGGTGCATATATCGCGTTTGATATGCTGCCATATCCGGTCTTCACTCTGTTCATGACGACTGCGCCCACCGCGAGCTGAGCTTCATAGGGTCCGTTGCATTCACACTGTATAAGAGCTGCCAGCAGCACCTCGTCATTTGCGGAGGCCGATACCGCCCCTGTATTTACTACAGCAGCTGCCGGTGCTTCGGTACTCTCCTCGGTACTCTCCGCAGCCTCTTCCTTCTTTGAGGTCTCTGTCTTGTCATCCGATACGCTATTGTCCTGAGATACGGATTCCTCTAAAGCTTTTGCGGCTTCCTCCGCCTTTGCCTTCTCTTCTTTTTCTTTCTTTTCCTTAGCCCGGGCTTCCTCTTCGGCCTTCTCCTCTTCAGCAGCCTTTCTGCTCGCCTCTGCCTTTTCTTCTCTGTCCTTTATCTCTTCGAGAGACTCTCCTGTCTTGTAGCTGGTCTTTAGGGTGATATATTCATTTGAGACATACCCTGTAGCCGTACCCGACGTGCCATCCTCATACTCGACCTCTGTCCAGCCCTCATCATCGGTATCGATGACCTCTACCTCATCGCCAAGTCCCAACAGCGCATTGATATCCGACTCCTGTGATGCCTCTGCCCTGACCCTGAGTGCCTCTGTATTTATCACTGCCACCTGCATACATGAAGCGGCTATCCTGTCCTCAGCCTCACTGCCGTAGAAGAGACCTGTATTTCTTGCCCATCCATCAAGCTCTCCCGACTTAATGTGAGACCATCCGTTCCTCTGCTCGATGATCTCGCCTACGCAGTTCTTATACATATATCCGACAAGAGCCGCACTGTCCTCCGGCTCCTCCCTGACCTCCAGATCACTCTCTGAGGTGGTGATGCAGAAATCCTTGTATTCATTATCCTCATCTGTGATACTGTCGTCCAATATGCCGACTCTGTCAGCGGATACTCCTCCGGATACATAGCCTGACATACTTGATGATGAGGTATATGCAGACGATGAGGAAGAAAGCCCTGATGCAGACGCTGTGCCGCCTGAAGACTGCGTGCCGGTCTCTGCTTTACTGTTTTTGATCACACGGGTATTTGCATATACCGATACAGATGCTTCTTTCCTTCCGGCACCTGCGGTAATATCTGTCATTATATTTTCGGCATATATATCTGCCGTATATAGACCCGAACCTAATAAAACTGTTGCGGCAAACAC
>JAGBNR010000085.1 GCA_017634315.1 Lachnospiraceae bacterium
CTCATTCTTTATATGGCATGGCTGCCTAATGAAGACAGGATCGCAGATGCAAGCGAGAAGCTTGTACTTAAGTACAGCCCGAAGTGGTCTGGTGCCGGCGAGACCAGACATCCGATCCTGATCCCTGATATTGCCTATGAATACTTTGAGCCGGAAGATCATGAGGAATATGATCTGATGATACCGTTTACCAAAGAATCATGGCATGGAAGAATGAGAGCCTGCAGGGGAGTGAGTGCATCATTGACAGAGGAGGAATTGGTCAAGTGGGACAGAGAACACAGGGAGTTACTGGATAGGATCGCCCCGGAACAATTTGGAGTTCTGCACTATGCGGCATTGGCTGTATTAAAGAAAAAGTGAGAAAAGTATCATATGATGAAGTGGAGGATATCCAAGTAAAACTTTCAAATCATAACGGGTCGTGATACAATTACCCTGTTGTGTTTACAGTATCAAAGGAGAGCATGATTTTCCATGAAAACATTGAGCAATTCGGAGCTTTCATACTTCTGCGGACAGATGTCAATGATCATCAGGGCGGGTATCTCATCCATAGAGGGACTCTATATGATGGGAGACGACTCGGAAGCGAGTGCGGAAGAGAAGAAGCTGTATAGGGAAATAAAGGCAAAGCTTGAAGAGGGCGGATATCTTCACAGTGCCTTGGAGAGCACCGGAGTATTTCCGACCTACATGGTAAACATGACGAGGATCGGAGAGGAGACCGGTACCCTGGATAATGTGATGGATGCGCTTCGCAGGCATTATGCAAGAGAAGAGGAGATCAGACAGTCCATACGTCAGGCGGTGACTTATCCTATAGTGATGGCCGGGATGATCCTGATAGTCATACTGGTGCTGCTGCTGCAGGTGATGCCCGTATTTCGTCAGGTGTTCAGACAGCTGGGGTCTGAGATGACCGGATTTGCGGGAGTGCTCTTTGATGCCGGTGACATCATCAGGCGGTACTCGATAGTATTTGTTGTGATCCTGGTCGCGATACTTGCGATCTCGGTCGTATGTGTCAGGACAGAGAAGGGAAGAAAAGCGGGACTTGCCTTCCTTTCGCATTTCAGATTTTTCAAGAGGCTAAGGAATGATATATCCACCAGCCGTTTTGCCGACGGGCTTGCACTTGCCTTGAGGTCGGGCTTCTCACCCGATTTCGGTATAGAGATGGTATCGGAGATAATAGAGGACAAATCTTTCTCGGCTAAAATAGATGTCTGCAAGACTAAGCTCACGGACGGGGCTCCGTTTGATGAGGCTCTTAAGGAGTCAGAGATACTCTCAGGAGTTCCGGCCCGCATGATGACGATAGGTAACCGTACCGGCTCGGCTGATGTGGTCATGGAGCAGATCTCCGATCTGAGTCAGAAAAAAATAGATGCAAGCATAAGCAATGCGCTGGGGACCATTGAGCCCGTGCTCATCGTTATGCTTTCTCTGATCATTGGCGCGATACTCATGTCGGTAATGTTTCCGCTTCTGGGGATCGTATCTTCCATATGAGAAAAAGGGGCAGGAAAAACAGAAAAACTATACTGACACTTATAGGATTTGCGGCGATCATGCTGCTGTTCCTGTTTTCGGTGAGCTATGCCTCAAAGGGGAATGTTGACAGACAGAGACAGAGTCTTGAAAAGGCGATACAGAGGGATGTCACATACTGCTATGCGACTACGGGCAGATATCCCAAGACCCTCGACTATATAGAGAGAGTATACGGATTAACGTATGATAAGGAGCTGTTCTCAATAGACTACAGGATAGAAGGCAGTAAGATACCGCCCGAGATCGTTGTTACCCAGATAGGAGACGGACGATGAGGACGAGAAGTAAGATCAGTGATGTGTTTCCTATACTGCTGTTTCTGGTGTTTACTCTGTCTGCACTGGGTATCGTACTTGCATCGGTACAGATATACCAGAAGATACTGCAGCGGGCCGAGCAGAGCTATGATACAGAGACTGCCGTGGCATACCTTACCGAAAAGTTCAGGAATCATGATGCTGAAGGAAGCATAAAGATAGATGCCTTCATGGGTCATGACGCTGTGCTTATCGAAGAGAATGTCAAGGATGTGCCGTTTGTTACTTATATTTACGCATATGACGGGTATCTCAGAGAGCTGTATGTGGAAAAAGAAATGCTTGGCGGCTGTGTGGAGGACAGCGGCACTAGGATACTTGAGATGAAGAGCTTTGATGCGGAGATGATGTCCGATGATCTCGCCCATCTAAAGTTTACAGATGAAAACGGAGGCAGTACAGAGACATTTCTTTCGATAAGAAGCACAGGTGGAAAAGGAGAAGAGCTATGAGAGCCAGACAGAGACTTTCATCAGGCGATCTCCTGCTGCTGGAGCTGGTCTTTGCCATCATATTTTTCAGCCTCTCGATAGCTGCGACGATGTCGGTCTTCGGAAAGGCATATGAGCTGTCGTCAGATGCCGCCGGGCGCAATATGGCAGTGACCGAGTCAAATGCCGCGGCTGAGATAATCAGAGCTTCCTCCGATGAGGCGGAAGCGGACGAGCTGCTTAAAAAGGGCGGTTTTACTTTCTCACAGGGGAGATACTTTAAGGATTACGGAGACGGCAAATACTGCATGACCGTAGATACGGCTAAGGAGGGCAGGCTTTTTAGGGCGGATATTTCGTGCTACAAGGTCACGGATGCCGATGCGCCGGCATCAGATCCGGTTTATTCACTGATGATAGAGCATGCGATGAAGGGAGACGCTACCGATGGGAGATAATACTCCGAGAAGCATAGGCATACCGATGCTGATAGTCGTCTTCGTGAGCATATGTCTTTTCTCGTTTGGCGGTATAGCGTACTCTACGGCAAGGAACAGCTATGAGCAGAGCGAGGGCGTTGCCGAGCGCGCACAGAATTATTACGGAGCCTGCAATGAAGCAGAGAGGGTGCTGGCCGGACTGGATGCTGCACCGGCAGAGGAGACTACATACTCGTTTCCCTTTGGGACGGCAATGGAAGAGCTTCAAGTCACGATAAGACCTGACGGGTCGGGAGACGGATATGATATAGTCGGATGGGTAGTATCGGATACGGCGAGCTGGGAGGCACCGACAGGCGGTGGCGACGGTACCGGACCGCAAGGTCCTCAGGGACCGGTTGAAGGAGGCCCTCAGGGACCGACCGAATAATAAAGAAGTCAGTAGGCATATCAAGGAGATCAAAGCGGGAGGACAGCGATGATACAGGAAATACTTAAAGAGGCGGTAGATCAGAAGGTTTCGGATATATTTCTGGTACCGGGCAGACCGGTTTCCTTTTATAAGAACGGAGTCATAACCAAAGAAGGATATATCAAGCTCACACCGGATGAGGTGGAGCAGGATGTGAAGGAAATATACGATCTGGCGCACAGAGATCTGAGCATGCTGACAGACGGTGGTGATGATGACTTCTCACTTTCGGTCGCGGGCTTGTCGAGATTCAGAGTCAGTGCGTACAGACAGAGAGGTACGGCATCGGCTGTCCTCAGAGTCATATCATTTGCGCTGCCTGATCCCAAGGAATTCGGTATTCCCGACAATATCGTGCATCTCGGGGATCAGCCTAACGGTATGGTGCTTGTCACGGGAGCTGCCGGCTCCGGCAAGTCTTCCACGCTCGCCTGTATCATTGATTACATTAATAAGAATCGTGAATCACACGTCATCACCCTG
Organism: Lachnospiraceae bacterium; assembly: GCA_017634315.1. Classification (GTDB taxonomy): domain Bacteria; phylum Bacillota; class Clostridia; order Lachnospirales; family Lachnospiraceae; genus NK4A144. The sequence continues at coordinate 3,701 of JAGBNR010000085.1, forward strand.
GAGGATCCCATTGAGTATCTCCACAGACATGACCAGAGCATAGTCAGTCAGAGAGAGGTCGGTGTCGATACGATGAGCTACGTGACGGGACTCAGAGCGGCTCTGCGTCAGTGCCCTCATGTCATCCTGCTCGGTGAGATGCGTGACTTTGAGACGATATCGGTTGCGATGACGGCAGCGGAGACCGGACATCTGCTGCTTTCCACACTGCACACTATGGGAGCGTCCAATACCATAAACCGTATCATAGATGTCTTTCCGGCGAATCAGCAGAGGCAGATCACAGTGCAGCTGTCCTCCGTGCTACATGCGGTCGTATCACAGCAGCTGCTGCCCACTGTAAACGGAGGCGTGGTGCCTGCGTTTGAGATAATGACCATGACACCCGCCATAAGAAATATGATCCGTGACGGTAAGGTACATCAGATAGACGGTGTCATCTATTCGAGTCCGGATGAGAGTATGGTCTCCATGGATGAGAGTATCAGCAAGCTTCTGAACGATGGTGTCATATCGGAGGAGACAGCGGAGCGGTACGCAGTACATCCCGAGCGTCTGCGTAAAAACTAAACTAAGTTGACAAAGACCTGATGTCATGGTATATTTATACGGCTTAAGACATCAGGTCTTATTTTTTTGCCCTCAAAACGGGCTTGTATAAGCATTTTTTACGGAGGAAAAGCCATGCGTACAAGGATCACGCTTGCATGTACAGAGTGCAAGAACCGCAATTATGACACTACCAAAGACAAGAAGACTCATCCCGACAGGATAGAGATAAGGAAGTATTGCAAGTTCTGTAAGAAGCACACTATCCATAAGGAGACCAAATAATGGAAGAGAATAAGACAGGCGGAGCCGGGAACAAAGGAGTATCCTTCTGGAATGGCGTAAAGTCTGAGTTTTCCAAGATAATATGGCCTACCAGAGAGAAGCTCACAAGACAGTCTGTAGCTGTAGTGGTGATCACCGTCATCACAGCGGCACTGATCGCCGTACTTGACAGAGGACTTCAGTATGGCATCAACTTTATTATTAAGTAATCGAGCTGTATTGATATTAGGAGACAGAAATGGCTGATAAGGAACCTCGTTGGTACGTAGCCCACACCTATTCGGGATATGAGAATAAGGTAAAGACCAATATAGAAATGGCTATCGAGAACCGGCACCTTCAGGACAAGATCGTAGAGGTACGTGTACCTACGCAGACTGTCATAGAGGTAAAGGATAACGGACAGCGTAAGGAAGTGGAGAAGAAGCTGTTCCCCGGATATGTTCTTGTAAACATGATAATGGATGACGATACCTGGTATGTGGTAAGAAATACCAGAGGAGTGACAGGATTCGTAGGACCGGGAAGCAAGCCCGTCCCGCTTTCGGAAGAAGAGATGAAGCCTCTCGGCATACATGTGGAGAATATGGCCGTAAACTTCAAGGAAGGCGACATGGTACAGGTGGTGGCGGGACCTTGGAGAGAGACTACGGGACCCATCACGAAGATGGACATGAACAAGCGTACCGCTACTCTTATGGTTGAGCTCTTCGGAAGAGAGACACCTGTAGATATTTCATTCGATGAGATAACTTTGATGCATTGAGCATCTTTAAGTTATATAGTGGGAGGGAAGAAACTCCACCCGCACGAACCACATTGTTTTATTCAAAGGAGGAGCCAAAATGGCAAAGAAGGTAGAAGGTTATATCAAACTTCAGATTCCTGCCGGTAAAGCGACACCGGCACCGCCTGTAGGACCGGCACTCGGTCAGCATGGTGTCAACATCGTTGAATTCACAAAGCAGTTCAACGCAAAGACCGCGGATAAGGGAGATGTCCTTATTCCCGTAGTCATCACGGTATATGCAGACAGAAGCTTCACATTTATCACGAAGACCCCGCCTGCAGCGGTACTTATCAAGAAAGCCTGCAATATCCAGAAGGCATCGGGAGTACCGAACAAGCAGAAGGTCGCTACTCTTTCCAAGGAAAAGTGCAAGGAGATAGCTGAGATGAAGATGCCCGATCTGAATGCGGCATCACTTGAAGCTGCAATGAGTATGATAGCCGGCACCGCCAGATCCATGGGTGTCGAGGTCGAGAAGTAAGGAGGTGTCTTGATGAAACACGGAAAGAAATACGTCGAGGCAGCAAAGCTTATCGACCGCTCAAAGCTCTATGAGCCCGCTGAGGCTATCGAGCTCGTAAAGAAGGTTGCTACCGCAAAGTTTGATGAGACCATAGAGGTACATATGAGGACCGGATGCGACGGAAGACATGCTGAGCAGCAGGTCAGAGGCGCAGTGGTACTTCCCAATGGTACAGGACGCAGCGTAAGGGTGCTTGTGTTTGCAAAGGGAGCAAAGCTTGATGAGGCACAGGCCGCAGGTGCGGACTTTGTCGGAGGTGAGGAGCTCATACCCAAGATCCAGAATGACGGATGGTTTGAGTTTGATGTTGTAGTCGCTACACCTGACATGATGGGTGTGGTAGGACGTCTCGGTAAGGTGCTCGGTCCCAAGGGACTCATGCCTAACCCCAAGGCCGGAACCGTTACGATGGATGTCGCAAATGCCGTAAAGGATATCAAGGCCGGTAAGGTCGAGTACAGACTGGATAAGGCAAACATCATCCATGTGCCTGTAGGTAAGGCTTCATTTACCGCTGACCAGCTCAAGGAAAACTTTGATGCGCTCATGTCTGCAGTAATGAAGGCAAAGCCCTCAGCTCTGAAGGGACAGTATCTGAAGAGTGTTTCGATCGCTCCTACGATGGGTCCCGGTGTCAGGGTGAACAACCAGAGATTCAGCTGACGGATAAGAATAAAAGCCCTGCCGTACCGGCGGGGCTTTTTAAATTTTTATGAAAAAGATCATAAACGTACTTTTAATTGCATATCTGGCAG
>JAGBNR010000086.1 GCA_017634315.1 Lachnospiraceae bacterium
CGATTTTGCTGACCTCAGCAAAATCGTCCGGAACACTGTGTCCACTGTTCTCACAGGCTATCATTGCCCTGTCGATTACTTTACTGAAATTTCTCCATTGCGTATAATCAAGCGCATCTGCCAATTCTCTGGCACTCCAATATTCAGAGCCATCTTCTCGGATATGCTTTATATCCTAGAATTTCTTATATTCCTTTGCCTTTAGGTCGCTCATATAAGCCTCCTCGTTTGAAATTCTGGGACTGACTGTCGGGATTGTTTTCTGGTATGTCTGTGCTACAGGTCTGAAGGGCATACCAAAAAAATGGGTGCTGTTTATCTCCAGATACAGCTTTCTGATATACCTTTTCCACGAATTGAATCTGACTGCGTTAAAAAAACTCCTGGCAGGCTTACTGCCTCTGACAATTCCGTTTCAGATAGCCGAGTATTTTTGTGTCCCCTGCATCATTCTCCTTTTTTGCACCGGATTAAGCATAATGCTTGAACGTATCGCACCTGGAGTTTTTGTTGTCCTCAACGGCGGACGGGCACTACGATACACAAAAAGCCGGTAGCTGCTCAGAGCAGCTCCCTTTCCACTGCCTGCCCGACAATATCCGTACCGGCATCCGGCTCAAACCGGTCTGTGACCTGCCCTCTTTTATTTACAAGGAATTTTGTAAAGTTCCACTTGATATCGCTGTTATGCTGATAGTCAGGATCCATCTTTGCGACCAGCTTTTCCATGTACATACTCTCTTTGGTATTACGCAGGAAACCCCTGAAGCCCTGCTTCTGCTTAAGATAGGCAAACAGCTCCGATCCGTTCTCTCCGTTCACGTCGATCTTGGAAAACTGCGGAAAGGAAATGTCATACCTCGATGTGCAGAAGGAGTGGATCTCTTCATTTGAGCCCGGAGCCTGATGTCCGAACTGATCACACGGAAAATCCAATATCTCAAATCCACGTTCCCTGCATCTGCGATATATAGCCTCAAGTGCCTCGTACTGAGGAGTGAATCCGCATCCCGTAGCCGAATTTATGATGAGCAGCACCTTGCCCCTGTACTCTGACAGATCGGAGATACTGCCGTCCCGTTTCTGTACCGGTATCCTGTAGACCGGACTGCCTACAAGAAAATTCTCGGTCTCTTCCATTATATCTACCATGTTTTTCAGGTCAGTCTGCAGCTCTCCGGTCTCAAGCGAGTGATTGGCTCCCTCAAATATCCTGTAGCTTAGACCCTTCGCCCTGCTGAGCTCTTCTATCTTCCCGACATCGATAAACGGATCCTCCGTGCCGAAGAATACCAGCCCGTTCTTTTCCCCGATCAGTGAGAATGTCTGCTCAAGCGGAGTGAAGTACACCTGTCTGGCAGCTACCTTCTCTCTCGCCGCATACACGCTGGCAGCGACAGTCCCTATACTCTTCGATATGAAGATAATATCCCTGTATCCTGCAAAATCTGTTGATCTAAGCTGCTCTTCGGCTTCCGTGGTAACTGTCTGAAATGCCTCCAGCATTTTCTTACGATCAGGCTGCGTCAGGGCATCAGGTCTGCCTCCGGCCAGCAGCGCATCCTTATCTATATCGTGAAAGAAAAGCTCTACGATGTCGTAGCCGTGCTGCTTTGCTATCTTCTTTGAATAATAAAGGAGCGGCTTGTCGGTATGATAGCCTACGCCCGGAAAGATCACCGCCAACTTTTTATCGCTCATATCCTGTCTCCAATCTGAAATATATTTATTATCTGCTTAGTACCTTTACCGCATAGGAGCAGGTCGGGACTGTGTTTATCTTCCTTCGCTCCGCCTCCTCGGCAAGTCTGTAAACCAGACGCTTTGCTATGCCCTTACCCCCGTATTCGGGTGACACTCCGGTATGGTATATGTTCCAACCGTCCGGGGTCTCCTGATAGTCGCATTCTCCTATCTCACGGTCTCCGTCATATGCCACGCTCCGGCAGCCTGCCTCGTCATATACGACCCGTATGCCATGACTGTATACACAGCTCAACGCACCCGACGGGCACGCGCTTACCGCCTGCCATATCTCTGCTGTATCTGCTTTATTTAAGTTTATCCATGGCTTGTTCAGCGGATTGAAGGTCTCCGGACTGCCCTCGACACATTTCCGCGCATGTCTGCATTTTTCGGAATCCCAAAATACAACTATGTCATCATTCTCATATACTCTGTGCATGTCTTTACCTCCGTTATGAAAAATCCTTTAAAAGGGAGCGGCGAACATACGCTTATCTTATATCCGTTCTCTCGCGCCGTATATGACATCGTATCGAAATACAGTGTTTTGTCCTTATATGCTATCTCCCTGTGGTTATAGTCCACCTCAAACGTCTCGTCAAGTATCCTCAGCCCCTGACCTTCTTCCTTTGAGAAAGCCTCTCTTACAGTCCAGACCTCAAAGAATCTTTCCTCCGGTTCCCTTGATGTCTCTATCATCTTCATCTCCTCTTCGGAAAGAAACCTGTGAAACATCCGCCAGTCCTTGCCTTTTACGATTTCCACATCTGCTCCTACAGGCTTGCCGCTTACTGCGAGTACGACCATATCACCCGAATGTGAAAGACTGAATTCAAAGCCCTCATGACCGTACAGATAGGGCTTGCCGTGTTCTGTCCGCTCAATAATGATCTCTTCTCCCGGAAATGCCTCACACGCAAAATGCCGTATCATTGCGGCACCAAGAGTACCCCTGATGCGGTCGGCATCAAACCTGTATCTGCCTATCCTCTCCCTGTCTTTTTCCGGAAGAGTATCAAACAGCCTTGTCCAGCCATCCTGCAGTCCGAGACTCACATAATCCGCTGTATACAGTTTTATCCCCTCTTCTGTCATATGCTATATCGTATCACAGTTCCCCACAGACCGGTCAATCGCCAGTGTAACGATCGCAAAATAACCGGACTGATGCGTAGAATGCTTGCCCACAGCTTCCCTTAAGCTTTGATACGCTGCCCACATAAATGCATGCTTCTGATCAAAAGCCGTAAAAGATGGTATATGTACAGTTTAACACGCTCCTCCCGACTACGCCCGGGGAGCTGCCCTGAATAGTTACAAAAGAAGTACATAAATGTGCCGGATCAGCCGATATACAGTATAGAAAGATAAATGCTACTGTTCACAGTCCCTCGTGCTGTAAAAAGTAACAGATAAATACTATAAATCATGAAAGGAGGCAGCAGATATGTTATCAGAGATGATCACCCCCGTAGTTTTCTCAGACTACATAAAGGACGAGGAAGAAAAGAAGAGAGAGAATGAGAGAAAGAAAAGAGAGAAGAAGGCTCAGATGAAATCCCTGTTCGGAGACACGGTAGCGTATTACACTGCCTCCTCTGCCGCGGAAGACAAGCATTACGTCACTTACGGCAGGAACAGACGGTTCGTGGGTCCGCACAGGTAAGACCTGACACAAGTTTAGAAAGATATGTACAGTTTAACACGCTCCTCTCGACTACGCTCGAGAAGCTGCTCTGAATAGTTACAAAGATACAAAAAAAGGACACGTTAGGTGTCCTTTTTTTGCGCGCAGACGGAGGGATTCCCACCGGCGGCTTTGCCGCCTTTCAGGCCTGCTTCGGCTCGAAAGCTCCACTGGAGCTTTCTAAACTGCTTCGCAGTTTGCCTCGCGTTCGAGTCCTCTATGTACATAAGAAAGGGATGCCTTCCAGCACCCCTTTCTTATGTACGGAGACGGAGGGATTCGAACCCTCGTGCCCCGGAGGGCAAACGCATTTCGAGTGCGCCCCGTTATGACCGCTTCGATACGTCTCCATTATATGTCTGATCCGCCTTGAAGTCTCAGGCATATCCTTAAAATAAAGGACGGTCCGGACTCATATATCCGAACCGTCCTTTGTGATTATAAGTTTATTTCCGTTTCAAGTCAATGCGATGCAGGTGAAGATTTACCAGATTGTGACCTTCCACTTTGTGGCATCCTTTACATTGTCATCATTTTTCGCCCTCGGTGCAGACACCCTGTCATCGCCCTCATAGGTCGTGATACCGTGGCTGGCATCTACCGCATACTGCTGCAGAGCATCCCAGCTGCTGTCCGCTGTCCTTATCCATGCGTCTCCAAGGGAGTTATGATCTTTATCGTAGAAATAGATCCTCTTACCCTTGTAATAGCATGCCATGATACTCCTGTCCTCGGTAATATTGGTCCAGCTGCCGTACCAGCCGACGAACTCAAGACCATCCATGCAGGGGTCAGCCGGATCAGGCAGCGTAGTACCGTAAGGCACCACATCTGTCCAGCAGAGCTGTCCGTTTGAGCCGTTGTACCACTTTACCACGCAGGTCTGTCCGGGTATACCAACCGGATTCATCGCTATGGTATCTGTTGCGTTGATCCTGCAGGGAGTAGCTATCGGTGTAGGTGTCGTCTTTAAGTTTCTGGTGGGCTCGGGTATGATGTCTATGGTCGCCGTCGTATAGCTGAGCACACCTGTGGGCAGGTTCTTGTATACCTGATATGCCTCAACCATCTGGCTCTCACTGCCTATCGGCATATATACAGCGGTTGCTATGGTATCCGTCTGGACATTGGCAAGAGCCACATTCCATCCGCAAAAGGCATAGCCGTCAAAGTTGATATCCTTCGGTCCCTGATATGTCATATCCGTTCCCTGTGGCACAACCTTTTGTGTGATCCTGCCGGGTGTGATATATGTCACAGTGACATTTGCGGCAAATACCATAGATACCATCATGACGGTAGCGCATAACGTCGCTATCATACCTGATATGATCTTTACTATATTCTTATTCATAAAACTCCCCCTTTATGTAAAGTAAACATAATATATTATAGGGTCGTTCTTATGTTTTTTTCAACCACTACATATGGCACAAAAACCAATGAAAATGCGTATATATGCCCTATCTCCCGCAATCTGTGATCACCCGACAGATCCTGTCGACCTCCTCGGCAGCAAGCCCAGGATAAAGCGGCAGGGACAGTACCTCTTTACTTATCTTAAGGGCTATGGGCGTGTCCTCGGCATTGTACTTATCCCTATAGCAGTCCATCATCGTGGTGATGGGGTAAAAATACTTTCTGGCTCCTATTCCGTTTTTATTCAATGCGTCAAACACTTCATCTCTGTCGGCTCCGAATACCGCCGCATCAAATATCGCGGGAAAATAAGCATGATTGCTCTTTACATCCTTTTGGACAGGGTTGAGGCGTATGCCCGGTATCCCTTCCAGATGCTCCCGGTACCTTGTCGTGACCGCTGCCCTCTTTGCTATATCCTCATCCACATGGCGCAGATTGCACAGACCCATGGCAGCACAAAATTCATTCATCTTCGCATTGGCTCCGATACAGTCTACGGTCTCTTCATCCACTATACCGAAGTCTCTCAGATATCCGAGCTTCCTTCCGGTCTCCCTGTCGGAAAAGCAGGCTGCGCCCCCTTCGATGGTGTTGTACACCTTGGTCGCATGAAAGCTGAAGCAGCTCACATCACCATAGGCTCCTATCCCCTTACCTTTATAGGTCTCTCCGAAGGTGTGCGCTGCATCATACAGTACCTTCAGTCCGTGTTTATCCGCGATAGCCTGTATATCCTCTATATGGCATATATTTCCGTATACGTGTACCGGCACTATCGCCACGGTCCTGTCCGTGATCAGTTCTTCTATTTTGTCCGGGTCTATCGTCATATCATCCGGATCAATATCACAAAATACCGGAGTGAGACCGCTGCGCACTATGGCATGTGTCGTCGATACAAAAGTAAAAGGTGAGGTGATGACCTCTCCCTCGTAAAGACCCAACGCATGAAGTGAGAGCTCTATCGCCATATGTCCATTGGTAAATATCTCTATGCCGTCCACTCCGAGATACTCAGACAGCTTTTTCCTCAGCTCCTCATGCTTCGGTCCCATATTGGTGATCCACATACAGTCCCATATGCTTTTTATTTCATTTATATACTCGTCCATATCCGGTATGGAGGGGCGGGTCACCAGTATTTTTTTGTCTGCTTCTGCCATATATTAAACCCTTTCCCAACCCTTTAGGGTTTTTACTTCACTGTCTGTCCCGGCAATATACGCTCTTGGATATATCACATGCACATCGTCATTCTTATTGAGCAGAGCTCCCCATGTGGAAAATGTCGAGTTGGCAAGAATATTTCCTCTGCAAAGGCTCATCAGATACATATCCTTCCATGAGTCCGCTCCGCTGTTGCCCGTGACGACCGTGCGCTCCGCAGCCGGTATCCAGTCAAACGCTTTTGTCACATACTCCTTGTCATCTGAAAAAATGAAAAACCGGGGATGCCTGTATATCTGTCTCATCCTTTCCACAGCTGCTCTGTAATAGTCCTCTCTCAGCAGATCAAATCTGTCCCTGTAGATCGGATCCAGATAATCCCCTCTCCTCACGTGTACAGACACCGCCTCCGATGACATTATATCATGCGCCGTCACGGATAGACCCGCTGTCTCATCTGTGGGAAAAGTAAATACGTCTCTTATCTCTTCCAGATCATCCTTATAATATTTTTCGGAAATATAAAAGCCTGTTATATAAGCATGCCTCGCGCCGTCAAACGCGATCATATCATCCATCGGCATTTCATCTATCGAATGAGTCTCCATATATTTCCGATCAAATATCCGCAGGAGCCGGTTTATATACCGGTATCCCTTTACGGTATGCGGAAGCTGCCCCGAAGTGACCGCTATCTCCCACGGATCTGCCTCCGGCATGGATATCCCGAACAGCTTTTCAAGCTCATATCCCTGATGCTCATTATGCCATGTAAACCATGTCATATCTGCTTTTATCCTGATCTCCGGATGGTACTTCACCAGCTGTCGGAAGAACACATATTGAAACATCTGATTGCCGAGCCCGGAATTAAACTGCTGTACTATCATGATAGCTCCGTCACCTCCGGCATACTATCAGGCTCCCATGCTCCCGTCTCATCCGTGAGAGGCGGCTTTGGCAGATGGCACAGGACATGCAGCAGATCATATCTCATCACTGTCATAAACACTCTCCATGCCTTTTTAGAGGGATGCTTTACAAATATGGATGTGCCGAGCTTAAAGTCGTAAAACGCTCTTTCCCTTTCTCTCCGGTCGAGCTCCCTGTACTGTTCCAGCCAGTACATCTGCGCGGTATGAAAATATGTCTCCTGTATATAGCGATCGCGCTTCTGATTCAGCGAATTCCAGTTCTCTCCGTTATCCTTTACGACATATCTCCATGAGCTCATCGTCTCATTAAAATGATGTATGGGACCGTGAAGCAGGGCAAAAAGCAGTATCCACGCATCATCTATAAAATCATGTGCCCTGTATATCACAGTATAGTCAAACAGTCCGTCCTTCCAAAAATTCCTCGTGACGATAGAGGCGGTCTGCCCCGGCCATATATCCTCTCGTCTGTAATCCTCTATCGTATAATCCTCTTTGTCCCAGGTATAAAGCCTGAGCGGAGATTTATCGGACAGCTCAGCTCCATCCTCACCCACTAGCAATGCAGGATTAGCACATCCCGAATATGAAGGATGTGCCTCCAGAAAGTCCACAGCCTTCTGCAGCTTGTTCTCATCCGTCCAAAAATCATCCCCCTCGATGGTAGCCACATATCTTCCCCTGCATGCCATCGCAGTTTCATATACATTAAGCGTGGGTCTCCCGAAATTCCGGTCTCTGTAAAGGAGCCGCAGCCTCCCAGGATAACGGAGCCTGTATTCATCAAGGATCTCTCTTGTCCTGTCCGTCGAGCAGTCCTCCCCGACGACAACCTCATACCCAAAATCGGTCTTCTGCGTCAGCACCGAGTCCAGAGCCTGTCTCAGATACCTCTCATGATTATAGGTTATGAAGATGACTGAAAGCAGCGGTTCATTCATCTTTGGCCTGCTCTCTGAGCATTTCTTCGAAATGCTCTCTCGTGACCTCAGTTACCCTGCCGTCTTTTACCTCAAAGATCAGATCACAATTACGTATAGTCGTGAGTCTGTGAGCTATGATCATCATCGTCTTCCTACCGTGCATGGAGTCAATGGCCTCCATCACTGCCTGCTCCGTATCGGAGTCCAACGCCGATGTGGCTTCATCAAGTACAAGGAATTCCGGATCTCCGTAAAGTGCCCTTGCTATACCTATCCTCTGCCGCTGGCCTCCGGAAAGCCTCACTCCTCTCTCACCGACCTTTGTATCAAGCTCTTCGGGCAGACTCTTTACAAACTCCGTAAGCTGCGCCTCCTCTACAGCCTTCCACACCTTTGTGTCATCTATCTCGTCCTGTTTTATCCCAAATGCGATATTCTCCCTGATGGTCGCATCCGAAAGAAAGATCGTCTGAGGGATATAGGCAAGCTTCTCTGCCCAGGTCATCGGGTAATCATGTACATTCATGCTCCCGTATCTCACCGCGCCGCTTTGTGGGAACAATATGCCGAGTATTATGTCCGCCATAGTGGTCTTGCCCGAGCCCGTAGTACCTATGAGTCCCACGGAGCAGCCCACCGGCACCGTAAAGGATGCTTCATGCAACACATCACTGTCCGTATTGGGATATGCAAAGGACACGCTGCTTATCTCTATCGCCTGCGCATTATCCGTATCAGGTGCGCTGCTCTCATCCCTGCTCTCGACCCTGAGCATATCCTCGGTTTCCTTAAGGTCGTGGTATATGAGATCTATGGATGGCTTGAGGAAAGAGATGCCGTTCAGATAGTTTGCGACCTTTCCCACCGATGGGAGAAGCTTGAAAGCTGCCACAGCAAACGCGGCCAGCTCCGGTACCATAGAGTTTAAGTCTGTACCTGCCAGAGCCTTTGCTATCATTACAGACAGTATACCGGCTATACATACCATCTCGATCAGATACTTGGGTACGGCACCAAGGAAATTGGTATGGATAAGCGCATTCATCTTCCGGTCTCCGCCATACGTAAACTGATCCACAAAGTATTTCTCCCTGTGAAGTATCTTGATATCCTTTACGGCCCCCAGTGCCTCCTCTATGGACTGGTGCATGCGACCGTCAAATTCCTGATTGATCTGTCCGTAGCGGTTGGTCCTTTTACGTGTGAGACCGCTGTACAAACCTACGCTTATGAAAAGTATCAGTGCCACCGATACCGTCATCACCGGATCGGTCACAAGCAGATAAGTCACGAGCAGCACGGACAGCACGGACTCCGATATGGCATTTAAGAATTGCAGCAGCAGCTGAAAGAGTCTCTCGCTGTCCAGCATGATATTTCTGATCATATCGGAGGTGTTGTGATCGAGGTGATACACATACGGTTTTTTCATGTAGCAGTCGACCAATCTGGCCTCTACCTTAAGCTGATTGTGATAGATGAAGCAGTACAGGAAATAATACATCACGCTCATATATATGTTTTTGACCACATATATGATGATGATGACCACAGCAAGTCCGATGAACATGCTTTTGTCGTCATGCAGTCCGAATATATCCCTGAATGCTCTAAGGAAGACATTTGCCTCTGTCTTTTCGGGCTCGGATATGATACTGAGCAGCGGCATGAAAAGCGAAACTCCTATCAGCTCGAACACGGCTCCGATAAATATGGCAATGAGCAACACAAGCATATGCAGCTTCTGCTTCCTGTTAAAGATATATGATATTTCGCTTATGATTTTCTTCATATAAGATTCCTGAGCCTTCTTCTGAGCAGCCTCAGCCTTCTGCTCCTTAGGATCTTCCTTTTATGAGTCTCGTCATCCCGGGAAAGCTCGGCCGATACTATCTCCTCCTGCACTTTCTCCTGCTCCTTCTTATCGGCGGAGGACAGTCCCTGTCCCTCCGTATAGGCAGTGCCGTATTCACCCGTACAGTAAAACTCATGTCCTCTCGCAAGCACCAGGAGCAGCTCGTAGTCCTCGTACAGACTGTGTGCCTCGTTGTATCCTCCACAGGCCGCCAGTGTCTCCGTCCTTACGATATAATCTCTCATTATAGAGTCCCATTTCCTAGTGATAAGAAGATCATCCCTTACATTACCGCTCAGATAATACGAGGGCTTTTTCTTTTTGGTCCGGGATATGCCATCGGGAGAGATAAAATTCACTATCGAATAAGAAATGATATCTCCGCCCTTTTCCTTCTGCAGCTCCATCTCCAGCTTCAGCTTGTTGTCATTGCAATAGTAGTCGTCTGCATCTATGAAGGTCACATACTCTGTATCCACCAGTGAAAGTCCCGTATTACGGGTGTTGCTTACACCGGTGTTGACAGGCTTGTACTGAGCTCTTACATTGGGATACCTTTTTGTGAGTCTGTCTATTATCTCTCTCGAATCATCAGTGGAAGCGTCATCCACGATTATGACGGAGACCGGTTTGTATGTCTGCTTTTCCACACTCTCCACGCAGCGGACTATATATTCCGATTTGTTGTAATTCGGGATCACTACGGTCAGTCCCTCTGTCATTTTAGAAACTCCTCTATATCGGCAAAGCGGTCAATGTTGGCTCTTATCCAGCCCTCATCCTTTTCCCACCACTTATCATCAAGCAATTTTTTTATCTGCTCTTCAGAAAAACGGTATTTTACCGTCCTTGCAGGTATCCCCACA
>JAGBNR010000087.1 GCA_017634315.1 Lachnospiraceae bacterium
AGTTACATCATCCCTTATTCTTAATTCATACAGTGCATACGGAGCACCGATAGCAGAAGACGGCAACGGTAAGATGAAGATAGGCTACTGTCAGGGAGGGGACTATTATGAGTTTGATTATCAGCTCTATCAGATAGGCATTGCGATGGTGCAGTCGGGAGATGTGAGATCCGATGAGCTGACTAAGATGAAGCAGGGAGATGAAGCCAGAGAGATATGGGCTGCACTGTGTAAAGCAGAAAGTGATCATTATGTTTTTGACAGAGACAGCTTTTTTGATACAGAGTCTCTTGAGTTTGCAGGCATGTCAGACGAAAGCAGGAATAAAAAATTAGGACAGATGATACTGGAAAAGGATATAGATCTTATGATAACCATGGGGACGAGTGCCGGCCTTGCAGTGAAGGAAGGCTGTGATGTCCCGTATATGAACTTCATAGCCAGTGATCCGGTCAGCTCCGGTATAACGGGGGGCGAAGAGTGTTCGGGTGATACAAGGGCCTGGGCTCATGTCAGCAGCGAAATGGAAATGAAGGCTCTTAATGTTATGGATGATATTTTTAATCCCAAGAAAATCGGGATAATATACAGTGCGGAAGATCCGGAGGCATATATTTACAGCGGCGCGGCAAGCCTCGATGAATACTCTGAAAAAAAACGCAAGAAGGTCGTGCGCGAATACGTCACTGACGAATATGAGAACACGGAGGAAGCGTATGAGAATTATAAAAGAAATATGCTTGAGGCACATAAAAAGCTTATCGATTCCGGCATAGACGCTTATGTACTGACACCGACCACTTTGGAGCTGGAGGATTACGGGGAAATGCTGGAACCGTTTGTTGAAAAAGGCATACCGGTATTTTCGCTGAACAGTACAGAGGATGTCAGATACGGTGCTCTTGCAGCGGTTGAAATGCTTGATTATCAGAATATAGGCAGATTCGCTGCCCATCAGCTGTCGCTTTACAGGGAGGGCACTTCCCTTGACAGTCTGCCGCAGCAATATGACACACCTCCTTTTCTTGTGCTGAATATTGACACGATGAGGAGAACCGGTATAAAGCTGCCGCTTGACACATTGATATCGGCAAGTAAAATATATGGAAAATATGAGGTGGGATCAGAATGAGAAGAGGAATGAGAATAAGAACCAAGGTCGTGGTACTGACGACTCTGGCAATGAGCATACTTACTATCATCTTATCGATGATAGGCTACTCAAGATTCAACGATAATGTGGTGGAAAGCTATGCGGAATACGTTGTAGCTGCCGTAAAGTCGGCGGACTCGGTGTTTGATTCATGCGGCATGGGTGATCTGATAAACAAGCGCATGATGGATGATAACTATGAGGCTGCAAGAAGCGGATTAAACAACATAAAGAATAATTTTGATATCAAATATCTGTATGGTGTGTACTATGAGGACATCGATGATCTGTACAGCCTGTGCTATGTGATAAACGGCAAAAGCGACGAGGAGCGTGAGGGCAGGAAGCTCGAGGACATATACAGCTATATGGGTGAGCCGTGTGAGGAGGATGCTTTTGATTTAAGATCGCGAAAGCTCATGCGCGATTGTGTTATCAATAATGATACAGGCTTCAAGTACTATGAGAGTACTTCATCGGAGTACGGCAGACTGATTACCTGCTACAGCGCGATAACGGATAGCAGCGGAAAGGCTGTGGGCGTAGTAGGAGCGGATATAGACGTGAATAAGATCACACAGGATCTTAACACATACCTGAGATGGGTGATCACAGCCGCAGTACTGATCACACTGATCATGATAGCTATCCTTGTGTATTCCATAAACAGCTTCATAACGAGGCCAGTCGGAAGTATAGCCGAGAATACCGCGGAATTCGTCGGACTGATGAAAGAAAATGTAGAGCCGGAGATGCTCGATTATAAAAAGGTGCAGGTGAAAGCCCGTGATGAGATATATGTTCTGTCCGAGGGTGTGTCAAATATGGCTGACGGCGTAAAGAATTACATGACAAACCTGCGCCATGTCACAGCGGAAAAGGAACGTATAGGCGCGGAGCTCAATGTGGCGACGCAGATACAGGCTGATATGCTGCCCAGGATATTCCCGCCCTTCCCCGAGAAGAGTGAGTTCGATCTGTTTGCTACGATGGATCCTGCTAAAGAGGTGGGAGGAGACTTTTATGACTTTTTCCTCATAGACGAGGATCACGTAGGTCTTGTCATGGCTGATGTATCCGGCAAGGGAGTACCTGCTGCCCTGTTTATGGTCATAGCAAAGACTCTCATAAAGAACAGGGCACTCATGGGAGGTTCTCCGTCAGATGTACTGTCTTATGCAAATGATCAGCTGTGTGAGGGTAATGAGGCAGAGCTTTTCGTCACCGTGTGGTTCGGTATACTGGAGATCTCTACCGGTAAAGGAGTGGCGGCGAATGCAGGGCATGAGCATCCCGCGATCAGACGAAAGGACGGCAAATTCGAGCTTGTGGTATATCGTCATTCTCCGGCAGTGGCTACGATGGAGGGGATACCGTTCAAGCAGCATGAATTCGAGCTTCATCCGGGCGACAGCCTGTTTGTCTATACCGACGGAGTGGCAGAGGCAACAAATGCTCATGATGAGCTGTACGGTACAGACAGGATGCTGGAGGCATTAAACCGCAATCCCGATGCCACTGCAGAGGAACTCTTAAAGACGGTCAGGGAGTCAATCGATGAATTTGTGGGTGATGCACCTCAATTTGACGATATCACCATGTTAGGGTTAAATTATTTTGGTAAATGAACGCATCTGAAAGGAGAGTATTATGGCGGAACGAATATTGAATATAGCCGCAAAGACGGAAAACCTCGATCAGGTGCTGGGATTCATAGACAGCTTTCTCGAAGAGCAGGAATGTGACATGAAGGCCATGATCCAGATCGATGTGGCTGTAGAGGAAATGTATGTTAATATAGCGCATTACGCATATGGAGTCGAGGGCGGCGGCGATGCCGAGATCCGCGTGGAGCTGGACGAGCTGTACGGGAAAAGGGCAGTGCGTATCACATTTATCGACAGCGGTATATATTATGACCCTCTTGCAAAGGAGGACCCCGACATTACTCTGGGAGCCGAGGAGCGGCCTATTGGCGGGCTGGGGATCTTTATGGTAAAAAAGAGTATGGACGATGTCGCTTATGAGAGAAAGGATGAAAGGAATTATTTCACGATGAAAAAGTTGATCTGAGGATCGGGATTTATTATACACCGGCCGGCATTTATGGTATACTATTTCATCGGCTGAGATATAAAGTACATATTTTTAATGTTTTAATCAGGAGGAAATATTATGAACATCACACAGAACAAAGAGGGAAGCAAGCTTACCATAGGTCTTGAGGGGAGGCTTGATACGACCACGGCACCTCAGCTTGAGAATGAGCTCAAGACGGCTGTGGACGGTATAGAAGAGCTTGTCTTCGATATGAAGGATCTCGCGTATATATCATCTGCAGGCCTCAGAGTGCTGCTTTCTGCACAGAAGGTAATGAATAAGCAGGGCACCATGGTCATCCGTAATGCCAATGAGGAGATCATGGAGATATTCGATGTCACGGGATTCGTAGATATCCTTACCATTGAGTCATAATCAGTCACGTTATCAAAAATCAATAAGTCATAATCGATTCAGCGTATACTATACGCTGGATCGGTTTTATGCTTTTTGAGGGTTCCGAAACGAGTGGATATCGAGCAGGTATACAGAGAGTATCACGATAAGGTATTGGCATATATCCGCAACAGGATAAGCAATCCGGAGGATGCCGAGGATTTGTGCGCAGATGTATTCCTTAAGGTTCAGCAGCGTTTTTCCGAATATGACAGGGAAAAGGCTGCCGTTTCTACGTGGATATATACCATCACGAGAAATGCCGTGATAGACCATTACAGAGTGAGCAGAGTGTCCGAAGAGCTTCCCGAAGAGATCGCGTCAGACGAGGAGATAGATGCCGGTCTCCTGCAGAGGGAGACGCTTTCAGAGCTTGCTGATGCTCTGATGAAGCTTTCCGAAGAAGAAAGGAATGTGATTGTCCTTCATTATTACAATGGCTTGTCATTGAGGGAGGTAGAGGCAAGGACCGGTCTGTCGTATGGCAAGGTGAAGCTCAGACACAACAGTGCTATTGATAAGCTAAAGAAATTTTTTTCTGATGATGCTGCCATCGGAGGGGGTAACATCGTATCAATAAACAGATACAGATAGTATTCAGATGGCAGGAGGTTATAAATGAGCACGGAGAGTAAGCTGAAGAGCCTGTTTGATTTTCAGAGATTTGAGCAGGAATCCAAATTGCAGGGTGTCATAGATGAAGTAAACAGCAGCTATTCGTCGGGAAACAGACTGGATGACGATGCTCTGGAGCTTGTGGCAGGCGGAGCAGGCGCGGTAAATACGGATACGGATAACGCTATGTTCCGTGAGTTTTATTGCGAAAAGTGCCGGACGATCAGAAAATTCAAGATGCTGTCGGGCGGAAGAGCTATATGTACACAGCCGGGCTGCGGAAATATGATCGATGGCAAGTGATATGGAGGACTGAGCATGGAAAGCATAAACAGACTTAATGATGATATACTTGAAAACGTATCCGGGGGAGTGGGGAGTGTTCCCGACGATCCTCAGGCTAACGGCAGATGCCCTGAGTGCGGCAGCCTTTTGATGAGAAATGGAAATGTGTACAGGTGTCCGGATTGCGGCAGTACATATACCAGAGATCAGCTGACAGGCGCAGTCGCGTCAAATATATCGGCAAGCTCAGGCAGGCAGCCGAATATCTCTTCATCGTTGTTTACGAAAAAAAAGAAGTGAAGCGGCTATTATTGACCGGATACATGCATTAGGTGAAAGCAAAGGGGGATGACCTCAATAAAACAGCATACAGATGAGGGAGATATCATGACTACAGATCAGATTCTTATTAAGAACGATGGCACCGGGATCGAGAGAGCACTCGAGATCCCGGACAGTTTTGCGCAAAAAAACGGCATCACAGGGAGAGACGCACTGCATATCAGGCTGCTGGCGGAAGAGATGCTTGGCATGGTGGGTGCTGTAGCAGGGGAGTTCAGTGCCAATTTCTGGATGGAAGGTGACAGCAGTGAGTGCAGATTGTGTCTTGAAGCTGAGACAGCCATGAACACAGAGAAACGAAGAGAGCTTCTTTCCGCATCCAGTACGGGGAAAAATGAAGCTGCCAAGGGAGTCATGGGTAAGATAATGGAGCTTATTGAAGTAGGTATGGAAAATTATGAGGATGTAAATAAGCTTCAGATGATGTATGGCGGGAGCCCGCTGAACTACGGCTCCATGGGTATGGAGAGCATCGAGATGAGTCAGGCTGTCCTGACCTGGTCGCTGCAGCGTTACAGAGACAGCGTTTCCGCGGAGGCCGATGAGGATCGTGCCTCGGAGGAGGCATGGGATGAGCTGGAAAAGTCTGTGGTCGCTAATCTTGCTGATGATGTGCGGGTAGGTATAAAAAGGGATAAGGTCACCATAACCATCTATAAGAAATTCCGTTAGGGACTGCCTTAGCTTAACTATATGTACTGTTGTATATTTTTTTCAATGGTGATAAAATAACATATGTATAGATATGTTCCTTTGATTTTTGATATGTCATTGGGAGGGAAATGTCATGGCTGATATTAAGATTAACCCTATTGCGGAAAGAAGTTTCATTCAGAATCCGGCTGCCGATGTCCTAAATGCCGGAAATACTCAAAGGTCACAGGTCACCGCGGCCGGGAGTGAATCACCTGCCAAGATTCATGCGGACAAGGAGCTGCAGAAGGCTACCGAGAGACCGGAGCTTGAAGATGTGATAGCCGTATCAAAGGATGGAGACACGGTACAGGCAAGTGAGACAAGCAAGGAAAGACTCGAAGAGGACGCGTTCGGTCATGTCGAGGTAAAGCAGGATAATACCGAGACCGGTGTCAGGACAGAGGAGGCCATTGAGCAGAGCGCACAGACAGCAGCTGAAGGTACCGAGAGTCAGCAGGCAATAAAGGAAGCGATCCAAAATATGGTAGTGGACGGTACCCGTACCGAGGAGGCCATTGAAGAGAGTACGGAAAGGGCTGTGACAGGCACCGACAGGACCGAGGAGGCTATAGAGCTCGGCAATGAGAGGGCTGCGGAGGAAGAGGAAGAAGAGGACTATATTCAGGAGACTCAGACTGAAAAGCATGAGGATCAGATAGCGACCTACACAGGCATCTCCGATATGCGACTGGAGCAGATGTATCTGCAGGGTGAGATATCCCAGAACGATTACAACAGGGAAATGGAAGCCAGAGAAGAAGAGAGAGAGGCTGAGCAGGCGGATGACGGTAATTTCTCCACGCAGATGACAGGTGCTGCAGCACTTGAAGAGAGCGGAGAGAGGGATCTCGATCAGATAGAGAATGTGTTCTCGGATGATGCCAATGATAATATAGCAGCTACAGACAGGATGCAGATCATACAGTCACTGGATGCAGCTGCAGCAGCTATGAACGGTGATGGTGCAGGCGGTGAAGAGAGTGCAAAGAGAGTTGTGATACGTGCATAGCGAGGTGTAGATCATACGACCTGACAGATGCCTGCCGGCTCGGAGCCGGCAGGCATTACTATATACGAGTTGAAATTAAAAACAGAAAGGGATTAAGGACATGACTGAGACGGTAAAAAGAAGGACAGACATATCGGACAGTATAAGATATGCGGGGTTTGACGATACGGAGCTTGAGATATTTGAAAGCCAGTATCCGACAGAGGGCATATCCTATAACTCATATGTGATCCTTGATGACAGCATAGCGATCATGGATACGGTGGATGCAAGAGGGACAGATGCTTATTTTGAAAACCTTAAGGAGATACTCGGAGACAAAAAGCCGGAGTATCTTGTGATACAGCATATGGAGCCGGATCATGCGGCAAATATTGAAAAGCTTGCAGGTATGTATCCCGACATGAAGCTTGTCGGTACGGCGAAAACCGGACAGATGCTGACGCAGTTCTTTGAGACTGATATGCAGGGGAGGTTTCAGGCGGTTAAGGAGGGTGATACTGTTTCTCTCGGGAGCCATACGCTTCAGTTTTTCCTTGCACCAATGGTTCACTGGCCGGAGGTAATGGTTACTTATGAGCAGTCAGAGAAGGTGTTTTTTTCGGCTGATGCATTCGGTACCTTCGGAGCCCTTGAGAATGATGAGGAATGGATAGCTGATGCCAGCCATTATTATTTCAATATAGTCGGCAAATACGGGGCGCAGGTGCAGGCTCTTCTTAAGAAGGCGGCAGCACTTGATATAGCTGTCATCGCTCCTCTTCACGGCCCGGTACATAAGGATGATATCTCCTTTGCAGTGGAAACGTATGATACCTGGAGCAGATATGAGCCTGCAAGAAAGGGCATTTTCATACCCTACGCCTCCATTCACGGCAATACAAAAAGTGCAGTGCTTCAGTTTGCAAAGGAGCTCGAAGAAATGGGAGAGAAGGTTGTTACCATGGATCTTACCGAGGAGGATGTCTCTGAGGCTGTAGAGCAGGCTTTTCTTTATGACAGGATGATAGCAGCCGCTTCGACATACGATGCGGAGATATTCCCGCCTATGAACGATCTGCTGCATCACTTAAAGATAAAGAACTTTCAGAACAGAAAGGTGGGTATTATAGAAAACGGTTCATGGGCACCCGTGGCTGCGAAGAAAATGCGGGAATACTTTGAGGGGATGAAGGATATCACCATAGCAGAGCCTGTCGTATCCCTGAAATCAGTGAGAAAGCCATCTGATGATGACAGCTTTAAGGCACTTGCGGAAGCGATGAGATAAAAGGATTGATTATTTTTTTAGCTCGTCCAGTTTTTGCTGAATGGCATTTTTTACCATCAGGGCAATATCTTTTGTGGTGCGATCCTTATATTCATCATACGGAATAGGCTTTAGGAAATGTACCTGTGTGACTACCGGATGCAGACCCGGAGTGCCGAACGGCTTGTATGAATCCACGAGAGCCACAGGTACGATCGGACACCTTGCCTTTAAGGCACATTTGAAAGCACCTGCATGAAATTCCTGAAGATGATTTTCATTGAAGGTATATCCGCCCTCGGGAAATAATATATACCTGCGGCCGTTTTTTACTTCTTCGGCTATCTGCATGATGCAGTTGACCTGTGCGCGCATATCGGTGCGGTCCAGTCTGGCACCTCTGAGCAGTCTTGTGACTTCATTTGCAAAGGGAAGATGTGACCGTTTTTCATCTATGACTATCGTACAGGGCTTCTCATGCGAGTATATGATACCGAGTACATCAAATTTCCCTTGATGGTTGGGATACATCAGATATCCGCCTTCAGGGGGAAGATGTTCGGTGCCGTAAGCTCTGGTCTGTACAAAGGAATTTCTCATGGCCGAAGCGATCATATGTCGTCCGATGGTATATCTGTCCTCTTCCGTATACCTGTCAGGATGCTGTTCTACATATACAAGTCTGAAAAAATAATAAATGATGAATGGTAATGATATACCGATTACCCATACCAAACGAAGCATTGTCTTCCCCGATCCGTAAAATATTGTTTATTATAAAACGAAAATATTGTAAGATTCAACAATTATTGATACAATTTATAGTTGTCGCAAAGTATGTTTTCAGATAGGAGTTTCAATGGGAGATTATGTTTTAAGCTGTTGTTCCACAGCGGATCTTTCAAAGGAGCATTTTTTAAGAAGAGATATCAGATACATATGCTTTCACTATGAGATAGGTGGAAAGCAATATATGGATGATCTTGGAGAAAGCATGGATTTCCACGATTTTTACGGCAGGATGGCAGCCGGTGAAGCTACCAGGACATCACAGATAAACGTGGATGAGTTCATCAATTACTTCGAGTCTTTCCTTAAGGAAGGCAAAGATGTCCTGCATTTATCACTTTCGTCCGGTATATCGGGAGTGTTAAACTCGGCTATCATCGCCAGAGACGAGCTTCAGGAGAAATATCCGGACAGAAAGATATATGTGATGGATTCGCTTGCCGCCTCCTCGGGATACGGGCTGCTCATGGATATCCTTGCCGATATGAGGGATGAGGGTAAGACCATAGATGAGCTTTTTGAATATGTGAAGGATAACAGGCTGTATATCCATCACTGGTTTTTCACCACCAATCTCACATATCTCGTAAGAGGCGGAAGAGTGAGCAAGACAGCCGGTTTTGTAGGCAACCTCCTCAACATATGCCCCCTGCTCAATGTCAATGTCGAGGGTAAGCTGATACCCAGAGATAAGATAAGGACCACTAAAAAGGTCTTTAAGGAGATCGTGGAGAGGATGAAGGAGCATGCCTTAAACGGTACGGACTATGACGGCAAATGCTATATCTCACAGTCTGACTGCAGGGAGTATGCGGACAGGGTAGTCGAGCTGATAGAAGAGAGCTTCCCCCACATGAAGGGTAAGATTGAGGTGAACCACATAGGCACCACTATAGGCAGCCATACCGGACCGGGTACGGTGGCACTGTTTTTTGTCGGAAAGGACAAGAGGACGGAATAGATCTGTATCAGGCCTTTGAGATTATCACGCACCACTCGCCGAGGCTTCGACTCTCTGTTATATTAAAACCGTTTTCTTCAAGCACCCGTATCACATCGGGTGCTTTTTCATTGAGGATGCCGGAATAAATCACGATACCTCCGGGTCTTACCATATCCTTCATCACGCCCGTGAGGGGGATCAGTACGACAGGGAGTATATTTGCGACGACTATATCATGACCGGAGCCTGCCTGTTTTCTTACGGCGGCATCGGTGACCACATCACCTATGATCAGCTTAAAATCAGACGGGCTAAGGCCGTTCTTTTCAAAATTATCCTTTACTGCAGGTATGGCATTCACATCAAGATCCGTCCCTAAAGCATGTCCGGCACCGAATTTAAGCGCTGCTATCGACAGGATGCCGGAACCTGTGCCGATATCCAGAATGTCTGCTCCGGCTGTAATGTGATTTGCCAGACTCTGTATACATAGCTTTGTGGTCTCATGGGCTCCGGTACCGAATGCCGTACCGGGGTCCATGTGGAGCACTATGGTATCTTCGGGTACGACCTGTGAGGGCTCGTCTTCCCATGAAGGTATGATACGCATATGCCTCATGCCGCATGGTGTATCCCCTTGTAGTCCGATGTCAAAGGAGTGAAAGAATTCCTTCCAGGAGTTGAGATAGTCTTCGTCCTCGATCTCCGAAACATTTATCCTCAGGCTTCCGCATGGGACGTCTGCCCATGCTGTCATGTCTGCCAAAGCATCCCGCACCTCCGACAAAAGCCGGTCGCTGTCCTCCTCCGATGCATAGAAAGATATGTAGGCAATTCCGGCCGGAATGTCTTTATTTACAGGTACCTCATCGACGAATATCTCATCGAGCTCTTCTTTGCTCCAGGGGAGAGAATCGGCGATCTCTATGCCTGATATCCCTGCCTCGGAAAGAACCGCAGACAGGATATCCTCTGCCTCGGTGGTGGTCTCTATCGTGAAACGTCTGTATTTCATATACTTACCTTTGCCATTAGCCCTTTCTGATGTTAAAATTACATATTACCAATTATAATACCCGGAGGCATTCAGATGGAATCAAACGATGTGGAACTCTTTTCGACTACGGATGTAGCCGCAAAGAGTAAGGTTGTATCTATCCTTGTGCGAAACAGAATATCATATCTTGAGCGGTGGGAAAAGATACCCTTCCTTAAAAGAAGAGATTACAGGGGAGCTAAGGAGCTTTGTATCATATATGTGAACGGAAACCAGTACGATAAGGCGAAGAAGATACTGGATGAGTTTAATGATGAGTATTTTAAGCGAAGACAGGAAAAACGCGCCGGAGCTGCCGCAAAGGAAACGGCGGCAGATGAGAGAGCTGCTGTGAAAAGGGCAGAGACAGAGGAACCGGCCGATCCGGATATAGATGAAGGAATAGACAGCATATAGTGAGTGGGATAAAAGCAGTGTATGACTGAAAGCACGGAAATACAGAGAGGAGATATGAGAAAACATGGATGCAAGATACGAAAAGCTTATGAAATGTCTTGAGTATGTAAAGGGCAAAACGGATTTCGAGCCGGAGGTGGCTCTCATACTCGGATCCGGACTGGGAGATTATGCTAAAAACATGGAGGTGATCTGCGAGATCCCGTACAGTGAGATACCGGGATTTCCGGTGTCCACGGCTCCGGGACACGATGGCAGATTTATATTCGGCATGGTAGCCGGCAAGAGAGTGGTCTGTATGAAGGGCAGGGTACATTATTACGAAGGCTACGACATCTCTGATGTGGTGCTTCCTACGAGGCTTATGAAGCTCATGGGTGCAGGTATACTCTTCCTGACTAATGCCTCGGGCGGCATAAGGAGTGACTTTAAGCCCGGAGACTTCATGCTTGTTAAGGATCATATCTCGATATTTGCACCCAACCCGTTAGTCGGTCCGAATATAGACGAGCTCGGTGTCAGGTTCCCCGATATGTCTCATGTATATGATGCTGAGCTCAGGGAAAAGATAAGGGCATCGGCAGAAAAGCTTGGCATAGACTTAAAGGAGGGCGTATATGTGCAGCTGACGGGTCCCTCATATGAGTCACCGACCGAGATACAGATGCTTAAGAAGCTGGGGGCTGATGCTGTGGGTATGAGTACCGTAGTGGAGGCTGTAGCAGCCAACCATATGGGCTTTAGGATATGCTGTATATCATGTGTATGCAATCTTGCCGCAGGAATAGCAGATCATGAGCTGAGCGGAGAGGAAGTCATAGAGGCAGGTAAGGCTGCTGCGCCTCTTTTTGAAAAGCTCGTTACCGGCTCGATAGAGGCATTTTGATGGGACTTACCTATAAAGATACAGACCCTGTCAGACTATCCGATGACAGAAGTGCTGTCATAGTGCTTGATCAGACGAAGCTTCCCAACGAGGTGAGCCATTTAAGCATCAGCGGAGTGCAGGAAATGTACGATGCGATCAAGTCGCTCGCAGTGAGGGGAGCCCCGTGTATCGGTGTCTTTGCGGGCTACTGCGTCGCTGTGCTTGCCGGTAGGTATGCAAATGAGGGTATGTCTGCAGAGGATGCATTTATGATGCTCGGGGAGAATGCCTCATATCTTGATACTTCACGACCTACTGCGGTCAATCTGTCGTGGGCTCTCAAGAGGCAGATAAGTGTGGCTGAGAGCTGCCGGGAGAAGGGTTTATCTGCGGCTGATATGGCGGAAAAGCTCTGTGCTGAAGCAGTCGCGATACATGAAGAGGATATAGATATGTGCCGGAGGATCGCGGAATACGGGCTCTCTCTGCTGCATGACGGTGACGGTATACTGACGCACTGTAATGCAGGAGCACTTGCCACTACCAGATACGGTACGGGACTCGGTCCCATACTGTTGGGTAAGGAAAAGGGCTATGAGTTTCATGTATATTCCGATGAGACCAGACCGCTGCTTCAGGGGGCGAGACTCACGGCATATGAGCTTGTGAGAGCCGGAGTGGATGAGACCGTGATATGCGACAATATGGCATCACTTCTTATGAAGCAGGGGAGGATCCAGGCGGTGCTCGTAGGATGTGACAGGATAGCAGCGAACGGCGATACGGCAAATAAGATAGGCACATCCGGAGTCGCGATACTTGCCAAGTATTACGGCATACCGTTTTATGTACTCGGTCCGTATTCTACTATAGACATGAGTACTCCGACCGGAGATAATATCAAAATAGAGGAGCGCGATCCGGAGGAGATAAGATCCATGTGGTATGAGCATCCGATGGCTCCGGCTGGAGCGGAGTGCTACAATCCCGCCTTCGACGTGACTGATCACAGTCTGATCACGGCGATAATAACTGACAGGGGGATATTGCGTGCCCCGTATACCGAATCAATAGCATTTGCTGTAAAGGAGAAGAGATGATATGAGCAGTATAAGGTTCTATAACGCGAGGATACTCACAATGAAGGATGGCTTTGAGGTCATCGATAACGGAGTGCTTACGACGGATGGAGCGCGGGTCGCATATGTCGGGGCTGCTTCCGGTGAGCCGAAGGAAAGGAAGTATGACAGGGAGATAGATGCCAAGGGCAATCTGCTCATGCCGGGCTTTAAGAATGCACATACACACAGCGGTATGACCTTTCTGCGTTCATTTGCAGATGATCTTCCACTCGACAGATGGCTGAATGAAGCGATATTTCCGAGGGAGGCCAGACTGTCGGAGGATGGTATATACTGGAGCACGAAGCTTGCTGTAATGGAATATCTCACAAGCGGCATCACGGCCTGCTTTGACATGTATCTGAAGCCATACGCCATCGCAAAGGCGACGGAGGAGTGCGGCTTCAGATGTGTGCAGGTAGGTGGGATGAACAATTTCTCGCAGTCCATAGAAGAGCAGGAGGAGTGGTATGACAGGCTGAACGGGAATAATCCGCTCAGCTCATATATCTTCGGATACCATGCCGAGTATACCTGCTCCAAGGAGCTTTTGGAGTCACTGTCCGCACTTGCGCACAGGTATAACGCTCCGGTTTGGGGACACAATTCGGAGACTGCCTCCGAGGTGGAGGGATGTAAAGAAAGGTACGGGATGACACCGACCGAGCTGGCGGACAGCATCGGCCTGTTTGATAATGGAGGAGGAGGCTACCACTGTGTATATCTTTCCGACAATGATATAGAGATATTCAGGAAGCACGGATTGTATATAGTGACGAATCCGGGATCAAATACCAAGCTGGCATCCGGTATCGCACCTGTCTCAAGATATATCAAGGCGGGGATCGGGCTTGCGATAGGGACCGACGGACCGGCCAGCAACAACTGTCTGGATATGTTCAGGGAGATGTTTCTTGTGACCGGTCTTGCAAAGCTTCATGATAAAGATGCATCATCCCTTGATGGTAATGACGTACTGTATATGGCCACGGTCGGGGGAGCAAGGGCAATGGGACTGAAGGACTCCGATACTCTGTCTGAGGGAAAATATGCCGATCTTATTATGATAGATATGTCAAAGCCTGAGATGCAGCCGGTAAACAATATTACCAAGAATATCGTTTATTCGGGGTCAAAGGCAGATGTGAAAATGACGATGGTAGCAGGAAAGATACTGTATGAGGACGGACGCTTCCATATAGGAGAAGATCCGGAGATCATAATAAGGGAAGTGGACAAGGTGATCGGAGCCATGCGCTGAATATGGGAAATATGAGGTCCTATTCTCCGGGGGAGCTTGAAAGGCTCAAGGATGCCTGGCTGTCCGATCCCGAGCGCGGTAAGGAGACTGTCCTTAAGGATCAGACCTGGAGTGACATGAATATGGATCAGGTACTGGCCCGCATAGATACCTGCACATCGCTTGCGGGAGAAGAGAGGCTCTACGCCATGCTGCGTGAGCCTTTTTCCGATACGGAGGAGCTGCAGAGAAGAGACGGGCTGATACGCTCCTTTGATGCCGATGAGAGGCTGTGCAGTGAATACAGAGAAAGACTGAAGGACATCGGAGATAAGATAAAACAGCCTGCGAGTGTCACCATCATGGGTCTTGAAGAGATAGATGTCCAAAGTAATGCCGGACATATGGTATGTGCGATGCTGGGGCTCTTCTCCATAGCGATGATATTCATATCTCCGACTGCGGGACTGCTCATATTTCTGGCGGTTCTGATACTTAACATTTCCACATATTTTAAGCGCAAAGGGGAGATATCCGAATATCTGGACTGCTTTACTTATCTTATCAGGTCGTACAGAGCGGCAAAGGCCATGCTTTCAGTAAAGGATGACGAGGATAAGACATACAGAAAGGAGCTTAGGACATCTGTAGGCATATTATCGGGTGTGGTCAGAGGCGGATATCTTCTTACGGGAGGCAGGGGACTGACGGGCGGCATCATAAATATGCTGCTTGACTATCTGAGGATATTCTTTCATCTGGATCTGATGAAGTTTAACTCGATGCAAAGGAGTGTGCTTGATAATAAGGCGGATATCATCCGGATGTTTAAGACGATCGGAGAGATAGACGCTTTTATCGCAGTGGCTTATTACCATAAAGGTCTGCCGTACTGGTGTCTCCCGGAGTATACGGAGGAGTGTATGACAGATGCGAAGGGACTGTATCATCCTCTGATAGATAATGCGGTACCATCGGATATAGCTGCTTCGGATAAGGGAGTGCTTATCACCGGCTCCAACGCGTCCGGCAAATCTACCTTTCTGAGATCGGTAGGGTTAGCCGCGATACTCGGTCAGAGCATAGCTACCACTGCTGCGGCTTCATACAGGGCACCACGGTTTATGATAATGTCCTCCATGTCCGTTAAGGATGATATCCTGGAGGGTGACTCATACTATATGGCTGAGATACGTGCCGTAAAGAGGATACTCGATGCCTGCCGCACCGATGGCGATATGCCGCTGCTGTGCTTTGTCGATGAGCTCCTAAAAGGAACCAATACCATAGAGCGTATAGCTGCGTCCTCGGAGATATTAAAGAGCCTGCATAAGAAAAATGTGATATGCTTTGCGGCAACACATGATATCGAGCTGACAGAGATGATCGCAGATCATTACGATAATTATCATTTCTCGGAGGATATAGAAGACAAGGATGTGGCTTTTTCATACAGGCTTATGCATGGAGCGGCGGATACAAGAAATGCGATAAGACTCCTTGGCATAATGGGATATGATGCTGCTGTCGTAAAGGCGGCGGAGGCTGATGCCGCAGACTTTGAGAGGGACGGGGTCTGGAGAAGACTTTGAATAATTATTGCTTGCAAATGCATGGATTATCTGATAGAATATCAAACGTTGCGGGCTGAAAGCCCTAATTATACCGTAAAGGGAGGTGTGAGAGATGGCAAAGTGTGCAGTATGTGGCAAGAGCGTTCATTTCGGAAACAACGTCAGCCATTCACATAGAAGATCAAACAGGATCTGGAACTCAAATATCAAGAGAGTAAAGTGCAAGGTAGACGGTGTACCCAAGCGTATCTATGTATGCTCAAGATGCCTGAGATCAGGTGCTGTAGAGAGAGCCTGAGGATCAGTTTAAGCGTGATTTGAAAATGCAATATTAAAAGACCGGTCAGAAGACCGGTCTTTATATTTATCATTCAGTTGATATCAATCGTGTCTGAGGATGAAGCAGCTCCGTCAAACGCAAGGTCTATTGCCTCTTCATTTTCGATACCGGGAGAGCTCGGATCAGCCTTGTCGGTAAATTTATTTACAAGATCCGGTACCATATCAAGTATCTTTGTGACTGCATCCTGATTGCGGATATTTACAAGCTTTGTCACACCCTTTGATATCACAAGTACGGAGGATGGTGTCATCCTGCCGCCTACACCGCCGCCGCCGCCGGGCTTTTTATCGCCTGCGGTAGCTCCGGTACCCATGCCGAAGGTCACGTCTACCAAAGGAATAATGATCGTATCGTCGATCTTTTTAGGCTCACCTACCACTGTCTTTGTGGAAAAGAACGTGTTCATTCCCTTCATCAAAGAGCTTATCATTCCGTCGAAATCCATGTTTGCCACTGCTTTTTCCTCCTCTTTGCCTGAGATAAGATTTATTCGCGTATCTGCTGTATATGTCCGTACAGCCTGCGGATATCCTTATTAAAGTAGATACGCACGGCTGCGATAAGTACAAATATCAGCTGTATATGACCCTTAAGGTTCAGATCAGCATCTGTTACCTTCTCGTCAAAGTCCGGCTCTAAAAGCAGATGGGTGGTATATACAGGATAAAGCGAATATATGATGCCTGTCACCTGACCGGTGGATGCCGGATCACCCAATCCGATATGAAGCCTCAGTAAACCCTTTCGGGGGAGAATGTGCTTTAACAGGATCTTAATCCTGAAAAGAAGCTCCCTTACGGCTTCCTGATCACGCTCATCATTTAAGACGAACAGGATCTGCCGGATCTTTTTTATTACCTGCCTAATTTTATCATAAAGCGAAGTGATTTTGTATTTTATTTTACTGATCCAGCCCTCATCGTCTTCGGGAGTGTCATCGGTACTGCTTTTGAAGGATCTGCCGGGATAAACTTCAAAGAAAAGGACTTTAAGAGCATAATCCCGGTCACTGCCGTCAAGTGTGAAAACGAATCTGATGATATGGAGTATCCATGAAGCGCGTGCATTAAGGTGCATGGCATTTTCACTGTCCGTGTAGCTGCCGTTCACCTTATAGAAAATAGGGACAAAAAGGATAACGGCGATAAGAAAGAGTATCAGACAGAGTACAACAAGAAGTACGATGCCTATGATTTTTAATATCTGGAGCACTATCATGTGAACAGCTCCTCCACGAAGGATCTCACGGTCTCATGACCGCTTTCCTCCGAGGCTTCGATTATATTCTTTATCACAGTGACGGCCTCTTCCTCGCCCTTTGCGATGCCGCACACAAAGAGAGGAGCATCGTCATAATACGACTGCTTAAGCTGCTTCGCATCAAAAAACTCAAGCGGATCCACGGGGTTTTCCGCGAGACAGACCAGATAAGTGTCAAGCAGCAGCTTCCTTTGCAGCAGCTTTTTTATGATGCCCAGAGATTTGCCCCTGTAGCTTTCTCCTACAAACATTCTTTTGGCGAATTCCATAGGAAAAAGTATAGCATATTCCATTTGACTTTGACAGTCACGGCAAATATACTCAAATTATCGTATGTTTTGTGGCTGTTAATCAGAAACACGCATTTATGTGGGTTTTCACATTTTGATTTTATATTTCATACGGGGTAGACTATGAAAACAGTTGTGACAGCGTCTCTTGAAGACGGTATGCTTCTCGGAGAGGACATAGTCGTAGCGGGAAAGGTCGCGATAAAAAAAGGGACCAAGGTAGACAGCCTTATCAAACAGAAGCTGCAGGCTTTCAAGCTCATGACGGTTGAGATACTTGAAGCAGAGGATCTGGCCAATACATATTACGAAAAGATAAGGGTTTCGGATGCGTTCAAGAAATTCCAGCTCGACTATACAGCGAATCTTGCCGCGTATAAGGTTGCGGTGGATTCCTTTATATATAAAAAGGTGCCCTTCAGATTTGAGGATCTGAAGGCTATAGCGGATGCGTTATGTCCCAGGACTATCTCCGGTAAGAGGCTTTTTTCTTATATAAACATACTGCTTCCCGAAGAGGGGGATATGTCATATGCACACGGCATGAACGTGGCACTCATCTGTAAGAAGATGGGAGAGTGGTTCAAGCTTCCTCCGGAGGACTGCGATACTCTTGTTTATTCCGGGTTCCTGTATGATATAGGTAAGTTCATGCTCCCACAGGATATCATATGGAAGCCGGACAAGCTAAACAAAATGGAGTTTGATCTGGTTAAGACTCATGCCTACTACGGGTACCATATGCTTAAAAAGTTCAATATCAACGAGCATATACTGAATGCGACGCTCATGCATCATGAAAGATGCGACGGCTCTGGTTATCCGCAGGGACTGCAAAGAGACGAGATAGATAATTTTGCGAAGATAGTGGCGATAGCGGATGTATACGAGGCAATGACGAGTGCAAGGACATACAGGGCTCCGATGAATCCGTATAAGGTGATAGAGATCATAAAGGTAGACATGTTCCAGAAGTATGACTTTGCGTATATTTCAACGTTCCTGAATCATATACTGGATGAGCTGATAGGCAATATGGTCACGCTCTCAAACGGCATGCAGGGAGAGGTGATAATGAACAATCCCAGTGTACTCGGCAGACCTGTGGTAAAGTGCGAGGATACCATCATCGATCTGGCACAGGAGAAGAGCATCAATATACTCGCGATAGTGTAGCTGCCGTGTAAAAACACAAAGTGGTATGCCTGTCAGTGGTTATGGTATAATACATAAGTTCAAAATATAGGAGGTTTTGCAATGAAGGGCAAGATGAGTACCGATCTCGGTAATATTTCAGTAGATACAGAGGCTATAGCAGAGGTGGCCGGCATAGAGGCCATGGAGTGTTTCGGGGTAGTGGGCATGGCGACCTATTCAGTCAGTGACGGTCTGGTAAGGCTGTTGAAGAGAGAGAGCCTGTCACATGGTATAAGTGTGAATATTTCAGACAACAAGGTTACTCTGGATTTTCATGTGATAATCGCATATGGCGTGAGCATCAAAGCCGTGGCCGACAATCTCATGAGTAATGTAAAGTATAAGGTAGAGGAGTTTACGGGCTTTGAGGTTGAAAAGATAAACATCTATGTCGAAGGGGTAAGGGTGATCGACTGATGTCTACTAAAACAATAGATGCTGCGCTGCTTTCAAAGATGTTTCTCGCGGGAGCTGCCGAGCTCTCAGCCAATAAAGAACGGATAAACGAGCTCAATGTATTTCCGGTACCCGACGGTGATACCGGTACGAATATGACTCTTACGATAATGTCTGCCGCCAAAGAGGTGCTTTCTTTAGGTGGGGAGTTTGATATGGCGGCACTCTGCAAGGCCATATCCATGGGGTCATTAAGAGGAGCAAGAGGCAATTCGGGAGTCATCCTGTCACAGCTTTTAAGGGGCTTTACCAAGGAAATAAAGGATAGCGATACGGTTGATATACCGCTCCTTGCGGTAGCCTTTAACAAGGCCTGCGAAACTGCATATAAGGCAGTGATGAAGCCCAAAGAGGGTACAATACTGACTGTCGCCAGAGGAGCGGCGGAGAAGATGTCCGAGCTC
The DNA here is from genome assembly GCA_017634315.1 of Lachnospiraceae bacterium. Lineage (GTDB taxonomy): Bacteria > Bacillota > Clostridia > Lachnospirales > Lachnospiraceae > NK4A144. Next base: position 19,784 of record JAGBNR010000087.1, read on the forward strand.
TCCGATCAGGCGGAGGATATCGAGGGTATATCGGGAGAGGTGCTGGAGCATGCAAAGTATGTGCTGTCCCAGACACCCGAGCTGCTCCCCGTATTGAAGCAGGCAGGGGTCGTGGATTCCGGAGGAGAGGGGCTTGTATGTGTACTGAGCGGAGCCAGAAAAGCACTTCTCGGCGAAGCGGGAGAGTTTACCGCAGCAGATCTTGAGGCGGCTACAGGCAGCAAGGTATCCGGGATAAACAGGGATGCGGTCGCAAATGCAGAGGTAAAGTACGGCTACTGTACCGAGTTTATCATCATGATCAACCATGTCTTCAATCAGAAGACAGAGGCGGATTTCAAAGGCTATCTCGAGTCGATAGGAGACTCGATAGTATGTGTATCCTATGAGGATATAGTCAAGGTTCATGTGCATACGAATCATCCGGGGCTTGCTTTTGAAAAGGCACTTACATTAGGTGCCCTGACATCAATGAAGGTCGATAATATGCGCGAAGAGCATCAGGAGAGGCTCTTTAAGCTTGACGGGGGCAAATACGTGGAGCGTCCCGAGAGTGAGATGGACTTCACCGGACAGGCAGGTACGGCAAACGGTCCGATAAGGTCCAAGGTGGCTTCCTCACAGCTTGAGACGGAGAAGATAGCTGAGGCAGGTATTCCCGATGAGGCGGATACAGCCGCTGCCGCAGAGACGCACAGTGTACCGGATGCCGCTATGCCGCATAAGGAATACGGATTTATAGCAGTATCCGCAGGCGAGGGAATGAATGAGATTTTCAGAAACCTCGGGGTAGACGAGATCATTTCCGGAGGTCAGACCATGAATCCCTCGACTGATGATATACTCGCTGCAGTCGGAAGGGTAAATGCGGATACTGTATTTGTGCTCCCGAACAATAAAAACATCATTCTG
>JAGBNR010000088.1 GCA_017634315.1 Lachnospiraceae bacterium
AAGCGGAGAGAGCCTTTCAGATGAGGATATGATGCGGATGATCATCTATCCGCTTACGTTCAGGGGAAGGAGAGCCAAGCAGGAGGCAGTAGCGAGGGCTATAGGTCTTGCAAAGAAAATAGAGAATGAAAACAGGATGTATTTTGTCCTGAAGATGATGCTGGTGTTTTCGGATAAATTTATAACGAATGAAGATACTGAGAAGATCAAGGAGGTACTTACAATGACGAAGCTTGACAGATTATATGCGGAAGAAAAGAGACAGGCGGTAGATACAGCCGTGAGTAAAGCTGTGGCGGATACCACAGAGAGTATAACCACACGTATAGCAAAAAACTTTTTAAAGTCTGGCGATTCAGTAGAAAAGGTTTCAGCTAATACAGGATTACCAATATCCCAGGTCTTACAGCTCAGTCAAAGCTTATAAAGCTGACATACTTAAAGTACATCGCTGATACTCAAAGGGAAGGAAGGCAAAGCAGGAGGCTGTAGGCAGGGCTATAGGGCTTGCAAAGAGGATAGCGGATGAAAAGCCTGTAAAATCGATAATAAATAGTATGCTTACAGCACACCCGGTATAAAGCCCGGTCTGATAGATTGATATCAGATCAGGGCTTTTTTGATTGTCTGCAGTTTTTGGTTCATTTAGCAAAATAGATGTGCTTATTTCGCTGATACCGCTGTTTATTCAAGAGGTCACCTGTAATATGCTTTTATCATAAAGTACGAAAGAGTATCAAAAGAAAACTATAGACAAAAAGGAGGAAGGTAATATGTTTGAAATAATTTACGGTATCGTAGCAATATGGGTATTCTTCAAGCTTATGGGCTTAATGTTCAGAGCCACATGGGGACTTGCAAAGTGTGTGATAGGGCTTATTTTCTGGCCGATAGTCATAGCAGCAGCTCTTATGGGGATCATGTGGATAGCACTTCCCATACTCATCATTGTAGGGATAATCACCTCAGTAGTAGTTGTATAAGGACAATCACAGCAGATACGGCACGGCTCTGCGAATATTTTGCCTGCATAACTTAAAGACTGTATAATTAATCCGGAAAAATCATTCCGCTGTAGATCTCAGGCGTGGAAGCACCGAACCGATACCGGGCACAGGTGGCATATTGGGCTGTGTGACAGGATGAAGAAAGCCCATTCGGAGCAATTTGCATTGGACCGTAATCACGTAGCGAGTGCGCGATTCGACTATGAACGGTAACGGCAGAGTGTTTCATGCAGCTACATCAGGGATGTGATATGTGTCTGTGAAGAACACAAGGGGTTCTGAGCAGATACTATGAGAAAGGAAAAAGTAATGAATAAAAAAATCCTGTATTTATTGATCACTTTAGGCTTAAGCAGCCTGCTCCTTGCAGCATGTTCCGGTACCGCTTCCTCCGATGCAAAAAAGGCATCTGATACAGTCAGTGGTGTGTCAGCACCTCAGATTGCCGGCGCAGCAGGTGAGGAGGCTTCCGGTGTGGATTATTCACTGTCGGAAAACTGGGTCTTTTATGGCAACGGAGAGGAAAAGGAAGCAGATCTGTTTATCATATGCCCTACCGTGGACATGAATGATGAGTACAATATGTCCCTTGAGGACGAAGAGACAAAAAAGAGCTTTGCAGGTGCGCTGAACATGGAGCGCGGCATTTATGAGGACAGTACAAGGATGTTTGCCCCTTACTACCGTCAGGCAGCCATGAAGGCGTACTCCCTTGAGCCGGATGAGAGAGAGGCTTATCTGAGCATAGCCTACGAGGACATTTCGGACTCCTTCTCCTGGTATCTGGAGAATGAGAATAAAGGCAGACCTATCGTACTTGCCGGATTTTCACAGGGAGCCGATATGTGCTACCGTCTCCTTGAGGAGTACTTTGGCGATGAAGAGCTCTTATCACAGCTTGTGGCCGTATATGCGATAGGCTGGCCATGCACCTTTGAGATGACTGAAGAATATCCGCAGATAAAGCCGGCCGAAGGTGCCTTTGATACCGGAGTAGTCATAAGCTTTGACTGCGAAGCGGCAGAGGTGGCGGAGACCTTTATCATTCCTGAGGGGCTAAAGGTACATACTATCAATCCTTTAAACTGGAAGACAGACAAAACACCTGCCTCAAGGATCAAGAACCTCGGAGCCTGCTTTACCGATTACAGCGGACAGATACTGTCAGAGAAGGAAAGACTCTGCGGGTGTTATATCGACGAGAAGAGGGGTGTGCTCAAGGTCACGGATATCAGCATGGAGGATTATCCCCCTGTCATTCCAGGTCTTCCCGAGGGAGCCTATCATATCTATGACTATCAGTTCTTCTTCCGCAATCTTCAAAAGAATGTCAGCGACCGGCTGGACAGCTACCTCGGCAGGGAGGTATATGTCGCAGAGGGAACGGATACAGAGTGCATCATTACGGGATATACTGACCTCACAGGTGACGGCTCATACTTCCCCAAACAGGGAGATAAGGTTGCAGTGATCTCGCCATCAGCCCTGCCATCAAGGAAGCAGACCGATGCCACCATAAAGGGACTCGATGACTGGGGGTTCGAAGCCGTAGAGGGAAAGTATGTATGCCCCGAGGAACGTACACTGGATGAGCTTATGGCGGATCTGCAATGGGCAATGGAGGATCCCGAGATAAAGGCGGTATTCTGCGTCAGGGGTGGCTATGGAGCCTCTGATGCAGCGGATATGCTAAGCGGGGATATAATAAAGGATGCCAATAAACCTATAATCGGCTACAGTGATATCACAGTCTATCATTCGGCGTGGACGGCACGGGGTCTGCCCTCCATACATGCCTGTATGAGTGGGACATGGTCAGGTCTGCCTGAGGATTGTGCGGATGCTGAGAGACAGATGATGCTGGGCAGGATACCATCATACCGGTGTGAAGCGGATGAGGAAGGAATAGACGGTGAGGCTGAAGGAGTCCTTATAGGCGGTAACCTTTCGACCTTTACGACTGTCCTGGGTACAGATTACGACTCTACTGCCATTAAGGAACCCTACATCCTCTTCATCGAGGAGGTGGGTGAGAACATGCGTTACATCCACAGATATCTGACTGTACTAAAGCATAGCGGGGTACTGGATGGTGCGGAGGCCATAGTCTTTGGCGAGTGGACGGAGCTTCCCGCAGATGGGAGCGGCAATTTCGGAGACGTCAGGGGAGGTGAATTTGAATCCGTTGCTGATATGATCAGAAGAGAGTTTCTGGAAGGGACAGATGTTCCCGTGGCCTTTGGCTTCCCTGCCGGACACGATGATATTAATTATCCCCTCCTCATGGGAGAAAGAGCACGGCTTTCCGTTTCAGGCAACTGCTTCACTCTTGATCAGGCCATAGACGCGAGCCGGTAGGCGCAACGGAGTTACAATACATTATTTTCATACATGCAGTCACACCCTTTTCAGGTGTGACTGCATTACGAGGGCGGCAAGAGCTATCACTACACCTGCTGCGCAGACTGCGGAGCCTGTGACCAGCATAGGTCGCACCCCGAGATTGTCCAGTATGCTGCCGCATATCAGATTGGAGAAGACACCTCCGACTGTGATGGCACTTGAGACATAGGCCTGTCCCTTTACCTGATCCAGCTCCTCCATCGTAGCACTTACATAATATGCCGATGCCGGTACGAATACCGCATACGCAAAGATCTGAAACGACTGGCTTACAAATATCGCTGCAAGCTGGGTCGCAAAGACAAGTATCATGGTCTTTACCAGAAAAGCCACTCCGGAAAATACCATGAGACGGTCAGCCGAGATCTTTTTCAGTATTACTCCTATTACAGCCATGACGGGCAGCTCCAGTATGGCTGCCAGAAAGGTAGCATAGCCGAGCTCAGTTTCCGCACCGCCGAGGCTCCTTATTATCTGTATAAGAAAATCATTTATCATATTGTGGGCGAAGAAAAAGCAGACAGTCCCCACAAGAAACAGCATGAATGCCGGATAGGTACGTGCGAAGTCCATTATATTATTATGTGCGACAAGTCCCTTTTCTTCAGAAACCACAGCATCCTTTATATCTCCGCCGGGCTTTATAAATGTAAAGGCTGCTATGGCAGACAGAGCCATGATCACAAGATTCGCGATCAGGAGGACATCTGCGCCGTCACGCTCGACCATGCCTCCGATGAAAGCGGATGTGACAGCGAAGCCTGCCGAACCAAGTCCCCTTGCGAGTCCGAAATAAATATTGCAGCCTGCCTTTTCATACTCAAAGTTAAGTGCCGTCACTACAGGCTGATATACAAACTGCACCGTATAAAGAAGAGCATACAGTGCAAATACTACCGGCTTTGAGGATGGCAGTATCATCAGAAGCAGAGAGCACAATGCTATGATCGCCACTGAAATAAGGATGTATCTCCGGTTCGTCAGAGGACCGGGCTTATCAATGATGCCGGCGATAAAGGGCTGCAGTATGGCTGACAGTATATTTGCCAGCGCAAGCAGCAGGCCCACCTTGGTATTGCTAAAGCCGTGAGCAAGCAGATACACGGCTGCATAGGCGTGCATCGTGCAGAAGCCGGCATAGTAGGTGATATTAATAAGTGAATATCTGAATGTCCAAAAACGATTATTCATTATCTTGCATTTTCAAATGTATCTAAAATGGTCTTTTCAGGAGCAGGAGTTGCAAGTGAAACGATTATGTTCACTACAAGTGCAACGAAAAATGCAGGAAGCAGCTCATATATCGCAAATGCTCCGCCGAGGCCGCTGATGACGTATTTCCAGAGGAATACCATTATCGTACCTGCCACCATGCCGGCTATAGCCCCCTGTCTGTTGGAACGCTTCCAAAAGAGTGACAGGAGCATGACGGGTCCGAAAGTCGCTCCGAAGCCTGCCCAGGCAAATGATACTATCGAGAATACCGAGCTGTTAGGGTCTACCGCTATCAGTACTGATATGGCGGAGATCACCACGACGGTTACCTTGGCTATCTTTACAGATACATCATCGCTGAATTTCTTCTTACCAAAGTCCTGAAGCAGATCGCTGGAGATGGCAGAGGCTGCTGCAAGAAGCTGTGAGTCTGCCGTGGACATGGTTGCCGCAAGCATACCTGCAAGGATGATACCTGCAATTATCGCGGGTAATACTCCGAAGCTGCTCATATAATTGGAAATGTGTATAATAACTCTCTCTGCATCGCTGCTTCCCTCAAGTGCGGGGATGACACCTGCCTTGCTCATGGCGAGTCCGACAAAACCGATTATGATGGCAAGCCCCATGGCTATGACCACCCATACCGTGGCCACTCTGCGGCTTATCTTAAGCTTTTCGGGATCTCCCGTTGCCATGAACCTGACAAGTATGTGAGGCATGCCAAAGTAGCCGAGTCCCCATGCAAGCATTGAGACGCTCGTGAGGGCACCGTAAGGTGAAGAGGTGCCGCTTGCCTGATTATATATATTTGTCACGGACAGGAAGCCGGGAAGAGCCTTGGCGTTTTCGATCACGGCACTTATTCCGCCTGCCTGTACCACACCGAAGCCGATGACTATGAGCAGTGCCACAGACATACATATACTCTGTATCAGATCCGTGGTACTCACGGCCTTGAAGCCGCCGAGTGTGCAGTAGAGCGAGATGATTATCGCACTCGCGATCATCGCTACAAGGTAGTCTACGCCGAAGAGGGTATTGAAGAGCTTGCCGCAGGCTGCAAAGCCTGAAGCGGTATAGGGGATGAAGAATATCACGATGATGATGGCAGATACTGCTGTAAGTATATTCTTTTCATCACCATATCTCTTTGAGAAATATTCGGGTACCGTGATAGCCCCGAGCTTTTCCGTATATCTGCGGAGCCTGCCTGCGACGAAGAGCCAGTTTAGGTATGTGCCTACAGCAAGCCCCAGACAGGTCCAAAAGGGATCTGCAAGACCGCTTACATATGCAAGACCCGGTATACCCATGAGAAGCCAGCTGGACATATCCGAGGCTTCGGCACTCATGGCAGTGACTAAAGGAGAGAGACCTCTTCCCCCGAGATAAAAGTCACCCGTGTCATCATTTCCTTTTGAAAATATCACTCCGATCAGTATCATCGCGAGAAGATACACTCCGATGGCTACTATAAGACAAACCTGTGCAGACATTTATACTACCTCCGACATGAAATCAAAAAACAAAACCAGTCGTAATGATATATGACAAAAGGAATTTAGTCAATAAAAGTCAAGGATAATGGTGGGGGTTTAAGGAGGGTTCACCCGGATTTGTTACGGAAATGTTACGCAAAACTTGACATAATATATGTATATAGGATAGAATACGTTTCGTGTGCTAAATCGTGTATGCAGGGTTAGTACATCGGTAGTATATCAGCTTCCCAAGCTGAGGAGGCGGGTTCGACTCCCGTACCCTGCTTAAAAGCGTTTTCCGTAGCCGATGGGATGTTCGCTTGCGGATCATCCCCGTCGGATACGAGAAAACCAAACATACATGAGCAAGTAGGGCAGGAGCCCGGATTGCGAATGTATGTGGAAAATTGCGAAAGTCGCGTAGCGACGAAGCAATTTTGCTTTTGGATTTATGAAAGAGATGAGCGAATGCTCATCAAGGATTGCAGGAGCAGCGAAGCAGCGCAGCAATCCGGACTTTCACGAAAAGCGTAAGGCACGAAGGGCGGTAGCGGCAGTTTGTGAACAAACAGCCGAAATTGCGAATATATGTGGGAAATTGCGAAAGTCGCATAGCGACGAAGCAATTTTACTTTTTTAAAATCCGTACACTAAATATCAGGAGAAAACACGATGAAAAAACGAGCACTAATTATCGCACTATCTGTCGCAGCGGCACTTTCACTTGCAGCCTGCGGCAAGGACAAGGCAGAGGAGGCAGAGCAGCCCACCGAGGTCGCGTCACAGCCTGCTGCCGAGGTTACGGTTCCTGCTATGGTAATGCAGGAGGAGCCGGTCGTTGAGGAGGCTCCCGTAGAGTCAGACACTCCTCCGGACGGAATGGTAGCCAATCCCCTCACAGGTGAGTGGATAGATGCTTCCATAGCTGACCAGAGGCCTATCGCAGCCATGGTCGATGATGAAAAGACAGCCCTTCCCCACTTTGGTGTGTCAGAGGCAGACATCATATATGAGATGACAAACAGTACAATGAATGACGGTGTCACCAGATTTATGGTACTTGTAAAGGACTGGGAGAAGATAGAGCAGCTCGGTTCCATAAGAAGTACGAGACCTACCAATCTGCAGACCTTCACGGAGTGGAATGCGATACTTTGTCATGACGGTGGTCCTTTCTATAATGATATGTTTTATTCCAACCCTTTTGTAGACAGATTTTCAGGCACCTTTTCCAGAGTAAATAACGGAAAGGCAAGAGAATTTACCGAGTATATCGTAAAGGGAGACCTTGAGAAAAACTTCAGCAATAACAGCAAGATATCCAAGACCTACAACGAGTATTACAGGGGCGACCATTATCAGTTTGCTACAAGGAGTAATCCTAATACTCTTGAGCAGTACAGCAGTGCGCAGACCGCTACGAAGGTCACGCTTCCTTTCGCGCATAATAAGCCATGGCTTGAGTACAACGCAGACGAAGGTGTCTATTATTACTTCCAGTATGGAAGCAAGGAGGTAGATGCGGGTAATGACAACAAGCAGGTCTGCTTCAAGAATCTGCTCATACAGTCAGCGCGTCTTGAGCAGCTCGATGATCACGGATATATGATTCTGCATACCAATGATTCCGATTACTCAAGTGATGAGAAGAGAGAGGGCTGGTACATCACTAACGGCAAGGCTATAAAGGTCACTTGGTCCAAGGTGGATGACACATATCCGACGAGATATTTCGATGAGAATGGTGATGAGATCAAGATAAATGTGGGAAAGACCTATGTGGCCATAATGCCCTCCAAGATCTTCGGAGATATCAAGTTCGAATAAATGATTCAGGAAAAAGATCTTTACGGATTTAAGCATTATTTTTACGGTGAAGCATACTACGGGTCAGATGAGGGCATGCGCTTTCGTCTGGCCCGAGAGCCTTTAAAGAACATTGTCTATCTCAAGGAAGAGGAAAAGTACGCCGATGGTCCCGTGCTGAAGGCCGAGGTATGGTTCGGTCCTCTTTCATATGATAAGACACCTCATGAAGAGATAACAGGCAAGGCGTTTGATTTTGATGAAGAGGGTTACAAAGCGGCCATAGCATGGTTCAATACCATGAAAGAGCGGCATGGGAGCAGCTGAGCAGTCTGCAGAGCCCATCTGTAATGTCAGCAGTAATTCAATATCTCAGCAGGAGTGGATATGATGGCATCCGCTCCTGCTTTTTCAAGCTCTTCTCTGTCCCTGAAGCCCCACAGCACACCTATCGTATACATGCCGGCTGCTTTTCCGGTGAGCATATCCGTATTGGTATCTCCTATATAAAGACAATCCTCAGGCTTCACACCCGCTCTCTCTGCAAGCATCAGAGCACCTGTGGGATCAGGTTTCCTCGGATAATCATCCGACTGACCGAGCACCTCTGCGAAAGTACCCTCAGGATAGATGTCATGTACTACCTTACATGCCTGCTTATGAGGTTTGTTTGAAAAGACCACGCATACTATACCCCTCTTCCTGAGACTCGTGATCGCCTCCGGCAGTCCATCGTATACGGTCACTCTTTCCGAGCAATGCTCTGATAGAAATGCGAGGTATTTTGTAAAGACCTCCTCTAAGAAAGCCTCATCCTTTTCTCCGCTGTATCTGTCGTGATAGGCGAGCAGCCTCTGCATCTGTACCCTCGATCCATCTCCCACGAAGTATCTGTATTTATTTGTTTCTACCGGTTCCATTCCAAATTCCCCTATTACTGTATTGGCACAGAATGCCAGATTTTCAAGAGTATTTGCACTGGTACCGTCGAGATCGAAGATTGCCATTTTTATATTATTCATACTAATCCCCTATGATTTATAAAATATTTTTCTTGCTTTTTATTATCTCATGTACTATACTTTCCGAAACGGGTAAAGCATATGATGCTTATCCATGGTATGAAACCCGCATAAATGTGTGTTTCTGAATAAAAGCCACAAAACATATTAGGAGGTAGCTGTATGAAAAGCATCAAGAATACACGAACTCTCGTGCTCGCTGCACTGCTTGCGGCACTCACATATATCGCCACGACTGTCATAAAGATACCTACACCGACTATGGGATATGTGCATATAGGTGACAGCTTCGTCCTGCTTTCCGGATATCTGCTTGGTCCGATAGTCGGAGGACTCTCTGCCGGTATAGGCTCAATGCTGTCCGATCTGCTCGGCGGCTATGCCACATGGGCTCCCGGCACCTTTACCATTAAGCTCGCTACAGCCATGACTGCAGCCGCGGTCTTTAAGGTACTCGGCAGAACTGCAGGTAATAAAAACCGGCTCCATCTGTTTCCCAAAGCCATACTGGCAGGTGTCGCAGGCGAAGCCGTGATGATATTCGGATATTTTCTTTATAATATTCTGATGCTGACCGTAGTAAATGTCGGCTCTGAAAGTATCACACTCTCTGCCGCTATAGCCGAATCTCTCGCCGAAATACCGTTCAATGTGGCTCAGGGTATCATCGGTACAGGACTCTCAGCGTTACTCCTTCCGGTTACGATAGGTCTTCCGGCAAGACAGCTGCCTTAATGATTGGTCTTTAGCTGCTCGAAGATGCTGCACATCCCCTTGGCAAAATCAAGGGGGTAAAGCTGTACCATGGTACTGTCTATGAGTCCCGGCTCGATCACCATCTTAAATGCGATCTTAACGAAAAGATCTGTCGGATTGTCAAACATCTTCTCAAACACCTTTACGGAATTAACATCAATGGTCTCCACTGTAGGAGTGCTGATATCTATCATACGGTTAAGCATGGTGGACATGGATGTCGCTGCGGAACCCATCATCTGGTTCATAGCCTCAGAGACTGCGCTCATCTGAAGCTCGCCGAGCTCACCCTGTACATTCTGTCCCGTTCCCCCCATCATGAGATCGGTCATAACCAGCACATCATGTTCCTTTAATATAAAGATGTTGTTTCCTGAAATGCCCTTAACATAGTGTATATTTACAAATACGCATGTCTTCTCATAATCATCAAGCGAAGCACTTCTTTTTATTACCTCCACCCGCGGTGTGGTGATGTCGACCTTGTGCTGCACCATCATTGAAAGGGTTGTCGCGGAATTGCCCATGCTGATGTTTGCTATCTCTCCGAGTGTATCTATCTGTTCAGCTGTCAGTTCATTCGCCATATCAGAACCAGTCTCCTTACTCAAATATACGTTTAATGATACCACATTCAGAGGATTTTTATAACCACATATACTTCCGTCCGACTGCAAGGTAATCCACAAGATATATGGTTTGT
>JAGBNR010000089.1 GCA_017634315.1 Lachnospiraceae bacterium
AGGCAACTTATGTAAACCTATACGGACCTACGGAGATCACCTGCAACTGCACGTATTACATACTCGACAGGGAGTTTGAAAAGGATGAAGTGATACCTGCGGGCATACCCTTTAAGAATGAAAAGGTGTTTTTGCTCGATGCTGAGGATCATGAGATCACGGGAGCCGGGACAGAGGGTGAAATATGTGTGGGAGGCAGCTGTCTGGCACTCGGGTACTACAGGGACAGTGAAAAGACTGCTGCGGCATTTGTGCAGAATCCCTTAAACGACAGATATCATGAGCGCATATACCGTACCGGCGACCTCGGGAAATATGACGCGGACGGTATGCTTATATATACCTCAAGAAAGGACTTTCAGATAAAGCATATGGGGCAGCGCATAGAGCTCGGGGAGATAGAGGTACAGGCCATGTCAGCGGAGGGTGTATCCAGAGCCTGCTGTATGTATGATGAAAAAAAGAAGAAAATCCTGTTATACTATACAGGGGATATCGATAAGGATGAGGTGATCTCGATACTCCAAAAGAAGCTGCCGCAGTACATGGTACCCGGCAGGACGGTGAAGCTGGATGAGATGCCGATGAACAAAAACGGGAAAACGGACAGGGGTTTATTAAAACAGATATATGGATGATAAAACTCTTTTACAGATAGCGGAGGAGTACGGTACACCGACATATGTTTTTGATGCGGACGAGGCAATAAGCCGTGCAGAGGACATCAAGAGCATAATGAATGACGGTATGGAGACGGGCAGGATAGGATTATGCTATTCGATAAAGGCAAATCCCTTTCTGATACCGGCACTTAAGGATCATGTGGATAATTTTGAGGTATGCAGTCCCGGAGAGCTTTCGATATGCAGGCATTATGATGTGCCGGCAGCTATGATCATTTATTCGGGGGTACACAAGGATACATGGGATACCGCGGAGGCTCTGGAGTACGGATGCGGTACTCTTACAGCCGAGTCCGTGAGCCAGTACAGGATGATCAGCGAAAAGGCCGGTGAGCTTAAGGTAAAGACAGAGGTCATATTAAGGCTTTCCGCCGACAGTCAGTTCGGAATGTCCGCAGAGGATGCGGAGGAGATCCTGGATAGCTATGATGATAAGGATCCTGTCGTGATATGCGGCATACACTATTTCACAGGGACTCAGAGACTGAAGCTGAAGCATCAGAGGGATGAGCTTCTGAAGCTGAAGGATACGATAAAAGGCTTTAGAGACAGGTACGGTATCGCGCTTGATAAGCTGGAGTACGGACCGGGGCTTGGCTATCCCTACTTTGAGGGGGATGACTTTTCCGATACACTGAGACCGCTGAAGGAGCTGGCGGAGGATCTGAGGGATACCGCAAAATGGAGTATTCTTACCGTTGAGATGGGCAGATTTTTGGCAAGCAGCTGTGGATATTATCTCACGAAGGCGGTCGATAAGAAGACCTCGGGCATAAAGAACTGGGCAATACTTGACGGAGGCATAAACCATATAAATTATTACGGACAGATGATGGGGCTTAAGATGCCTGTGATAAGGCTGTTAAGACAAAACGGGTGTAAAGCGGATGCCGACACGGACGGGGCATGGGCTTTGTGCGGGTCTCTCTGTACCACAAACGACGTGCTGGTACGTGAGTACAGGACAGGGGCTTTTGATATAGGAGACATATTCGTATTCTGTAATGCGGGTGCATATTCCGTGACCGAGGCTATGGGGCTTTTCCTGAGCAGAGAGCTGCCGGGTGTTGTCATGGCACATGGAGATGAAAGCACAGCATGTATAAGGAATAGAATGGGAACATGGGAATTGAACTGTTAGGAGGTAGTTTATGGATGAACTGATAGAGCTGCTTGAGGGCGTAAGGGATGATATTGATTTCAGGACGACGACTGATCTGATAGACGGTAAGGTGCTGACCTCCTTCGATATAATACAGATCATCGCTTCGATAGATGACGAGTATGATGTGGCGATCCCGGCAGCGGAGATAGTTCCCGCGAATTTCAACAGCGCGGAGGCACTGTATGCCCTGATAGAAAGGCTTAAGGGCTGACAAGGACCCGTTCTTATGAAGTCTCCCAGAAACAAGACTATAGATATCGATCCGAAAGAGGGGAAGAAATACCTTAAGAGATGCATCGATGCCGGAAAGGGCAGCTCCGCAGGGAAATATGCTCTGTCAGGGCTGACTGACAGGACAGTGCTGGGAGACAGTCTGAAACTCATGTCTTTATTGCCGGAGGGATTTGCTGATCTCGTGATAGCGGACCCGCCTTATAACATGGATAAGGATTTCAACGGGAAGAGATTCAGAAAGACCTCGGATGACGGATACCGCGAATACACCGGAGAGTGGGTGGAAAAGCTGCTGCCGTTACTTAAGGATACCGGTACGGTCTATGTGTGCTGCGACTGGCGTTCGAGCAATGCCGTCTATGAAGTGTTAAAGAAACACCTTATCGTGCGCAACCGGATCACCTGGCAGCGTGAAAAGGGGCGCGGCGCGAAGAGCAACTGGAAGAACAGCATGGAGGATATATGGTTTGCCACAAGATCCGACAGCTACACCTTTAATCTCGATGCGGTAAAGCTGAGGAGAAGGGTCATCGCGCCATACAGGGCAGACGGTATACCAAAGGACTGGGAAGAGACGGATAGGGGCAGGATAAGGGATACCCACCCGTCAAATTTCTGGGATGACATATCGGTACCGTTCTGGTCGATGCCCGAGAATACCCCGCATCCGACACAGAAGCCTGAAAAGCTCCTTGCGAAGCTGATACTGGCGAGCTCAAATAAGGGTGATATGGTATTCGATCCGTTCCTCGGCTCGGGCAGTACGTCTGTGGCGGCAAAGAAGCTTGGCAGGCATTACCTCGGGATAGAGCAGAATGAGCAGTACTGCATATGGGCGGAAAAGCGGCTTGAGATGGCTGATGACGACAGGAGCATACAGGGATACGAGGACGGGGTGTTCTGGGAGAGAAACAGTAATAAACGGGGTCTTCGAGGATGAGGATATTATTTTTATTCCAGATATTTGATTATAAGAAATCCACCATCTATCTCGATCTGGTCAGGGAATGCAGGGACAGGGGGCACATGGTGACCGTGATCGCAGGAACCAGCGATATGGAGCTGCCTGACGGAGTCACGGAGGTCGAGGGGATACGGACAGTTTACATGAAGCTGCCCGATCAGTTCGGTGCCGGATCCGTAAAAAAAGCCCTTATCCAGATGTCCATACCCGGAAGGATCAGGATGATACTAAAGGATGGTTTTAAGGACGAGACCTTTGATGTGATCGCCTATCCGACACCGCCCATCACACTGGCACCCGTGCTCAGGTACTGTGCCAAAAGGTACAAGAGTGCGATAAGATATCTGATGCTTAAGGATATCTTCCCGCAAAATGCCGTGGATCTCGGCATGTTTTCAAAGAGCAGTCCGATATATAAGTATTACCGGAGGATGGAGCGTCAGCTTTATGCCTATTCCGACCGGATCGGATGCATGTCCGAGGCTAATATCGCATATCTTAAGGAGCATGATCCGGAGATACCTAATGAGAAGCTGGAATATTTTCCGAATACCGTGGCTCTTAATGAAGCGGTGTCCATGAAGGATACCCGGGCTGCGAACGGACTTCGCATAGTGTTTGGGGGCAATATGGGCAAGCCTCAGGATATCGGCGGACTGCTCAAGGGGATAAAGACCTGCGGTGAGCAGCCTGATCTCGACAGGGTCTTCTTTTATTTCATAGGTGACGGGACGGAGAGCAGGAGGATAGAGGAGTATATCGAAAGGGAAAAGCCGGTCAATCTGACCTACAGACATCAGCTGGAAAGACCGGAATACGAGAAGCTGCTTGCAAATGCCGATGTGGGGATGATAAGTCTCTCAAAGGACTTTACCATACCCAACTTTCCGTCAAGGATACTGTCTTATATGCAGATATCAAAGCCTGTATTTGCCGTACTCGATGAAGCGACCGATATGGATGAGTGCATAGCGGAGGCCGGATGCGGCATATCCGTAAGAGCCGGAGACACCGGGGCTTTTGTCGAGGGAGTGAGGAGGCTGATACAGCTTAAGGATAAGCTGCCTGAGATGGGCGCAAGGGGAAGGCGGTATCTTGAAAGATACTTCAATGTGGGTGTATCGGTGGATATACTTGAGAGGGCATACCGCGGGTAGACCATAGATTTTTATAACAGCCATCGCAAAATTATATGCTAATTAGCAGGCCGGTATGATATACTGATGTAGTTGTTTGGAATGAAAAACGGGAGATGATATATGAGTAACGGAATGTTCGACGGCAGGACCCTGCTTATCACCGGAGGTACAGGCTCATTCGGTACCGCAGTGCTGAACAGGTTTCTTGATACGGATATAAAGGAAATACGCATATTTTCCAGAGATGAGAAGAAGCAGGATGATATGCGGCATTTTTACAACAATCCCAAGATCAAGTATTACATAGGAAACGTGAGGGACTACAGCTCCATAGAAGAGGCTACCTACGGGGTGGACTATATTTTTGCGGCAGCGGCCTTAAAGCAGGTGCCCTCATGTGAATTCTTTCCCATAGAGGCCGTGAGGACCAATGTGCTCGGCACGGACAATGTACTGACTGCGGCTATACATAACGGCGTTAAGAAGGTGTGCTGTCTCTCAACCGACAAGGCCGCGTATCCGATAAATGCGATGGGCATATCAAAGGCCATGATGGAAAAGGTATTTGTGGCAAAGAGCCGTACCGTTGATGAGGATAAGACTCTTATCTGCGGTACAAGGTACGGTAACGTGCTCTGCTCAAGAGGCTCAGTGGTACCGCTTTTTATCGATCAGATAAGGGACGGCAGACCTATCACGGTCACCGAGCCGAAGATGACAAGGTTCATAATGTCCTTGGAAGAGGCGGTGGAGCTTGTATTATATGCTTTTGAGCATGCGCATACCGGTGATATCTTCGTCCAGAAGGCACCGGCGTGTACCATAGAGATACTTGCCAGGGCGGTAAAGGAGCTCTTTCATTCCGATCAGGAGATAAAGGTGATAGGCATACGTCACGGGGAGAAGATGGCGGAGACCCTGCTCACCTCCGAAGAGAGGATAAAGGCCGTAGATGAGGGTGATTTCTTCAGAGTGCCTGCGGACAACAGGGATCTGAATTACGATAAGTATTTTACACAGGGTTCGGTGAGGGATGACTCGGTGACTACCTTTAACTCCGATAATACCGAACAGCTGGATGTGGAGGGAGTAAAGGAAAAGCTGCTCAAGCTCTCATATATCCATGACAGATTAAGGGAATTTGAGTTGGAGTGATGGTGCCGAAATGAAGATACTGGTCACGGGAGCTCATGGATTTATAGGCAAAAATCTGATAATGAGGCTCAAGAACAAGGGCTATACCGATATATATGAGTATGTCAGGGGGAGCTCCGATGAGGAGTTAAGGTCTTATTGTTCGGATGCCGGCTTTGTGTTTCATCTTGCCGGTGTGAACAGGCCGGAAAGCGAAGAGGAGTTCTGGAGCGGCAACCGTGATCTTACAAAGAGGCTGACGGATATGCTGGAGGAAGCAGGTAATCGCTGTCCTGTCATAGTCAGCTCATCGACGCAGGCAGAGCAGGCTGATGCAGGCAATATATACGGAGCTTCAAAAAGGGGCGCGGAGGAGGCTGTATATGAATATGGTCTCAGGACAGGGGCGCAGGTCGTAATATACCGTATGCCAAATGTATTCGGCAAGTGGTCCAGACCCAATTACAATTCGGCGGTAGCTACCTTCTGCCACAATATCGCCAGAGGACTTCCCATTACGATAAACGATCCCGAGCATATGATGCACCTTGCATATATCGATGATGTCGTGGAAGAGTTTACGGAGGATATGGAGATACTGCTCGAAGGCGGGACAGTATACGGCAGCGGAGAGAGAAATACCGCGCTCAGGTGTCCGGTATACGATACCAGACTGGGGAATATCGCAGAGACCATAGAGAGCTTTCCGCTGATGAGGGAGAGTCTTGAGATCCCCAAGCTGATAGATCCGCTTATATCAAAGCTTTATTCCACTTATCTCAGCTTTCTGCCCGAGGACGGGTTTGCATACAGCCTAAACATGAAGACAGATAACAGAGGTTCTTTTACCGAATTCATCAGGACACCCGACAGAGGACAGGTATCCGTGAATGTGAGCCATCCCGGTATAGTGAAGGGGCAGCACTGGCACGACAGCAAGAATGAGAAGTTCCTTGTCGTGCAGGGCAGGGGTCTCATAAGGTTCAGAAAGATAGGAGAGGACAGGGTCATCGATTATCATGTGTCGGGAGAAGAGCTTACGGTGGTGGATATCCCTACCGGATATGTGCATTGCATAATCAATGAGGGTGATACGGATATGGTGACCATCATGTGGGCCAACGAGTCATATGATCCGGAAAGACCCGATACCTACAGGGAAGAGGTATAATGGAAATATGAGCAGACTCAGACTGATGACTATCCTCGGTACAAGACCCGAGATCATAAGACTTTCAGAGGTGATAAAGTGTGCCGACAGGTACTTTGACCACATACTTGTGCATACCGGTCAGAATTACGACTATACACTGAATCAGGTGTTCTTTGAGAATCTCGGACTCCGCGAGCCCGATCACTATCTTGATTCCGTCGGAAAAGATCTGGGTGAGACAATGGGCAATATCATTGCAAAGTCATATGCTCTGATGAGCGAGGTAAGACCTGACGCCGTACTTATCCTGGGAGATACAAACTCCGCTCTTTCCGCGATATCTGCCAAGAGGCTCAAGATACCGATCTTTCATATGGAGGCAGGCAACCGCTGCTGGGACTGGAATGTATCGGAGATGATAAACCGCAAGATAGTGGATCATATTTCCGATATAAATCTCCCTTATACCGAGCATTCAAGACGTTATCTGCTCTCGGAGGGTATAGACGGGAAGACGATATTTGTCACAGGCTCTCCCATGAAAGAGGTGCTTATAAAGAACAGGGAGCAGATAGAAGCATCAAGGGTGCTTGACGAGCTGTCGCTTAAGCCGAAGCAGTTCATACTGGTGTCGGCTCACAGAGAGGAGAATATCGATATCGAGGAGAATTTCTTTGCGCTGATGGAATCGATAAACCATATGGCGGAGAAGTACGATATGCCTGTGATATACTCGACACATCCCAGATCGCAAAAGTTTATAGATGCAAGAGGCTTCGGATTTGACAGCAGAGTGAGAAACCTGAAGCCCTTCGGATATTTTGATTACAATAAGCTTCAGGAAAATGCCTTCTGTGTGCTGTCTGACTCCGGCACGCTTTCCGAAGAGTCCGCAATGATGGATTTTCCGGCGGTCCTTATCCGTACCTCTACCGAGAGGCCGGAGGTGCTTGACAAGGGGTCGGTGATAATAGGCGGGATCCGTTCCGAGGACGTGGAGCAGGCCGTAGAGCTCGCTGTCAGCATGTATGATAACAGGGAGCCTTATGTGGAGGCAGAGGACTATGCCGATGAAAATGTATCGGTAAAGGTCATAAAGCTCATTCAAAGCTATACGAAGATCGTCAATGAAACAGTATGGCTGAAGCATTGAGCCGGAATAAGCTATGAGGATCGTCGTACTGGATATAGCCGCGTCAAAGACCGGCGCAATGTCTGTACTCAGGGATTTTTACGGGTACATAAGCAGCACATACGGGAGTGCACAGGGTAACGGGGCACATGAGTGGATATTTGTGACCGGGGTAAAGGATGCGCTGTGTGCGTCCGCGGATCGGAATATAAGTATAATAGTAAGGGACGATGTGAAAGCGTCCTCAAAAAACAGACTTATCTTTGATCTCGTTACCGGCGGCAGATGGATAAATGCTCTGAAACCGGATGTAGTGTTCAGTCTTCAGAACACATTACCGCGTTCTCTCGGAAAAGAAATAAGGACATGCCTTTATATACATCAGCCGTCCGGCTTTCAAAGAGTCAAAAATTTCAGCATATTAAAGAAGGATGAAAGACATATAGCCAATTATCAGCATTTCTATCACAAGCTGATCCTTGCATCAGCTAAACGCGCCGATATATCAATAGTTCAGACGGAGTGGATGAGGGATGCCCTGATAAGGGATACAGGGATAGCACCCGAACGTGTCAGGAAAATAGCCCCGAATATAACCGATCTTTCCGGGTATGTGCATCCCGGGGAGTTTAATGCGCGGAACTTTATATATCCGGCAAGTGATCTTCCGTATAAGAATCATATACTGATAGAGGAGGCAAAGAAACTGCTTGAGAAGAGGGGCTATGCTCCGAGAGTAAGATATTCCAAAGACGGGAAGCTTCCCAGAGAGGAGCTCTTTGCAGAGTATAACAGCGGGACTCTGCTTTTCCCGTCTTATATCGAAACCTTCGGAATGCCGCTTGCGGAGGCAAGGCAGTTTGGCAATCCCATACTCGCGGCGGATACGGAATTTGCCAGAGAGGTACTGGACGGATATGATAATGCGTATTTCTTTGATGCCTTTGATGCAGGCAGTCTTGCGGATCTGATGATGGATGTAATGGACGGCAGGCTCGGACCGAAAACAGCTGTTGCCGTGAATGAGGATGCAGGCTCGTATTCGGCTATCGCTAAGCTGCTGACATCAGCAACGAAGTATTCATTAAAACAGGCATCGGAGGATGAAGTTAAGGAAGCTGAGTCAGATAAAGGAGAATGACCATGGTTGAATTAAGTAATGAAAGAGTTGATCAGATACTCCATGAGGAGTCGAAGAAAACAGAAGAATTGATAACGATCCTGCGAGGAATCTATATCAGATATATGAGACTGTACGAGAGATATTTTGACGATATGGATGCACTTAATGATGATAAGATCGCCGAGCTTAATAAATATCATGAGGAAACCAGGAGCCTGATAAAGTACTATTACATGGATATACCTCAGGATATCTGTATCGCACTCATTGAATTTGACGATCAGTATAGTGCGAATCTGCTCGGACCCGACTGGCATAGATATCTCCTCGACAGCTTTAATGAATTCAGAGCCGATAACGGAGATAAGAGTGAGGCATGTCTTAAGGCAGATTTTGCAGATAAGAATCTGACAGCATTCTATGAAGCCATGGATTACATTTTCAGAGATGGCTTCGGTACAGCCAGCGAATCCGCCAATAAAATAATAAACAAATTTGCAGGTGCGCTTTTCGGAGAATCATAGCATTAAGAAAAAGATTTGCAATGGATGAATCGGTAATATTATTGATATACGAGGCTAAAATGTGTTGAAGAAAATGAAAATGAGGCTGATAAGGATCGATAATAAGACAATCTGTGCACTTGTGTCCGGTGTCATGTGCCTTTTAACAATTTTTGCCGTTGCAGTATCGGTGAAAAATGACATTTTCAGAGACTCAATGTACATGGTAAGGATCGTCGATCTTATCAGTCTCGTTTTTTTGACATTTATGTCAGGATATCTGTGTTTCAAGGATAGCTGCACCGGAGCAATGGGCTATTTTACCCTCTTTCTTTTCAATCTTTTTGTTGCGGTCTTCTTTGTGGCACTTACAGGCAGTGTTTACGGGATGCCGGAGCACAGCCGCTCTCTTGCTGTGCTAACAGGCTTGAGTTATTTTTTTTCCGCAACCTTTTTTCTGACCTTATGGCTCTATCAGAAGAGATTTCTTGAGGAAACTGCCATTACACGCACGGTTACCGTGCTGATCTCTGTCGGGGTTATCATTTATTTCGCTGCCATCCTCGTCAACATATTCAAGCCGGTTCTTTTTCTTGTAACTGACGGGGGTATTTATTCCGATGACATTGAGGATTATATCAGCATCATCCTGGATATGTTTTTTCTGATAGCATTGTCGGCTGCTACCCTGTTCTCCAAATTGAGCAAAACCCGTAAGCTTTCTTTTATATGCTGTATCTTTTCTCCGGTGCTCTTTTCGATGCTGTCCCTTAATATGGACATTTTAAGCAGGTATGTCTCGGTGTGGGGTCTGATGACGACAGTGTTTATGATGCCGGTCTGCCTTTTGTTTTTTAACGCAAATGATGAACTGGAGAAGGATAATCTAAGATACG
>JAGBNR010000090.1 GCA_017634315.1 Lachnospiraceae bacterium
GCATTGTGGTATGAAGGATATACTCGGGCTGACAAAATGCGAGCTGTCGGAGGTCATCGCAGGATACGGCGAAAGGAGCTTCAGAACGAAGCAGATATTTACATGGCTTCACGCCAGGGGAGTAAAGAGCTTTGATGAGATGACCGATATATCAAAGAGTCTGAGAGAGCGTCTGGGCGAGGATTATTATATCGGCAGCTGCGTCGTGGATACGGTACAAAGATCAGCCTCGGACGGCACGGAAAAGTACCTGTACAGGCTCAGTGACGGCAATCTCATAGAGGGTGTGTTTATGAGATACAGGGAGTGGAATACCGCGTGCATATCTTCACAGGTGGGATGTGCTATGGGATGCAGGTTTTGCGCCTCCACAGTGGACGGATGTATCAGGGATATGAGTGCCGGGGAAATGGCGGAAGAGATATATGCCATGGAGGAGCGTACCGGAGCAAGGATCTCAAACGTGGTGGTAATGGGATCGGGAGAACCGCTTATAAACTACGAAGGGCTGATGGGGTTCATTGATATCATTTCGGATGAGGACGGCAGAAACATCTCACAGAGGAACATCACGGTATCCACCTGCGGTATAGTGCCCGCGATAGAGAGGCTTGCAGGGGAGAAGCTGCAGATAAATCTGGCCATATCGCTGCATGCTCCAAACGATGAAAAACGCAGAGAGATGATGCCCATAGCACAAAAATACACGATAAAAGAGCTGATGGAGGCGGTAAGGCACTACTATGATGTCACTCATCGCAGGCTGACGTTTGAATACGCGCTCTCGGAGGGTCAAAACGATACGGATGCCGATGCCTCGGAGCTTGCCGCGCTGCTTAAGGGGATGAATGCCATTGTAAATCTGATACCGGTAAACCCTGTGGCTGAGAGCTCATTTAAGCGACCCGGCAGGGAGTCGTGTGTCTCTTTCAAAAATAAACTTGAAAACTTTGGAATAAATGTTACCATAAGGAGAGAATTGGGCACGGATATAGACGGTGCCTGCGGACAGCTGAGGATGAAAGCATCCTCCGGGAGGAGATATGATAAAGACCTTTTCAATGACTGATACCGGTCGGAAAAGGAAAGTTAATCAGGATTACGTATTCACATCAGAGTCCCCTGTGGGTAATCTGCCTAATCTGTTTATAGTGGCGGACGGTATGGGCGGTCATGCAGCGGGAGACTATGCATCCAGATTTACCACGGAAACAGTGGTGTCTGACATCAGAGATTCGCATGAGACCAATCCTATCAGGCTGATAAGACATGCTTATGAGGTCGCAAATGCCGCTATCATTGAGGAGGCTCACAGACTGCCGGATCATGAGGGCATGGGTACCACTCTTGTGGTCGCGACGATCATAGGGGATTGTCTGTACGTCGCAAATGTAGGAGATTCAAGGCTTTATGTGATAGATGACCGCATCAGTCAGATCACCAGAGATCACAGTCTCGTCGAGGAGATGGTCAGAGCCGGAGAGATCGAGATGTCGGCTGCGAGAAACCATCCGATGAAGAACAAGATCACCAGAGCCATAGGCGGGGATCATGAGATCAGGGTGGACTTTTTTGACATGCAGCTCAAGGAGGGCGATATGGTCCTGATGTGTACTGACGGACTCACCAATATGGTAGAGGACGAGGATATCAGGCTGATAGTAAAGAGCAGCTCGGATGTGGTAGGTGCCGTACAGGGGCTGGCGGATAAGGCCAATGCCAACGGCGGACTGGATAATATAGGCATCGTACTGATAGAGCCCCTAAAGTAAAGAGGTGTTTCAGAGGTAGCAATGATAAGCGAAGGAATGATACTTGCAGACAGATATGAGATACTCAGCCGGATAGGTACCGGCGGTATGTCTGACGTATATAAGGCACAGGACAACAAGCTCTCGAGGTTTGTCGCGATCAAGGTGCTGAAGCAGGAGTATGCGGAGAATGCAAACTTTGTGACAAAGTTTCATGCGGAAGCGCAGGCGGCAGCCGGACTTATCCACTCAAATATAGTCGGGGTGTATGATGTCGGAGAGGATCAGGGACTGCAGTATATCGTGATGGAGCTCGTCGAGGGCATCACGTTAAAGCATTATATCGAAAAGAAGCTCAGGCTTTCCGTAAAGGAGTCCATAAGCATAGCCATACAGATGGCACAGGGGCTGGAGTGTGCTCACAAGGCCGGGATCATCCACAGAGATGTCAAGCCTCAGAATGTCATCATATCAAAGGACGGAAAGGTAAAGGTGACCGACTTTGGCATAGCTAAGGCGGCAACGAGCGAGACTATCACCTCCAGCGTGATGGGATCGGTGCACTATACCTCGCCGGAGCAGGCACGCGGCGGATATTCCGACGAAAAGAGCGATATCTATTCTCTTGGAGTGGTACTGTTTGAGATGCTGACCGGAAGAGTGCCTTTTGATGGTGACACCACGGTGAATATCGCCATACAGCATATACAGGATGCCATGCCGAGTCCGAGAGAGTATGTGGGTGACGTACCCGTCAGTATCGAGCAGATCATATTCA
The DNA here is from genome assembly GCA_017634315.1 of Lachnospiraceae bacterium. Lineage (GTDB taxonomy): Bacteria > Bacillota > Clostridia > Lachnospirales > Lachnospiraceae > NK4A144. Next base: position 2,530 of record JAGBNR010000090.1, read on the forward strand.
AGTGTACGGAGAAGAATTCAGACCGGAGATATACTTCGATGTCCGAGGTAATAGCCGATCTGAAGCAGTCTCTGCTTACACCGGATGATAACTTCATAAAGCGGATTCCCTCCGGCGGAAACGGCGGTGCCACAAGGATGGTATCCGAGGAAGATATCAAGTCAATAAAGAGCCGTACAGGGTCTATAGATGTGGATGAGTCTCTTATATCGGCATACAACAGGAATAAAGACAGGCAGTCGGATGAAGGCACCGAGCGACCCGGGAGACGCAGGAGAGAAAGAGAGCGGGATGAGGCAAGGGATGAACACCGCAAGGCTGCAAGACCCAGAAAGAGAGCGGAAGAGACCTCCGATACAGAGGATTTTGAAGAGGATGAATTAAGGCGCAGGAGAAAAGAGGCGATCAGGAGACGCCGCGAGCAGGAGATGGGTGCCGAAGAGGAGCGGGGCAGATCGCAGAGGCCGCAGAGCAGGGGTACGGGTCGTGCTTCACAGGGCAGTGCTTCAAGGAGACGCAGGGAGCAGGAGAGGTCATCTGCTTCTCCCCGTAACGGACAGTACAGACAGGATGATGACATGGACGAGAGGATGTCCATGATAATGAGGATAATAGCGGTGATCGTAGGTATCATTATCCTTATCCTCATAGTATTTATAGCGAGAAGAGTGATAGAGGTAAGAGAAAGCTCGCTGTCGGAAAACTCTGTGGTATCGCAGAATAAAGCGTTGCAGGATGTGAGCGGACAGAGCTTTGAGTCTGCCAAGGCTGCGCTTGAGTCGGCAGGCTATGTGGTACAGTCCAGAAATGAAGCCTCGGACAGCGTAGCTACCGGTGTCGTCATAGGCACGGAGCCGGCAGCCGGAAGCATGGTGCCTGCGGGATATACCATTACGCTTGTGGTGAGCTCCGGGAGTGGAAACATATCGGTGCCGAGTCTCGTAAATGTCTCGGCAGCAGAGGCTAAAGTGGCTCTGGAGAATCTCGGACTCGTCATGTCGCTCACTCAGGGGACATCCGATACCGTGCCATCGGGATCGGTGATCTCGCAGAGTCCGGAGGCAGGATCGATGGTGGCACCCGGATCTACGGTAAATGTCGTGATCAGCACCGGCGCGGGTGAGGCAGGGGCAGAGATACCTGAAGGGAGCGTGGCGGTCCCGAACATCATAGGACTGACGGAGACACAGGCCAAGACCGCACTTACGGCATCGGGACTATCATGGTCATCGATAACCGAGGAAAAGTCAGACAGCGTCGCAGCCGGGCTGGTGATATCACAAAGTGTGGAGCCTGATTCGGTAGTGTCAAACGGGAGCAGTGTGGACTTTGTGCTGAGTCTGGGTGCTGACGGAGCGGCAGGCGGTATGTTTGCACAGGATGTGCAGGCACCTAACGGATATGTGGCAGGCACCGCAGCACGTATCACGCTGATGGGAAATGTATCGGGGACAGTATATGGCCAGAAGGAA
>JAGBNR010000091.1 GCA_017634315.1 Lachnospiraceae bacterium
CCTCCATGTGAAGCGATGCCCTCAAGCCTGTCTCTTGTGGCCTCTCCCAATGAAAAAAGAGAGCCTCTTTTAGAGCTCTCCTTTGTAATACATACATATATATCCTCGCAGCAGGTAAGAAGTGCTTCCATAAAAGCATACTGTACAGGTGTAAATCCGGTAAACGAATCAAAGATAAGAGTAGAGCCTCTTAAGAAATCCGCGTCATGTGCCATAGCAGAGGCTCTGACAAGAAGCTCCTCCCTTGTCATGAAATCACTTCCCATATACTCTTTAAAACGCCTGTATATGACTGCTATATCCTGTAGCTTGCGTGACAGATAAGGCGATCTGTCCGCTACAGCCCCGGCTATGCCCGGTATATCCCCGGGCATTATCCCATATTGCATAAACTCCGATATCACTGACCTGATCTCTGCGATATATCCGCTCTTTTTCAGTTCGCCGCCTATCACCTGCAGCTCCGGTTTAAGATCATCCGCGATATGTCTGATTATAAGATTTTTGCCGGAGTCATCGATCAGATCGCATGCCTCACCACCCGTAGCGGAAAAAATCCTGTGTGCAAGTCGGTTGAAGCTTAAGATATCAATATTCAGCAGTCCCTTGTTCGGGCTCATATCGACTATATCCCTTTGCGCAGATATAGAAGACTGCTCCGGGATCACAAGGATATAGTTCCTGTCCTTATGCTCCCCGGCACCCTCAAGCAGCAGATCATATGCCCTTTTGGTCTTGCCGCTTCCGGCGGGACCCTCTATGACATAAAGCATAAAAAAACTATCTGCTGAATTTATTCATGAAGCTTGCAAACGGTCCGACAGCATCCTGCAGATCCTGTATGGCTTTATTCAGTCCCTCGAAATCTATGCTGTTCATCTTCTCCACAGCATCAGTCAGCGACTGCGCATTCTCTGTCAGCATGGTATTCATCTGATCGGAGGTATCCGTAATGGAGCCGGACATGGTATTGATATTCTTCAGTGCCTCATCCGCCCCCTCAAGAGTCTCTCCTGCCGCGATCACGGCTTCATTTACATGACCGAGCGTCTCCACTACCTTTGGCACTATGATCAATGCCGCAACAAGAAAGATCACACACAGTCCCATCATAAAAAAGGCTGCTCTTTTGGCATACTTGACCTCTTTTTTATCAGCCTCAAGTATCTGCTTCAAAAGGGCCTCAATGTTTTCACCGTTGCTTCCCGTCTCCTGCATCACTCCGCTCTTTTCTTCTTCGTTTCCCATAATAACCTCCTGATTATTTTTATTTTTTTACTACTCTGAATTTCGGTCCGTCAGGCTTTACATAGTCGTCCGATCCTTCATGCTCCTCTGCTTCCTCCCCGTCATCGTATGACTCATCCTCATCATCGTCTCGTCCGCTCAGGAAATTACCTATCGATGATATAAAGCTCCTTCCTGCTCCCGCGTCATATTCATCCTCTTCGTCTTCTTCCTCTTCCTCATCCTCATCGTCCTCTTCATCCTCTTCATATTCGAAAGTGTCAGGCTCTCTGTCATCTGCTGCCATGCGGCTGATGATCTTCAGATTGTGCCTGTGATACAATGCTTTGACGGAAAGACAGAGAATACACGCAAACAGATTGAACAGCACATAAAAGAAGATGATACTGACCATGTTGGTCACGATCTGAGCATCCGCATATATAAACCTGATATATAAAAAGGTATTTAAGACAATACCTGCAAGACATGCTGCCGAAAGATTCATATCCAGGAGCAGAAGCTTTGTGGTCTTCTTGGTGCTGAGATAATTAAGTGCGAGAAAGATAACCGTGACCGGAAGCATGATGTATGCCGATCTTTTGTTTCCGAGCACCGAAAAAACAGTCCATATCGGTACTATAAGATAATCCAGCAGATACATATTGAGTGAACTGACAAGACTTCTCATTGATCTGACTCCTTCAGGAAATCCTCCTCGGATATCACAGGTATACCAAGTTCTCTGGCTTTTTTATTCTTGCCGGATGCAGACCCGACATCGTTGTTTATCAGCGCATATGTCTTACCGGATACGCTGCCCGAGACCTTGCCTCCTCTTGCCTCAATATACTCCACAAGCTCATTTCTGTTTGCAAACCGCTTAAGATCCCCCGTGATCACATACGTCCTTCCCGAGAGCGTATCGCTGACCACGGTACTGTCATCCATCTCCATATTCAGTCCCAGACGGCGGAGCTCATCCATGAGCCGGATCATATTGTCATCATGAAAGAAATCATATATTGATCTCGCCGTTATCTCGCCCACATCGGCTACTCCGGTAAGCTCCGTGACTGATGCCTCCATCAGCCTGTCGAACGACCCGAAATGACGCATTATGGTACGTGCCGAGGTACGTCCGACATTCTCGACTCCCAGTCCGCACAGCAGTCTGTCGGGGGTGTTCTTTTTTGACTGCTCTATGATCCCGAGCAGCTTGTCCGTATTCCTTTCCTTGCCTATGATACCGTCAGCTATCAGCTCGTCTCTGTGTTCCCTGAGTCTGAAGATATCAGATATGTCGGATATATACTTCCTCTGTGTAAGTGCCCTTATATACTCCTCACCGAATCCTTTGATATCATACGCATCACGCCTCACGAAGTTCACTATCCGTCTCATAAGCTTGGCAGGACAGCCCGGATTGACACACTTTATATCCGCGGTATCCTCCTCTCTTTTTGCCTCATGTCCGCACACCGGACAGCAGTGCGGTATCTCGTATACCTTTGAATCTGCCGGATTTTTGGAGGCTACCACCTCCTTTATCTTGGGTATGATCTCACCTGATTTATATACTATGACCGTGCGTCCTATGCCTATCCCCAGCTCAGATATGAAGTCCTGATTATGAAGAGTGGCTCTTGACACCGTAGTACCGCACAGCCTGATCGGAGTAAATACCGCGGTCGGGTTTATACGTCCGGTCATGCCCACAGAGAGCTCGATATCCTGTATCACCGCCTCCTTTTCCTCCGGAGGGTATTTATATGCGATATGTCCCGATGTGTATTTGCTGCCTGCCGGAAAGTCATCCCTGTATGCTATCTCGTCTATCTTCACCACCGCTCCGTCGATATCATAAGGCAGCTCTCCTCTTTTATCTCCTATGGCATCTATAGCGGAGAGTATCTCCTCGTCTGTCATGCAAAGATATGAAGGCACCACCTTTACCCCCAGAGCCTCAAGCCTTAGCAGCGCATCATGATGTGATGTCATGTATGATATGTCATCCGCTCTCTGCACGTTAAATACATACATTGACAGTCCCCTGTCCCGTACCACTCTGCTGTCCAGCTGTCTCAGAGTCCCTGCCGCACAGTTTCTGGGATTTGCAAAGGGCTTTTTGCCTGACAGCTCCATCGCCTCGTTTACCCTGTCGAAATCCTCATGCGACATATATACCTCGCCGCGCAGCTCTATATCTCCGTCTATCCCGGAGAGCTCGGATCTGACATCGGGGATCACCAGTGCGTTTGCAGTCACATCCTCTCCGACAAAGCCGTTCCCCCTCGTCTCGGCAAGCTTCAGCCTGCCTCTCTCATATCTTATACTCATGGAGAGACCGTCTATCTTGTGCTCTACCGAAAACCTCACCCCGGGATGGAGCTGTCTGACCTCATGTACCCATGACAGCACCTCTTCCTTTGAGAAGACATCCTCTATCGAGAGCATCGGCACATCATGCTCCACATTAACTCCTGCTGTTCTTTTTGTCGTACCGCCCACTATACGTGTAGGCGAATCACTGCCTGCCAGAAACGGATACCGCTTTTCCATTTCCTTGAGCCGCATCATAAGCTCATCGTATTCCCTGTCGCTTATCTCCGGTGTATCCTCGTTGTAATACTTGTCCATATGATACTTTACGGTCTCCACCAGAGCATCATATTCTTTTCTTATGTCCGTTTCAGTCGTATCCATATCTGCTGTATCATCCCCTGCCTTCCGCTTGGTTTCTCATTGTCTCTATCTCACTCTTCGAGAGGCTCCTGTATTCACCCGGCTTCATCTCACCCAGTCTGATATTCAGGAATCTGATCCGTTTAAGGTGCCGCACCTCATATCCGAAGAGGTCAAACATCCTCCTTATCTGACGGTTCATTCCTTCTTTAAGTACTACCCTTACCTGTCTCCTGTCGATCCTTGCTATCCTGCACGGTCTGGTGAGTCTGCCCTCACCTATATCGAGTCCGCCCGAAGCGATCGCGGCAATATCGCTGTCCGTGATATCCGATGACAATCCCACCTCGTATTCCTTTTCATGTCCGTTTCCTGCCCTCAGCACCTTATCCATCAGGTCTCCGTCATCCGTCAGTATGATGAGCCCCTCCGAGTCTTTGTCCAGTCTGCCCATCGGAAACAGACGTACATCACTTTTCACAAGCTCCGTGACGAGTCTGTCATTATCTGTCTGCTTCACTGTAGAGGATATGTAGCCCACCGGTTTATTGACTGCAAAGAAATGAGATGCTTTTCTTTTACTTATACACTGTCCGTCAAGCTCTATCTTATCATCGTTATCATCTATCTTCATTCCGAGTCCTGCGGTCCTGCCGTTCACGGCTACGGCTCCCCTTTCGATCAGTCTGTCCGCCTCCCGCCTCGACACACCCGCATTCTCCGCAAGGTATTTATTCAGTCTTATCTCTGACATGATCAAACCATTTTTATCTTTTCATCAGGTATAAAGGTATGCAATATCCTTTCAAGCTCCTTTTCCTTTACAGGCTTCATAAGATACTCGTTAAAACCGGCCTTGAGCGCCTTTTCCCTTGCGTCTCCGCCGGAATCTGCCGTCATGCATACTATGGGGATACCGCCGGAGCCTCTGATGGCAAGATTGCCTCTCACCAGTCTCAGTGCCTCATATCCGTCCATACCCGGCATCATCTGATCCATAAGCACCAGATCAAAGCTCTGATCCTTCATCATCTCTATCGCCACAAAGCCGCTCTCGCAGAGCTTTACATTCATCTGGTATTTGGCAAGCATCGCATCCGCGACCTTCAGGTTGACATTATTGTCGTCAACCACGAGCACATTGGCATCCGGTGCTATAAAGCCCTCCGCCTGATCCTTGCTCTCATAGTCCATCTCCTCCCATCTTTCAAAGAAGATATCAGCGAGATTGAGTGCGGATACAGGTCGCCGTATGATGCGCAGACCTCCGAAATCGGCAGGTGAGCTCATCCTGTCGGTGATGATAAATGTCTCTGAGCGCATATCATCCGTCAGGTAATCCGCAACATCCGTGTAGCCCTGATCGGATATGAGGATGTAATCATAGGTACCCTTTTTATATAGCTTTTGAAAGTCCTCAGGCATATATGTGACATCTACTATGATATTGAAAAGGCTGAGAGCCTCCTCTGTATGGACTGCGCCTCTTTCACCGTATGCGTAAAAGAGTACCTTCCTGCCGGTAGTGTATCGCCGGTCTGCGAATATGACATCTTCTATGCAGTAGGTCTCAAACGTCACCGTGATCCTGGTACCTATATGCTCCAGGCTCTCGATCTTGAAATCCCCGTTCATAAGCTTCAGTATGCCGCTGAACACGGAGTATCTGAGACCTCGCCTTTTTATACTGCTGTCCTGTCTGGAGTCATAGGTCTCAAAGCTGGAATAGATGGTCCCTATATCCTCCTCCGAGATACCCTCTCCTGTATCATATATCTCTGCCTGATACAAAGCCCTGCTCTTGTCCTCGGAAAACCTGCCCTTTATCTTGAAGATGACCCTTCCGTCCGATACGGAATTAATGGCATCATGCAGCAGATCCTGCAGGAGCATCTCTATCTGTATATGGTCTCCGTACAGGATATTGGGCGAGTCGGGATCTATACTCACATAAAAGTCTATACCCTTTTCTCCGGCTCTTATGGAAGCCTCCTCCAGTATCTCACGCATGAGCTTATCAAACTCGAACTGATCATAGGACATATGGAATTTGCCTGACTCAAGCCGTGAGCTGTCCAATATGCTGTTTATGGTGGAAAGCAGATCTCTGGCATTCTGTGTGATGATCGATATCTCTTCTGTCAGCCTTCCCTCACTGTCATCGTTTTGGATTATCTCGCTCATGCCGAGCACAGCATTCATAGGTGTCCTCAGCTCATGAGATACGTTTGTAAGAAATCTGCTCTTGGTATCGGCACTTGAAAGACTCTCCCTGACTGCCTCATCCACCTTTTTCTGTTTGATCCTTAAAAGGTATCTCTCATACTCCATCGTGACAATGATGATCGCCATACAGAACAGCATGCATACGGTAATACTGAATATCGACTCCTTGCCGCTCGGGATATTGCGCATGATCTCGGGGTGTATCATCACATACAGTATTACCATGCCGTACCATATGAAAAAGAGAGCCTCCGAAGCGAGCCGTACATAACCGTCCAGCAGGAGCAGACCGTCTACCATGCCGCATATGAAGATAAACTCTATCCCTCCGTACATCCCTCCTCCGTATATGTAATACAGAGGCAGCAACACTATATTTACCGTAAAGCAGAACACCAGGGATGCCAGCCTCACATCCTTTGAAAAAAACAGAATAAGATAAACCGAGAGCAGCAGCATCATACCGAATATCGTGATATAAAATACTGTCCTGTCATATCCCGCCACAAGAAAGCAGGGCGCGGCAAGTGCCATCACAATAAAGCTGTAGGTCACGGCCAGCCTCAGCAGCCTGCGACCCACATCGATATCTTCATTCAGATAAAAATTAAAAAATCTTTTTAACGGATCACTCATACTCTGTCAGCTTTTCCTTTGGCAGATATCTGCTTATCATGTACTCCAGCTCGGACACATCTATCGGCTTGGAAAGATAGTCATCAAACCCCGCGTTAAGCAGCATCTGCTTCGCTCCCTCATGAGCATCCGCGGTAAGTACCAGACAGGGTACGTCCGATGTCCATTTTACCGGCATGCGTCTGATAGCCCTTAATGTATCCACTCCGTCCATACCCGGCATCATATAATCTATAAATATGATATCAAACTTCATACTGGATATAAGGCTTACCGCATCATTGCCGTTGCCTGCCGTCACTACGTCAAATCCGAGATTCCTCAGCAGCCGGTCCGATACGATAAGATTGGTCATATTGTCATCCACCACTATGGCTCTGGCATCCTTTACCATGAATGTACCCAGTCTGCTGCTGGTCTCTTCGTTCAGCTCGAGTCCGTCGCTTATGACATCTTCATCTTCCTCATTAAAATACTCCGCAACATTGATACTCGATATGGGCTTGGTTATCTTATCGGCTGTCAGACTGCTTTCGGTATCTCCCACATTTCTGAGCACCACGCTCACCATCTCTCTGTAATGCCTCAGGATATCCATCGACTCTTCACTGTTTTCCGTGGATATAAATATATGGGTATATGTGCCGTCGTTTCCGTCTACAAGCTCGGCCAGCTGCTCTTTGCTGTATACGGCCGTATGCTTTATTTTCAGATCCTTCAGTGTCTCCTTGAGCCTTTCCTCACATTCGGTATCGCTGTCATATATGATAATGCCTATCCCGTCGTGATCCTTCACCACGGCGATAGGTGAAGGGTCCGATACCTGCTGGGGTATATCAAACGAGAATACCGATCCTCTGTTGTACTCGCTCTCTACAGACATCTTGCCGCCGAACTCATCCACTATCGCTTTTGTGATCGAAAGCCCGAGCCCCGAGCCCTCGTTTTTGAGACTCTCGTTTATTTTATCCTGCACCCTGACAAAGTCTTCGAAAAGATGCGGCAGCATCTCCTGCTTTATGCCTATTCCCGTATCTTCTACCTCCGCATGTATGGTCACGGAGGTATCATGCCTGTCCGTCATCCTCACCCTGAGGGTGACATGACCCTTCTTGGTATACTTCACCGCATTGTTAAGTATATTGATGAACACCTGTCTGATACGCACCATATCTCCGAACAGTCCCTTGGGAATCGACGGATCGATATCCACATAAAACTTCACCTCCGAATTCATCAGACGCACGGAGATCATATTTATGATATCGTCAAGGAGCGGCTTTAGCTCGTAGGTACTCTCTGCCAGTACTATCCGCTTGTTCTCCACCCTCGAAAAGACCAGCAGATCATCTATGGTGGATATCAGTGCTTTGCAGGCATTCATTATATGACGCACATTCTGTCTGGTATCGCTGCTTATATTTCTGGAGGCGATGAGCTCTCCCGCACTCATGATCGCATTCATGGGTGTCCTGATCTCATGTGACATGTTCATGAGAAATATATCCTTGGACTTTTCCATTCTGTCAGCCTCTATCCGGCTTTTCTCCGCCTCCTCGCTCTCATACCTGTAGTGCCTGAGAGTCTGCAGTATCGAGACCACCACGAAGAGACCGCAGATCATAAAGGGTATCAGTACATCCTCTATCGGCCTCATCGAGCCGGTAATGCTGCGGCTGTTGGTATGTGAATTGAGATACATATATGTGATCGTACCGAAGAAAGAGAGTATGAAAGTGATATATGCGATCACCCTGAACCGTTTGTTTTGGATAAACACCGTAGTCAGTAAAGGAAAGAAATAATAAACCAGTGCAAAGGATATAAAGCGTCCGTCAGTGATATATACTCCCGGAAGCATGATCCCCTCAAGGAGCAGCGTGATGCAGAATATGGACAGGTCGTACTTCCTGGTCTGAAGGGCATATGCCGCCAGAAAAGCGATAAACCCCAGACCCGAAATGATAAAATAGAAAAAAAGCTTATCCTCTCCTGTATAGAGACCGCTGCACACAAGAGCGGCACTTAGCACTACTATAAATGCAAGAGAAATATTAAAATAAGCAATTTCCAGCGGGACATCTGCGCCGAACCATCTGTCATAGGCACTTCTCAATGATGCACCGCCTTATATCAGATCAAATCGTCCGGCTTCTTTAAGAGCGCAGGCTACGTCCACTCTGCGGAAAAGTATGTTTTCCACAAACGGCTTTTTCATAAAGTCGCACGCGCCCTTTTTATAGTATCTGCTCAGCTCCATCACCGAGGCATCTGATGCTGTCATTATCACAGGGATATTTTTAGTGGAATCATTGCTTTTGAGACTCTTCAGTATTTCCGCGGAATCTGTCTGATCCAGATACATATCCAGCAGTATCACGTCAGGATCGGAGGAGCCTGCTTTCCCGATGAGATCCTCCCCGGAATCAACGGCGGTAACAAGATACCTGTCACCGGCTATCTCCTTTACCTGCTCCAATACGGTCGGCATATCATCGGCTATAAGTATATGTTTCATGATCAGAACCTCCGGAAAAAACGGGCTTTGTTGATATCTAACTAAAGTGGTATACTACAACATAATAGTTTATTTTGCGCTTATTTTCAAGTTTTAAGGGGTGTCTGATATGGGAAGCATCAGAGAAAAATATACTTTAGGCAAAACCGTCTTTTCCTGTGAGGTATTTCCTCCGAAAAAGGATCAGATCATAGAGCCTACTCTGCAGAAGCTTAAAGAGTTCAAGGATATATCTCCCGACTTTCTCTCGGTCACATACGGAGCCGGAGGCAGCAATGCCGGTCATGCCGTAGAGATAGCTTCATTCATAAATAACGAGATAGGTGTGGATGTACTCTCACATATCACAAGTGTCGGTTTTTCAAGGGAGAAGCTTGACGCGGGTCTTAAGACCTTTAAGGAAAACGGTATAGAAAACGTGCTGGCTTTAAGAGGTGACCGGCCGGCCTACATGACAGATGATGAGTATGCCGGCAGGGATTTTGAGCATGCCTCCGACATGGCATCCTTTATACGTGACGGCTATCCTGATTTTACGATAGCGGGTGCCTGCTATCCCGACAAGCACTTTGAAGCTGCATCGTATGAGGAGGATATAGCAAACCTGAAGAAAAAAACCGATGCCGGATGCTCGTTTCTTATTTCCCAGCTTTTCTTTGACAACGACAGGTTCTATAAAATGCTTGATGCCATGAAGCATACGGGCATAAACGTCCCTGTATCCGCCGGTATCATGCCGATCACAAGCGCAAGGATGCTCGGTACCACAGTGACTCTTTCCGGTACGTCCGTGCCAAAATCTCTTTCAGATATCATAGCAAGGTACGGTGAAGATGATGAGGCTATGAAGGAGGCCGGTCTTGAATATGCCATATCGCAGGCACGTGATCTGCTTGACCACGGAGTAAACGGCATACATCTGTATGTCATGAACAAGCCGGAGGTCGCAAGGTGTATATTCGATGAGATAAGATAAATATTCAGCTCGGCAATACGCGCTTACCGGTTTTCGGCCTTCCTGTCTCTTGTCATAAGGTCGGTCATCGCTTCATCAGGTCTTTTGTTTTCAAACAAGACCTTGTTCACTTCGTTTATTATGGGCATATCGACATTATATCTGTCCGCCAGATGAATGGCGGCTTTTGCCGAATAAACTCCCTCCACTACCTGACTGACCTCTGCCATGGCCTCATCAGCGGTCTTTCCCTGTCCTATGAGTATGCCCGCACGCCTGTTTCTTGAATGCATCGAAGCACAGGTCACTATCAGATCTCCTATGCCCGTGAGCCCCTCAAAGGTCTCTTTTTTGCCCCCGGCAGCCACTCCGAGTCTTGCTATCTCATGTATACCGCGTGTGATAAGAGCCGCCTTGGTATTGTCTCCGTATCCGAGTCCGTCAGCTATGCCTGCCGCAAGAGCTATCACGTTTTTAAGTGCCCCGCCGAGCTCCATTCCATACGGATCGTCAGAGGTATATACCCTGAATACCTCACTCATGAATATATCCTGGACTAATTCTGCGTCTTCCTTATTTACCGATCCCGCCACTATCGCCGTCGGAGTCCCTTTGCCTACCTCCTCCGCATGTGTGGGTCCACACAGCACCACTACCCTGCACTGAGGTATCTCCTCACTTATTATCTCCGAAAGAGTATCAAAGCTCCCGTCCTCTATGCCCTTTGCCACAGATACAATGATCTGTCCTTCTTTTACACAGCCGCTCATCGACCTTGCGGTGCTTCTCGTGAAGGGAGAAGGTACGGCAAGCACTACGGCATCCATGCCTTCCACGGCTTCTCCCATCTCTTTGGTAAATACTATACTGTCCGGCAGTATGACACCGGGCAGCTTATCCCTCTGCTCATGAAATTCCTTCATCATATCGATCTCCGAAGCAATCGCAGAGTATACAGTCACCTTATGTCCGTTATCCGAAAGGAGCTTTGCAAGTGCCGTTCCCCAGCTTCCTGCTCCTATTACCCCGATCCGTTTCATGCCTGCTTCTCTCCTTCAGTCTCTTTGTTTTTCTTTGTCAGATAGGTCTTTTTCTCCGTGCGGGTCGCAAGCCGCACTATATTCTGTCTGTGTCTGTAAAGTGCCATGGCTGTAAGCAAAGCCACCACGATATCACACTCTATGGCGATGCCGGGAGTGATGCTCTTAAACATACCGTAGTTAAGATATCCCATCACTATTGTCTCTATAAGGAATGAAATATACAGGCAGATGGAGCCCAGAGACACATAGTGCGTGGTAAAGAAGATACCGAAGAAGATCACGAGCCCTATGGCTACCATGGTAGGGTCCAGAGTGATGATCATACCCGCGGTACAGGCGATACCCTTGCCGCCCTTAAAGCCTAGATAGAACGGAAAGTTGTGCCCCAGTATGGCTCCGGCCGCTGCATATATCTTGATAAGCTGCAGCAGCTCGGGATTCACATCACTCCGGTAGAATATGGCAAGACAGATGAGCACAGCCGCTATCGTCTTAAGCACGTCTCCGAGAAATGTGATAAGTCCGGCCTTTGTGCCCATGGTACGCAGCATATTTGTCGTACCGGCATTGCCCGAGCCGTACTCCCTTATATCTATACCGAACATTTTGCCATAGATATAGCTGGTCTGAAAGAGACCGCACAAATATCCTATGACGAGACATACTATACGCATTATCATTCTTCTGATTTCCTTTCCTTTATCACAAATCTGATCGGTGTGCCCTGAAAGCCGAACGCGTCTCTTATCCGGTTCTCAAGGTATCTGGTGTATGAATAATGCATCAGCTTCGCACTGTTCACGAATATCACTATCGTCGGAGGCTTCACGGATACCTGGGTGGCATACAGCACTCTCAGCCTCCTGCCCTTGTCCGAAGGAGGCTGCTGCATGGTGACAGCCTCGCTTATTATCTCGTTGAGTACTCCGGTCTGTATCCTGAGGCTCTGATTGGCTATCACGGTATCGATCGATTCAAACAGCTTTTCCGTCCTCTGTCCCGTCTTTGCCGAGATAAAGAGTATCTCCGCATATGGCATAAAGGATAGCGTCTGCATCACCGATTCACGCATCTTATATATGGTCTTGTCATCCTTTTCCACCGCGTCCCATTTATTTACCGCGATGATGACTCCCTTTCCTCTTTCATGCGCTATGCCGGCGATCTTGGCATCCTGCTCTGCCACACCCTCGCTGCCGTCTATCACGAGCACTACTATATCCGCCCTGTCCACAGCCGAAACTGTACGGGCTATCATATATGCCTCAAGCTCACCCGATATCCTGCTCTTGCGTCTCAGTCCCGCGGTATCGACAAATATATATTCCCTGCCGTTACGCTTCACCACGGTATCTATAGCATCTCTTGTGGTGCCGGCTATATCAGAGACAATAAGCCGGTCCTTGCCTATGTATTTATTTATAAGTGACGATTTACCTACATTGGGTCTTCCGACGATGGCTATCCTGGGTCTCTCATCCTCCTCTTCGGCTTCGCCCTCCGGCGGAAGGAGCTTTACCACCTCATCGAGCAGGTCTCCTATCCCTGACTTTTGCTCGGCCGATATCGCTATCGGATCACCGAGTCCCAGATTGTAAAACTCATAAACATCAGCCTCGTATTTTTTGAAGGAATCCACCTTATTAACGGCAAGGAGCACCTTCTTTCCCGAGCGTCTGAGGATAGCCGCGACCTTGTCATCGGCATCGGACAGCCCCATCTGCACATCCGTCATAAAGATGATCACATGGGCAGTGTCTATCGCGATCTGCGCCTGCTCCCTCATCTGAGACAATATGACATCCTTGGACTCGGGCTCGATACCTCCGGTATCTATCACCGTAAAGTTCCTTCCGTTCCAGTCCACATCGGCATATATGCGGTCGCGTGTCACTCCCGGCTCATCCTTTACTATAGCTATCCGCTCTCCTGCAAGAAAGTTAAAGAGCGAAGATTTCCCCACGTTCGGTCTCCCGACTATGGCCACCACCGGTCTCATTTATCTGACATCTCCGTAAATAATAATCTAATGAAAAAATATACCATACTTAAATATACATCTTCAAGGGACTGCAGCTACTCACCCGTCGTACATCCCCACAAATGAGGCTCCGTCGGAGGGGAGCACCGATATCCGCACTCCGAGAGCCGCAGACAGCTCCGATACCGTCATATCATCAAGCATGGTCTCGGTATTTGCCCTTAGTATATTCTGCGGCAGATACAGCCTGTCTCCCAGCTTCTTACCCTTGAGCTGGGACAGTATGTCTCTTCCTGTCAAAAGTCCCGTGACCGTGATCCTCTCTCCGAAGAAATCATTCTGTATCTCATATATCCTTGCGTCGATATGCGGATAGAGCTTTTTCATCCTTTCCGCGAGCTCCGCGATCACCGGATAGATCAGTCTGCCCGTCACCACACTGAAGCATCCGGTTCTGTCAGATCCCTTAAGTGCGCTCACAGCCTCATCAAACTCATCGATAAGCAGCCTCACCATACCGACACCGTTCTCAAGCTGGAGGAAATCATCATACCTTGCTGCCTCCGGTATCGGCAGACCTGCGTTTATATACCATTCATCCGATGCATGTATGAAATGCGTGCCGTATTTTCCGTAAAACCTTCTCTGCCAGTTTTCGATCTGCTCTATCACATGTACCGCATCCTCTCTGTCAAAGGGTTCAAGCGGATACAGCCCCTCCCTGTACCTTGACAGACCCACCGGCACCACGGACACGCTTTCAAGGCAGGGGATGTATCCGGAAAGGTCTGAGACAGACCTGTCGAGCTCTTCACGGTCATTTATCCCTTTGCACAGTACGATCTGCCCGTTCATGCGTATACCCGCCTCAAAAAGCCTGTCCACCTTTTTTAACGCGTCCCCGGCGAAACGGTTGCCCATCATCATATTCCTGAGCTTTGGATTGGTCGTCTGAAATGAAATGTTTATCGGAGCAAGATTGTATCTTATCACCCTGTCTATATCGTCATCCGACATATTTGTGAGAGTGACATAGTTGCCCTGAAGAAACGACAGCCTGCTGTCATCATCCTTAAAGTACAGCGTATCTCTCATCCCCTCCGGCATCTGGTCAATAAAACAGAAGATGCACTTATTCCTGCATCTTCTGTAGTCGTCCATTATCCCGTCTTCAAACACCAGCCCCGGATCCTCATCCTCCCCCTTAAAGAGGAGCATGGATTCCTCAGAGCCGTCCGTATGTCTTATTAAAAGCTCTATCTCCGTATCCTGACACTCATACTGATAGTCAAAGATATCGCCTATCCTCTCTCCGTTGACAAGCAGCAGCTCGTCTCCGCCGGATATCCCGGCTTCCTCTGCTGCAGAGCCGGGTGTCACTGCCTGTATGATCTTACCGTTCATATCAGACACCGCAGCTCACCGTCATTCTTTATCTACGTGTTCATTGTAGATGGACAGTATCTCTCTGATCTTTTCGGTAGGTGTGCGCACCTTGTCCATGGATACATCATGATTTGAGAAGTCTATGATCTGGGCTATGAGCTTGCTCATATCCGCCTCGATATACCATTCTCTGGTAAGCAGCTCGGGTCTCCTGTAATGCAGATTGGTGGTTATTATCCTGTCAAAGTACTTCTTCTCATACGCCTCATCAAACATCTTGAGACCCTCTGTAAAGAGTCCGAACGTACAGCATATAAACACACGGTTGGCTTTCATCTCCTTAAGCTGTCTGGCAGTATCAAGCATGGAGCCTCCGGTAGAGATCATATCATCCACTATGATGACATCCTTACCCTCCACTGAATCCCCGAGAAACTCATGCGCCACTATGGGATTCTTGCCGTCCACTATATGCGCATAGTCCCTTCTCTTGTAAAACATACCCGTATCGACTCCGAGTACCGTAGCGAAGTATATGGCTCTGTTCAGTGCCCCCTCATCGGGAGATATCACGACCACGTGATCGGCATCTATCATCAGATCGTCTTCGCTCTTAAGCAATGCTCTGAGAAACTGATAAAACGGGGTGAAATTATCAAAGCCGCAGAGAGGGGCTGCCGCCTGCACGGACGGATCATGTGCGTCAAAGGTCATGAGATCGGATACTCCCATATCCGAGAGCTCCTCTATCATCATCGCACAGTCAAGAGACTCACGCGCCGATCTCTTATGCTGTCTGGACTCATACATGAACGGCATGACCACGGTGATCCTGTGCGCCTTTCCTCCGACTGCCGCTATGACTCTCTTCAGATCCTGATAATGATCGTCAGGCGAATACCTGTTTCTGAAGCCGTTCATCTCATAGGTCATGCTGTAATTTATCACATCGGTAAGTATATAAAGATCCTTGCCTCTTATACTCTCTCCGAGTACTGCCTTGCCCTCGCCCGAGCCGAAGCGCGGCACCGAGAAGCTGGTCTGATAGCTGTCCTCCACATATCCCTGATGCTCGGGATCGTTTATCCCCCCGGGAAATCTCTTCTTTCTGAAGGACACAAGGTAACGGTCTATCTCATCGCCCAGTGGCTTGATATTCGGCATCACGAGCAGCTTGAGCGGTGCCACCGCAAGCCTTGTGGTAAACATATCGGTCTTTTTATCGACTGTCTGTGACATAGATCCTACCCTCCATTCGCTTAAAACATAATATACGAAAAAGCATTTTTATACCAGTGTATTTCTTCGCCTTTTATGGCAGTCACGTCAAATCTGTACGGTATATCCTCGGGAAGCCCCTTTATCATCCTGTAATGATCGGCAACCCTGCATATGGCAAACTGTTTCTTCACTCCCACAGCCTCTGCCGGATCACCTGATGCGTCATCCTTTCTGTACTTTACCTCTATAAAGCATATCGTCCCCGCATCGTCCGCTATGATATCTATCTCGCCCATACGGTTCCTGTAATTACGCTCCAGTATCCTTGCGCCGTGAGACCTTATATACTCCGCTGCCCTTTCCTCGTATTTATTACCGATGCCCCTTCTGTTCATAGCATTACCTGAGGTCTATCTTGCTCCTTATCCTCTCCATGTCATTGACAAAGACAAGCACCTCGGCCACGACCTCATACAGCTCGGGCGGTATCATCTCCCCGATCTCAAGATTGGACAGAGTCTCCGCCAGCTTGCTGTCCTCGTGCAAGGGCACATCGTTCTCCTTCGCAGTCTCTATGATCCTCTGCGCTACCTTGCCCTTGCCGCTTGCGACAACGGTAGGTGCCATATCGCCCTTTTCATACGAAAGAGCCACCGCGGTAAGTTTTCTTAAATCCTTCTCATCCTTTTTCATTCCTCTTTTTCATCCCTCACCAGACTGTCCGAAAACTCTTTCCATGTCAGCACTTCTCCCAACATCCTGGTGCGATTTCTTCGACGACCACGTGGTATTGTGGTCGTCGATTTTAGAATCGCAGTTTTCGGACATTCTGCCACTTGCCCACAATGATGCACTGTGTTTATGGCAAGGACCTCATGCCTTGGCATCAAACGCGGTATACTGTATCAGCTTCGTATTCTTCCCCTTATTGAACATTATCTCCGGCACACTCTGCTTTTCCCTGTTCAGAGATACATCACTGTGCATATGGTATCCGCGCGCATTTATCTTATCATCGAGCTCCGGCAGATGCTCTGCTATGAAGTCCAGCAGGTCGTCTCTCTGTAATATGAAATGGGTACTGACCACACCCTCGGGATTCATCGACACATGTATGTCCATAGTCCCGAGATGTGTCATATCCAGATGGAGCAGAGCCGACACATTACCATCACCCGACTGCAGCTTCTTCTTGTTGGTATAGATATACAGATCCCCGTGCTGAGCCTCCGATGCCATTTTAAGCGGCATCTGCATGTATGTGAATACCTGATTCATCTGGTTCATAAAGTCCACATTGTCATGCAGGCTTTGATTGTTTGCCGCAAGTGTAGTCTCTCCTCTTCCCGTAGCATTGAGCACCTCTGCCGCCTTTGCGGTATCACGCACGACCCGTTTGAAGTACTCCTGTATCTTCTCCTTGTCTGCCACATCCTCAGGCTTCATCAACAGTTCATTCATTATCTCGTTTTTGACGAGCTTCGCATAGCCCGGAGACTTGAGCATGGTCTTCACATGATCCGCAAACTGCTCCATAGCTTCTCCTGACAATCCCTGCGCTCCGTCCGACATGGCAGACCTCACAAGGTTTAAGGTATCCTTGGTGCTGAGCTCGTTGTTTTCTATCCTGTCCGTGAGATTCTCCGGTACACCGAGCTTTCGCAGATCGTCCGCGAGAGCTTTCCTTTCCTCCGGAGTAAAGAGCTCCTGCAGCGTATCGGTAACGGTGTTTTCCCCGTAAAAATTTGATCTTATGCCATCTGTACCTGCCGCACCTTTTCCTGCAGCATCCGGCATTTCACCGCTGCCGGGCACTATCTCCGCGCTTTCTCCGGCTACTGCCGCCTCTCCCTGCTGCGCATTCGTATTGCCTGATGCCCCGGTCGTCTCCGCAGCATCGTCCGTGAGCATCTCGGGATGCTCTGCCGCATACGCCTTTGCCTCCTTCAGCAGATCGCCTATCGCCGGGTCCTCCTCACCCATGAATACATTGAGCAGCATATTATTGATGCTTAGTGACTCTCCGGCGGCTTCCGCAAAGCCCGAGGCGATGCCTCCCACATGCTCCGCTATCTGGTGCGCGTTATTACGGTATATTTCAAACTGTTCGACATTTTCCGGCGAGAGAGGGATATTTAAGGCCTTCATCGTGACTATGGATGACGGTGCGGCATCGGGATAGGAAGACACCGTGCGTGCCATGGACAGCAGGCTTTCCGCATCTATCTTCATGCCCTGCTCCATCATGGACTGTACCATTTCCGAGTTTCTTGCATCATAGGGAAGACCTGCTTCTCCCAGTGCCCTCCCCATCTGGCTCTCGGCGGTCAGATTGGCATATAGGGGTGTAAGCTGTACCTTGCCTCCGGCATTTGACGTCACCTCAAAGGACATGGTCTGACCGGTCTGAAGGCTCATCATCGAAGACAGCCTGGCCTGTATCATGCTCTTGTCGGACAGCATGAGCCCTATGGTCTGTCCGGTCAGATCGGTGATCTGTCCCGTAAACACATCACCCACATTCATACCGGATATCTGACGGGCAAGGGTAGGTCCCAGTCGGGTGACGGGTACCTCATCGGTACGCATGGTCTCCGTCATCTGGGAGCTGTTCATTAAATTGTGATCAACACGGATATTCATACGTAATTGTGGATAAAGCTTCTCCTGTGTATGGGCGTGGGACCCATGACCGCGAGAGCATTTCTGTGCTCCGCGGTACCGTATCCCATGTTCTTCTCAAAGCCGTAGCCCGGATACTCTTTGGCATATTCCGTCATGATATTGTCTCTCGTTACCTTCGCCAGTACGGATGCCGCCGCTATGGATACCGACTTGGCATCCCCCTTTACTATACTGTCCTGAGGTATATCCACCTCCGGTATGTGTACGGCATCCACAAGTAATATATCGGGTCTGATGCTCAGTTTCGAAACCGCCTCCCGCATCGCCTCGTATGTAGCCTGCAGGATATTGATCTCATCTATCCTCTCAGGCTCTACTCTCGCGACTGCCCATGAGACCGCTTTCTCACGTATCTCCTCATAGAGCTCTTCCCGTCTCTTTGCCGAGAGCTTCTTGGAATCGTTGAGATAGAGTATCTCACAGTCCTTTGGCAGGATCACTGCCCCCGCCATCACGGGTCCGGCAAACGGTCCTCTTCCCACCTCATCGATGCCGCAGATATACTCGCAGTCGGCATGCTTCCTCTCATACTCTGCCATGGCATACAGCCTGTCTCTCTCTCTCTGCAGCTTTTCGAGTCTTTTTGCTTCCTTTTCTTCCTTTGTCATTTCACTTTTCCCATTTTCGAGAAAGGAGTAAGCCTCCAGATCACCCTGCCCCTGATGTCCTCTTTATTCACGTTTCCGACCTCCGGAAACCTGCTGTCTATCGAATTGTTGCGGTTGTCTCCGAGCACGAAGTATTCGTCTCCTCCGAGCACTATCCCGTCTCCCCCGGCACTGCCTGCATCGTTCATTATCGTGAATGCATGCTTGTCATCGAGAGGCTCACCGTTTATATATATGAGTCCGCTGTCATCGATCCTTATATCGTCACCCGGGAGCCCGTACACTCTTTTGATAAGCAGTACTCCGCCTCTGGGAAATACCACTATGTCATACCTTTTTATCTTCCCGGTGTGACCCGAGAGCTTTTCTATCAGCACATTGTCACCGTCATCAAGCGTAGGCTCCATGGACTGTCCCACAACCACCACTCTCTCTACCAGAAAATGCCTGATAAGCACCGCCGCGACTATTATCAGCAGTATATAGAGACTAAAGCTCAATGCGCCGCCGGCCTTTCCCCTCCTACGGCTCTTCAAGTGTTATCCTCCCCAGTGCTCCGCTTCTGTATGAGGTAAAGAGATATCCTGCCGCTCTCTCCGTGTCATTCTCACCGCCGGATCTGATCATGGACTGCCTCGCGGCTATCTTATTCAGTACGCCCGCTTCATCATCCCCGGACACTATCCCGAATCTCTCCGTCATGAGTCCGCCTGCCCTTTCCTTCAGCAGCTTTATGAGCTCCGAGAGCAGCTCGTCTCTGTTTATGACCTCATCATTCATGGAGCCGATGAGTGCCAGTCTTATCTGAGAATCACTGTCCTCTATCCTGGGCCACAGTATCCCCGGCGTATCCATCAGGTCTATCCCCTTGCCCAGCGATATCCACTGCTTGCCCTTGGTGACTCCGGGTTTATTGCCTGTTTTGGCTATATTCCTTTTGCATAGAGAATTGATAAAGGTTGACTTGCCGACATTCGGTATACCGGCTACAAGGAGCCTTACGGGACGGTTTTTTATCCCGCGCTTCAGATCTCTCTCCCTCTTTTTTGCGGCTGCCTCGTCTATTACCTTCCTTACAGCCTGAAAGCCCTGCTTATCCTTGCTGTTCAGCGATATGGCAAGCAGACCGTCCTCCTCGAAATGCCTGATCCACTCTTTTGTAAGCGCATCCTCCGCGAGATCCGCTTTGTTAAGGACTATTACCCTGCCCTTACCCTGCCCGAGATTTTCTATATCCGGATTTCTTGTAGACAGCGGGGCTCTGGCATCCACCAGCTCCACTATGACATCTATCAGTTTTATATCCTCGACCATGGCACGCTTTGCCTTTGCCATATGTCCCGGATACCAGTTGTATGCCGTCACTGACTGATCCTCCCGATACCTTCGGTGCCTCCCGCCATATGAAACCACGCCTTGCCGATGATCGTGTCCTTTTTTATATTCCCGATGTTCGCGTTTCTCGAATCCTCCGAGGAGTTCGGATCGTCCCCCATGACAAAGAATTCATCCGTTCCCACCTGCATTTCGGCAGCCGCTACCCCGGGACTTGCGATACTGTCGGAAAACCTGTCGATAGGCTCACCGTTTACGTAGAGCACACCGTTCATGATACGCACCGTATCACCTGGCGTGGCTACCACCCTTTTTACATACGTATGCGCATTTTCGTTTCCGTTAGGCTTAAATACGATAACGTCACCGGCCTTCGGCTCGAAGATGTTGTAGACAAGCCTGTTTATGAGCACCTCCTGACCGTTTACAAGTGTGGGGCTCATAGAGTCTCCTATCACGGTTGTCCTTACTCCTAACGCATATGTGGACACATAGGCAAGCATTATGGCACCGACTATGATAGCGGTCCATGACAGGAAAGCATATACTTCTTTTTGTGTGATCAGCTTCTTTTTTTCGTAAAAGCTGAGCCCTATACTGCTTCGTCTAGACATGCTTTGATTTTACCATAAAAAAACCTCCTGTGAGAAGTTCACAGGAGATTTTGTGTGTCAGATCAGGATTTACTTATTCCGCAGCCTTGACCTTTGCCTTCTTACCGGTCAGCTTTCTTAAGTAGAAGAGCTTATGGCGTCTTACCTTACCCTTGCGTACCACCTCGACCTTTTCCACATTGGGCGAGTGCAGGGGCCATGTCTTCTCGACACCCACGCCGTTGCTTATCTTACGTACCGTAAAGGTGGCTCTTGAGGTATTGCCGCCCTGCTTCTTGAGCACGGTGCCCTCAAATATCTGTATCCTCTCACGGTTACCCTCGCGTATCTTATTGTGTACACGTACGGTATCGCCTACATTAAACTCAGATACCTCTTTCTTTTTCTGTTCCTCTTCGATCTCCCTGATGATCTCTGCATTCATCTCATAAACCTCCTGTTTGAATTAATCCAGACGTTCATGACCGCATCTGCGGCAGCGGACCGTCCAAGTTACCTTCCAACATTGAAATATCGCAACTTCAAGATAATATCACAGATGCATGATAAATATCAAGCAAAATCTGAGATGTTTTAGGGCACGATATTTTCAGTTTATCCCGCGGTGCTTCATGTATTCCTCATACAGATCCGGACGGTGCTCCCTTGTCACTCTGCGCATTTCATGCATCCTGTAATTGTCTACCCTTGCGTGATCTCCCGAAAGCAATACCTCGGGTACTTTCCTTCCGTGCCACTCATCCGGTCTCGTATACTGCGGATATTCCAGGAGTCCCCCGGTATTAAAGGACTCGGTCTCCGCAGAGTCCTCATTCTTCAGTACCCCGGGTATGAGCCTCGCCACCGCATCCATAACGGCAAGTGCGGCTATCTCACCGCCGGTCAGTACATAGTCTCCTATGGATATCCTGTCGGTTACTATCTCATCTATGACCCTCTCGTCTATACCCTCGTAATGCCCGCACAGGAAAATAAGCTCCTTTTCATTTGCGAGCTCCTCAGCCTTTTTCTGCCTGAATACCTCTCCTGTCGGTGTCAGGTAGACCACACGCACGGGCTTCGTGCCGCTGTCCGCGGGTTCCCCTTTACCCAGTCTCCTCAATGCCTCAAGATATGCCTGATATACAGGCTCGCACTGCATGAGCATACCCGCACCGCCTCCATAGGTATATCCGTCTATGGAGCCGTATGAATTCGTGCTGTAGTCCCTGATATTGACCGTATCAAGCTCTATCAGCCCCTCACCGGATGCCCTGCCCGTTACCCCCGTCCTGAAAGCACTGTCTACCATATCCGGAAAGATGGTGAGCACCTCATACTTCATCAGAAAAGCCCCTCCATTACATGGATAGTCATTATCCCTTTATCCACATCCACTCCCTTGATGCATTCCTTTATAGCCGGGATCAGCACCTTACGGTGCCTGCCGTCTTTGCCCTCCGATCCTTCCAGCTCTATCTCATATACATCGTTGGCTCCGGTATGATATACGGTAGTGAGCATTCCCAGACGTTCATCCTCATCGGTGATCACATCCATGCCGATAAGATCCGCCTCATAGTATTCGTCAGGTCCGAGCTTTGCGGCCTCGCTCCTTGGGACACATACATATGCGCCCTTATATTTCTCTGCCGCGTCTATACCCGAAAGCTCCCTGAATTTCAAAAGGGCCAGGTTCTTCATGAACCTGACCGATTCGACTGTTACGGGTATTTCCTCCTTCGGTGTCTTGAGTATCACACTCTTTAGCTCCCTGAATCTCACCTCGGGATCGTTTGTTGTGGGATAGACCTTCAGCTCTCCCTTCAGTCCGTGAGTAGATGTGATCTGACCCACGGATAACAACTCAGCCCTCTTCTTCATCCAGTATGTCTACATTCACATGCTTGTCTGTCTTTGTCGCCGCAGCCTTGACCACGGCTCTGATAGCCTTTGCTATGCGTCCGGATCTGCCGATGACCTTACCCATGTCCTCCTTGGCAACCCTAAGCGTCACATTGATCTCTCTGTCGTTCTCCTCCTCAGCCACTACGACCTTGTCAGGTTCATCAACGAGAGCTCTGGCTATGACCTCTACCAGTTCTTTCATTTGTCACCTCCAAAATAATAAAATCAGTTTTTGTTTATGTCGGAGGTATTACTTTGTGATACCGGCATTCTTGAACAGACGAGCTACCGTCTCTGTGGGCTGTGCTCCGTTCTTCAGCCACTTCTTAGCCTCTTCCTCGTTTATCTTTACTTCTGCCGGCTCCTTGAGGGGATCGTATGTGCCGATCTCCGCGAGCGTATTGCTCTGCATTGATGTCCTTGCGTCAGCAACCACTATCCTGTAGAATGGTGCCTTCTTCTTTCCGATTCTCCTGAGTCTGATCTTTACCATTTCTTTGTCCTCCGTAAAATAAATGAATAAATAATTACTATATGCGTTATACCTTAAGCTGTCGCATTAGGTTTTGCATCTGTGCCATCTGTGCAAAGCGTCCCCGCTTCTTTCCTCCGCCCGTCATCTGCTTCATGAGCTTCTGCATCTGCTCAAACTGTTTCACAAGCCTGTTCACGTACATGATATCCACTCCCGATCCCTTCGCTATACGTATCTTGCGACGTGGATTTAAGAGCTTTGGCTCTTCCCTTTCGGCAGGTGTCATGCTCATTATGATAGCCTCATTACGCTTTAATGTGGTCTCATCTATCTCGGGCATCCCCTTGCCTCCGAGTCCCAGCATGGATATCACCGATCCCATACCACCCATCTTTCCGATCTGCTTCATCGAGTCAAGGTAGTCATTAAAGGTAAAACGTCCTTTTTTCAGGCTTTCCGCAGCCTTCCTGGCATCCTCTTCATCTATCGCTTCTCCGGCCTTTTCGATGAGAGAAAGCACATCTCCCATGCCGAGTATACGGCCTGCCATCCTGTCCGGATAGAATATGTCAAAGTCCTGAGGCTTCTCCCCGCTTGCGGCATACAGCACCGGCTTTCCCGTGACTGCCTTTATGGAAAGTGCCGCGCCGCCTCTGGTATCACCGTCGAGCTTCGTGAGTATCACTCCATCTATGCCGACCTTTTCATCAAAGCCGCAGGCTACATCCACAGCAGCCTGTCCGGTACCGGCATCTACCACGAGCAGTGTATCATCGACCGTTATCTGCTCCTTGATATCATGCAGCTC
>JAGBNR010000010.1 GCA_017634315.1 Lachnospiraceae bacterium
ACTGCTCCGTTTCCTCAAAAACGGTCACCTCTATATCATCGCTCTGTCTTAAAAGCTCGTATGCGGCGGTAAGACCTGCGGGTCCCGCACCGATAACAAGTGCTTTTTTCTTCATGAATCCCTCTTTATTTCCTGAATAGTGACTGCCTTGCCCCGTGATGCTCTTTTCTGTGTTTTAACGCATCATCCACTATATCCATGCGAAGTCCGGCATCTATGAAATCACAATACCTGCAGAACGGATACTCCGCTCTTGATTCCCTTATGGCTGTACGTATCTTCTGATACATTTCGGAGTTCCACGCCTCCTTTATGGGCACTTCGTTAAGATCCGCCATGGTTGTCTTTTCATAATTGTCGCAGCAGCATATACCCATCCTTCCGTCAGGGAAGATAAAGATGTCGGTGTATGGCATCAGGCAGGTCTCTTTGAGTGTCCTTGTGGTGTTCTTTTTATTGGGAGCAGAGCCCGCGCGGTTTGTGAGCACGGCCTTTGCATATCTCATCTGAAACAAAAGCTCTACAGACTCAAATTCCTCCTCATGGGTCCTTGCATAATCATATATTTCCTGTACATTCTTGTGCAGCTTCATATCTTCGCAGTAATTGTTTATTATGAGCTGATTCACATACGGCAGGACAGCTTTCACCTTATCGATGTCAAGCAGCAGTCCGTTGGTTGACATGAAGATAAAGCACTCCGGCAGCTTCTCTCTGCAGTACTTATGAAACTCGACTATGCGTTTGTCAAGCCACGGCTCATTATTGCCGTAAAGGGTAAGATATCCTTTATACCCCCAGTCGCTGAGCTGATCTATGATGCTGTAGAAAAGCTCCTCTTCCATGCGCTTAAACGGACGCTTCTCGGCATACCTGTTTGCCGTACAGAAGGCGCAGTCGGAGTTGCATCTGTTGATAGTCTCCAGATTGACGACAAGAGGCATGGGGGGCTCTTTCCTGCCCTCATCCAAAAAATAGTCTATATATTGCTTTTGAAGCTTCCTTCGCATTATAAACTGAAGCTTCAGATAGCTGTTTGACGACAGCGAAGGGAACAGCTTCTGGAGATTCCAGCCGATCACTCCACCGAAATTATGATACTTCACCGACATCCTGTCACCTCAAGTCACACTCTGTTGAGTATCTTCATGATAAGCATGGATACTCCGTTATATACAAATATAAATCCTATGATACTGACAAGCAGATCCGCCGTACCGTTAAGGTTAAGCAGTATGACGATACCCATTATCACGGTCACTATCGCGAGCAGCAGTGAGATGAGCCACTTTGAAGCACCGGCTCTTTTTGCCGCAAATGCGTTTACGATATTAAGTATTCCTGTAGCAAGTATCACTATGCCCATCACAAGCGGCAGGATCGACTTGATGATCCCCGGCTGCAGCAGACATACCACTCCTGCCACTATGGATACCACTGCCCCGCTCATCGTATATATCTGATAAGCACCCTGTCCTTTTATACCAAGTATCACTCCGGTAGCTCCCGCGACCAGCAGCAGCACACCTATTACCTTAATGGATACGTCCATAGCGGTGCCGGGAAACATTATCAGCACCACCCCTATGACTATCATCAGAATATCCCACATAATATTTCTCATTTAATACACTCCATATGAAGATCCATGCCTGTCATGTCTGCTCTGACACACGCATAGTGACCCTACACAACCAAAAATAACTCTAATAAGAATACCGCAATACAGGCACTTATTGCAACCGTAAAGAGATCACCCCTGATAAGCGCAACGGTTATTCCAACCGCAAGAGCAAGTGTACCGGACCATACCGATGATGTGGCATTGAGGATCGCGGGAAACGTCATTACGGCAAGCGTCACGTAAGGGACATAGTACAGAAATGACCTCACCCATTTATTCTTTATCTCACGCCTGAATATCACGAACGGTATCACACGTATCGCATAGATCGTAAGTGTCATGATAAGAAGAGCTGTATATGTGTTTTTTCCCATTGGCTCATGCCTCCTCTGCGGGTCTTATGAATGCGGCCGCGCCTGCTATTATAACGGTCAGTATTATTATCCTGAAGCCCTCCGAAATATCCGATATAACCGGGATGACCGTAAATACATAGCTCGCCGCCATCGATATCACGACCAGACCTGCCATAAAGCTGCTCTTTTTTGCCGGCGGTATGATGATCGCAAGAAACATGCCGTATAAAGCGACATTCATGGCAGAAGCAAGCCTTACAGGCAGTATGTCTCCTGCCACCACTCCCAGCACCGTGCCGAGACACCACCCCGCCACTGACACAACGGCCGCTCCATAGGTGTATACCGGCTCAAGATATCCGGGGACTGCGGAGGATATGCCGAAAAGCTCGTCCGTAACACAGTACGCCAGCAGACATCTCTTCCACATCGGCTCATCCGGAGACAGCTTTTGGGAAAGTGAACAGCTCATTAAAAAATACCTGAGATTTATGATAAGGGTCGTGGCTATCATCTCGGTCACTCCCGCAGCCGATCCTATGAGTATTATTGCCGCATATTCTCCTGCAGATGCCACCATCCCGAGCGACATCAGAAAGCTCTGCACGGCTGTCATGTCTATATTGGCTGCTGTGATGCCAAGGGTAAAGGCAACCGCCAGATAGCCCATTGCTATCGGCACTCCGTCTCTTAATCCTCTCAAAAAACAGGCAGACCGCGGTCTGCCTGTTTTGCTTTCGTTCTCTGTATTTTTCAGCAACTTACGATAGCCTCCGCTTATGATACACGATAAAGCCCCCCGCTATCCGAGCTTCTGCTGACAGGTAGCGTAAAGGTACTCATCTATAGTATAAGCCACCCTGTCAAATACCAGCTCTTTAGGATCATTTTTAAGTATGCCTTCTCTCACCTTTGTGTACTGTACGGGCATGAACTGTGAGAGCAGATTGAGCGGCACTCCGTCCTTAAAGTTGTCGAAAAGTCTGTCGAGTGAGTCCTGCACATCCTTATCTGGAAGGTAATACCTGCATCTGTCCGAGAACGAGAATTTTCTCTTGAGATCTATCTCACTTTCACTGCCATGATAATGATTCTTGTAATACTTGGGATCCTTTCTCATGGCGGCATCAAGCGTCTCCATGAAGTAGCTCTGCTTCTTGGGCTCCGATGCATACAGCTCCTTCTCGGCATAGGCAAGCGAGAACAGTCCCTCCCTCAGTGCAAAGGTGAGTCCCGGACCTACCTTGAGTATGCCTACTCCGTCCTCCACAAGCTCCCTCAGCTTTATCTTGGTCTGGTAATCGGTCGAATGTCCCTCAAATACCAGACTCGGGTATTCCTTTATGGAGGCCATGAGCTCTGTTGCCTTGGCTCTGTCGTATTCGGTACATCCGGCATCCTTTTCCTCTACTCCGGGCTGTACCACCACTCCTATCACATAATCCCATGCATCAGAGACTCCTCCTGCCTCAAATGCATCCTTAAATGCTTGTACGGTTGCCTTGAAATCGCTCACCTTGGTAACACTCACGCCTGTATCGACGGCATCCTGTGAGCCTCCCGGGATCGGTACCTCGCTTCCCACTATATACACGGGATGCTTCGCATCGGGATCACTCTTTATAAGCTCGGCATAGGCTTCCTCCGCCACCTTTGCAAGCTCTGCTCCCCTGCGTGATATCACCTCGTCCGACAGCCTTGTGTTCGGATCGTCACTTGCGACCTTCATGCTGGTATCTATATGTATCTTAGTAAAGCCGGCAGCTACATACTGTCTTATGAGCTCGCGCGACTCAGCCATTGCCTTGTCCTCATCGTAATGTGCGAAGGTAAGAGGTCCGAGGTGATCTCCTCCGAGTATGATACGCTCCATCGGAAGTCCGGTCTTGTCAGAGAGCTTATGGATCATATCCATGAAATCCTTTGGCTTCATACCCGTATATCCGCCGTACTGATCCACCTGATTGGCGGTCGCCTCAATGAGCAGCACAGTATCAGTCTTTACCGCATGTCTCATGCAGGCTTCAAGCACCAGCGCATTGCCGGTACAGGCAGAATAAATACCTACGCTCTCTCCCTGCTTCTGAAGCCTTACCATCTCCTTCATATAGTCCTTCATTGTCCCAGTCCTTTCTTACTTTTCTTTTTATTTGAGGATGCTCGCGATGATACGCTGCATATGGCGCATCCTCTTTACTCTTCACTGTTTATCAGTATCTTGCCCTTTACCGTTCCCGGTGTCTTGAACCACTCAAATGCCTCGGCTATATTTGAAAGCGGCACCTTTTTGTATATAAAGGAATCATCAAACTTCAGCATGCCGTTTCCGAAATAATGAGCGGTAAGCTCCCATTCCTTGCCCGGGAAAGGAGCCGAATAGCTCATCCACGATCCGGTCAGAGTAAACTCCTTCCTGTTCATGCACTCCCATTCGTCTACCGTAAACGAAAGCTCCTTGGTAGGTGTACCTATAAAGCAGACCCCTGCCTTATTTGCCGCAAGCTTGAATGCCATTTTCATAGTGATGGTATTTCCGGCAGTTTCATACACGTAATCAAAGCCTCTTCCGTCCGTCATCTCCATGGCCTTATCCATGAAGCCTTCCTTAAGAGTGTTTATCCCTCCGTCAGCACCGAGTCTCTTACCGAGCTCGAGCCTCTCATCAAGTATATCAAACACCACTACCTGCTTGGCACCGAATATCTTAGCCCACTGAGCAGTCATCATACCTACCGTACCGCCGCCGAGTATGGCTACGTTTCCGCCACCCTTGTAGTCTACGCGCATCAGTCCGTGCAGAGCGACCGTAGCAGGCTCGAAGAAGGCACCCTTCTCAAAGCTTACGCTGTCATCAAACTTCACCGCGTTCTTCTCCGGTACGCTTACATACTCCGCAAAGCTTCCGAACTCACGTGAGCCTATGAAGCTGTAGTGCTTGCACAGTGAATAATCACCCTTCTGACAGTCGGGACACTTCATACAGGGTACCAGCGGCATACCTGCGACCCTGTCTCCTACCTTAAGCGATGTGACACCCTCACCGATCTCATCTACCACTCCCGAAAACTCATGTCCCAGTACGTTCGGATAATAGTGGCAGGCATCGCCGTTTACCCTCGGTACATCCGATCCGCAGATACCGGTATATTTAACCTTTATGACCACCTTGCCGGGCTCAGCCTTTGGCTTTTCAATATCCTCATATCTGATATCATTCTTTGCATGTACTACTCCTGCTTTCATAGCTTCCTCCTTTGATATATGTGAAATTATATATATTACGTCCTCTGCATCAGACCCTTCAGGTCCTCATATACTGAAAGGTACGTTTCGTATGCTTTGTCATAGGATGCCTTCACACTGCTGTCCGGCTCATGCTTTCTTGTATCTCTCACCGCAAGCTTTACAGCTTCATCATATGATGAATACATCCCTATTGCCTTTCCCGCGAGCATCGCAGCACCTAAGGTGGTCGCTGTATCGGATGCGGGAACTATGATCTCTCTTCCCGTTACATCAGCCTTGATCTGAGTCCACAGACGTGAATTTGCCGATCCTCCTACAGCTCTCAAGACATCGGATGAAGCACCTGCTTTCTCAGCCACTTCAAGATTGTGCCTTAGCGAATAAGCCACACCTTCCATACATGCCCTCACAAAGTGTCCTTTGGTCTTTGAAAAGTCTATACCGTAGAATACACCCTTTGCTTTGGTATCCCATATAGGTGTCCTCTCACCCGACATATAGGGAAGGAACACCAGCCCGTCACACCCCGGCGACACCTTTTCCGCTATAACGTTCAGCTGCACAAGAGAAGACTC
Organism: Lachnospiraceae bacterium; assembly: GCA_017634315.1. Taxonomy (GTDB): domain Bacteria; phylum Bacillota; class Clostridia; order Lachnospirales; family Lachnospiraceae; genus NK4A144. Next base: position 5,802 of record JAGBNR010000010.1, read on the forward strand.
ATCTCCGGCTGCTTCCTTCATTCGCTCCTCTCCGGCGAATTCACTCTCAAACCATCTCATTACTCCGCCGCCACCGGTGGTACCGCCCTGCAGCAGCCACCTGTCCGGCACCACATGATAGCTGAGTATCAGTCTGGGATCGGCATGATAGGTATCCGTACAGATACTCATGCCTCCGGCCTGTCCTCCCTGCTCCTGCGTATCTCCGTTATTTATGACTCCCGCTCCGAGTGTACCGCAAGCAGCATCCAGACCGCCCGCTACAACGGGAGTACCCACGGCAAGTCCCGACTCTCTTGAAGCCTCTTCGGTGACCTTGCCTACTATCGTGTCACAGTTAACTATATCCGGCAGGAAGGATACGGGTATACCGAGTGCCTTTGCCATATCCGTATCCCAGCTGCCTGTCTTCATATTAAAGCAATGCCATCCATATCCCTGGCATACATCCTGAGTCACTGCTCCGGTCAGTTTATAGGCTATATATCCGTTACTCTGCAGTATCTTGTCTATCCTCTTATACTCATCGGGATATTCCTTCTCATACCAAAGCACTTTAGGAGTTGTATATGAGGGCTGAAGTGCATTTCCGGCCACCTCAAATATCTTGTCTTCACCTACTCTGCGATTGACCTCGTCGCATATGTCACCCGCTCTGGTATCCATCCAGATGGGTGTAGGGAACAGTACCCTCCCGTCCTTGTCGATCGCTATCGCAGACCAGCTCTGGCCGTCTATACCGACACCCTTTATCTCCTGCGGAGATATATCGGTATCCTTTAATATCCCCTGTATCGAGTCACATACGCTCTTCCACCAGTCCTCAGGCTTCTGTTCAGCCCATCCGGGATGCGGATAGGAAACAATGTATTTCCCTGTCTGTGATGCAATATCCTTTCCGTCTTTTGAGAAAACAGATACCTTGCATGAGCTCGTTCCTATATCTATACCTAAAAGCAGATCTCTCATTTTTCCTCCGAACCTTCAGGGGTTCCCCCTTACTTTTTTATGCAGTATACTTCAGTAGTATCCTGGCACGCTCCTCCCGGCTACGCTCGGGAAGCTGCTCTCGACAGTCACCTTCAGTCTACTACAACACCTTTCTTGAGTATTATGTTTGCATAGAGTGCTGACTCACCGGTCTGTATCACTACACTCGAATGCTCCTTTGTCTTGTCATAGAATTCCCACTTGTCTATCTCTTCGAAGCAGGCATCTCCTCTGTCATCGTATTTCCTTACGATCTCCTTATAGGTGTCCCATATGGGGGTCTCTACCGTATCACCCTTGACTACTGCCATGAGTGTGACCGGATGCTCCACATATGTATCAAGAGGAAATACCTGAAGTATAGCATCAAGTATCTCGGGTACTCCGTGACCGTCCATGCGTATCACCTTTTTTCCGTATGTGGTACCCGGGAAGTTTCCGTCACCTATGGTAAGCTCATCTGTGTGCCCCATCTCGCAAAGTATCTTTAAGAGCTCGGGCGGTAATATCTTGGGTATTCCTTTAAGCATTATATCTCCTCCATTTCTTACAGGAAGTTTGCCTTTGGCAAACTTCAAAAAAACGACTCTTCCCTCCTGAGAGAGAAGAGCCGCTTATGTTCTCAGTCAGAACGATGTAAAAAACTATTCCTACTGAATATACAACCACATATGACTACGCTGCTTCGCAGCTCTCGTCATTTAGTCATACAGGTTCGGAGCGATAGTAGCATCGTTCATGTTGCTTGCATCATACCAATAGCCGGCTGTAGGGAAGTCCTCGACCTTGTCGCCGTTTGCTGCCATGGTAAGAGCATATATAGCATAGTAACCCATCATAAGAGGGGACTGGGTAACTGCACCATACATTGTGCCATCCTCGATAGCACCCTTGATGATAGAGCCGGCATCAAATCCGACACCGATAACATCGCCTGCTGCTGCATCAGTACCAAGGATAGAAAGGTTAGCATCTGCTGCAAGCACACCCTCTGCTGCTGTCTGGTTTGAACCGAAGATACCGATCGTGTCAGACTTTGACATGATAGCCTGTGCTGCTGTAGAGCAGAGCTCAACAGTGGTCTGAGCGGGAACAGAAACCTCGATCACGACATCAGCTGACTTCTCATCAGCGAGATCTGAATGAGCCTTCTTAGCCTCGTTAGCATAGAACTCGTTACCTACTACTGCAACAGTCTTGCCGTCAGCAGTGATCTGATCGATCATCTTGTTAACGAATCCCATACCTCTCTGCTGGATGTTAAGAGCTGTAGCGTCCTGGTTTACCTCACCGATACGTACCTGACCGTCAGCGTTTGCGATCACATCCTTAAGAGCCTTATACATATTCTCAGCTGCAACCTCACCTGCCTGGCCGTTGTCTGTAGCGACTGTAGCTACGACAGAGCCCTCGGGAGCGTCAGCAACACCTGTATCGAAGCAGACAACAGGGATACCCTTGTCTGCGCATGTCTTAAGAGAATCAAGCACTGAGCTTGTGTCGCATGCTGCAAGAGCGATTCCCGGAGGGTTGCTGTTGATATCAGAGTTGAGCATGTTAACCTGGTCAGCGATATCTGACTCAGAGTTAGGGCCGTGAGCGTCATAGTCAACGCCAAGCTCAGCCTTAGCCATGTCCATTCCCTTAAGAGCTGCCTGCCAGTATGTTGACTGGAATGACTTAACGTCTACAGGGAACTTGTAAGCTTCCTTAGCTACGACACCATCGAACTGTGTGCCGCCTGTGTACTCGCCTGAGCCGCCTTCTGCTGCTGCAGGTGCCTCCTCTGCGGGTGCTGCCTCCTCTGCTGCAGGTGCCTCCTCTGCGAGTGCTGCTTCCTCTGCAGGAGCTGCCTCCTCTGCTGCGGGTGCAGGAGCTGCTGCCTCATTTGAAGCTGCTGAGCTGCCGCAGCCTGCAAGTGAAGAAAC
>JAGBNR010000092.1 GCA_017634315.1 Lachnospiraceae bacterium
AACCAGGAAATGATGACGGTGGTGTCCAGTCCGCCGGAATACGCCAATACTACCTTTTCTTTCTTTGCCATAATCATATCTCCTTATTAATAATGTTTTTGTTTTTTGTCAGAATGAAACGATAATGCCGCCATCAGAGGCATAGAGCGTACTCACCCCTCTGGTGTCGAGTATCATAGTCTTTTTGAACTCCACCCTTGATATAAAGTCAGCCAGCACTCCTGCCGCACGTTCATAACAGTTGCAGTGATTTATGATAAGTATACGATCCTTCGTGTCTTTGATACCCTCCAGCGAGATCTCGACCATTTTCTTAAGCGCGTTTTTAATCCCTCTCTGTATCGCAGCGGACTCCACTATCCCGTTCACACCCTTGCACACAGGCTTAAGACTCAGCATATTTGCCGCAAATGCCTTGGTATTGGAGAGCCTGCCGTTCTTTCTGAACACATCGAGTGATTCAAGCACGAAATATGTATTCATACCGGCGATAAAGCTCTCGGTCTCTTCTACTATCTCCTCATAGCTCTTACCCTGCCGATACAGCTCCGCAGCTTTGATGGCGACCTGCGCCTCACCTCCCGAAGCACTCTTTGAGTCAAATACATATATCTTCTTATCCGTGCCGTGCTCCTCCTCATAGAGCTCCTTCGCAAGCACGGCAGTATTGTATGAGCCTGAAAGCGCAGATGAAAGCGTCACCACGAAGACACAGTCCTCGTCTCCCTCATAGGCACTCATATACTTCTCCGGTGAGGGACACGCAGAGCGGGGCACCCCCTTACACTCCGATACCATTTTAAGAAAGCTTTTCTGCTCGAAGTTCTCATCGTCCATTACCGTCTGTTCACCGAGCATCAGGATGAGCGGCACATTGACACATGTCACCTCCCTTTTAAGCTCTTCCGGAAACTCACAGCAGCTGTCTGCCACGATCTTTATCGTCATCATACTTCTCCTATCTTAAAAATAACACTTGACATTTCTCTGAGGTCCTGTCGAATACTTCTCTTGCCATCGCATGATCGGCAAATATATCCATGACCAGCAGGACAGGAAATTCCTTTTGGAATACATTCTTTATCCTTACATACTCATGACCGGCCTCCTCGGTAGCCGCGATTATATATTTCCTTGCTCCTCTTATGACAGTGAGCTGGCTCCTCTCACCATCCACCCTTTTCTTGAAGTTCTCCAGCGTGTCCGATGCTGCACCCAGTCTGTCCGCATCCTTGGAAACCTCTTTTATCTGCTCCTTTATACCGCTGTCAACAGTGAGCGCGTCCTCGTATGCCTGCCTGCACTCGTCCGCCGTCTGTCTCAGTCTGTCTATCTTCTCTTCCTGTCTTCTGCGCCAACGCCGTCTGAGATAGAATACCACAAGTGCAAAAAGCATCAAAAGAAAACCGTCATATATGGTATCATATGACCCGTTCACCGCGCCCGGTATCTCAAATCTGAATACGACTCCGGCGAGTATCAGGAGCAGTCCTCCGGCTATACATATGACAGAAAGCATAAGGCTTAATATGTGGCTGTTCTGCCTCTTTCCGTTACTATCCTTATTGAGCTTCTCTTCAGCCTCGTCCATGAGTATCTTTTTTTCGTCAACTACCTTTTCGGCCTCGGCCTCCTGCTCTCTGAGTATCTTTACCTCGTCACTTTTTTGCTGGCAGTATTTAAGATCAGCCTGCAGATCATACAGCTTTTGTTCTTCCTTGTATCTTGCTTCTTCCACTACTCTCGTACCGCCCCTGGTGAGTCTGGTCTCTGCCCTTGCCAGAGCATCCAGAGCCTTGTTTGATATAAATCTGTCTTCCTCGGCATTTATAAGCGACATCAGCAGATTGCGGTCGTGCATGGAATGGTCGTCAAAGCTGCTTCCCTCTATGATCGTGGCGTTGCGCACATACTGGTCTCTCGTGACCCCGAGCAGGAAAGCCGGATCAAAAGTCTGCTGTCTCCCGTCAGCCATGCTTACAAAGGACATGGTATCCATGCTCTCATCCGTCCCAAAGCTTCTTGTTACCGTATATTCGTTGCCCTCTACGGATAACGTCATGGAGCCTCCGAAGGCTCCGCCGTCACGCGGAGCATAGAGCCCCCTGAGCTTTTGCTGCCCGGCAAGACCGTACAGCATGGCAACAACAAACTCCGCTACCGCCGATCTGTCCCAGACGGTACCTATCTCCTTGGTGTTCATCCCCGGTGATAAAAGGTAATCTATATTCTTAAGATTTCCGAATCCATCTATGTGGATGCTTACTATCCTCAAAATACGTCTCCACCTGAAATAGCCGTGATCCCGGCTCTTATTATCTCTTTCTTCAGCTCGAGAGATTCGTTGCCCTCACTTACACGCCTTATGAATCTTTCGCGTAAGGTGTTCTCCGTGATACCGTCCACGGTAATATCAAAATCCACATCGGTATCCGTGACCGATACGGCAAAATACTCTCTTGACAGTGTCTTCTGCAGCAGCTTATCGTCTATGATATGGTCCAGATCCATGCGCCCGACCAGATTCACATGCACCATTGCCGCGCCGTTTATGCCCTTCTGAAGACTGAGTCCGTGCCTTGTATTGTCAGCCACCTCGTCCACGCTCATAGCACCTGTTATATCAACGTCTATTTCATAGCAAAGCCTCTTTCCGCTCCTGACAAATACCGGAGACAGCTGACCCTTGCTTATATAAATCTCGATAAAGCCCTTGTTACCGCCCTCCTCAAAGGTGAGTGCCTCAAGTGAACCCGGAGCGCAGTAATACCCACCACCCTTCAGATCACCGTGTTTATATGTCCTTTCAAGTCCGATACCGAGGTATGATATGCCGCGTTCCTCAAATCCGCGCAGCTGTGATACTCCCGACGCGATGACAATATTTGTCTGCTTTTCATCAAGAAGCGGCAGCTTGGAGGCATCATATACTCCGTAAATATCCACATCATCTATTGAGATCTTTTTATCAAGCTCGCTGAATATCCTGAAATTTTCAGGCAGATTCTTCTCTCCGCTGAAGTAGGCAGTCTCATAGGAAGATCCCGGAAGCAGGGCGAATATAATATCCGGATTGCTGCGTACAGCCTTGTAAATCATATCAAGAGTATGTCTTGATATATGCTCGGCATCAATAAGACCGCCTGTGATGAGTATCGCCCTCACTCCTTCCGCAGCGGCAAACTCCACCATGTTTGAAAACGCCGTGATCAGCTCCTGCTTTCTGGTGGCTGACTTTTCCTGCGTCAGTATATCACCGAACGGTATATCAAGATGTATGTCTGAACAATGTATGAGCCTCACTACTGTGCTGCCCCCTCCAAGGTATTGATATCCGATGCCGCGGCTCCTGCAGTCGCCTGCTGGAGTGCCTGCGCCGCAAGTGCCTGTGCCAGTGCCTCATCAGTCTCAGCCGCGGTATCCTCAGCATTGTCCTGATCGGTCTGAGTGCTGTCATTATCTGTTGCTGCACCGTTTGTCAGGCTTCTCCTGGATCTCTCGGCATATTCGGAGTCTGCCATCTCATTGACTATCTTACTGTATATCTGCGTAGCATGTACGCTGTCTCCCGACTCCTTGTAGCTCTCCGCAAGATAATACCATGCCTCATCACTGCCGGGATCTATCTCGGTCGCTCTCAAAAGATCTGCTATCGCCGACTGATATTCATCATTGGACAGCTCCTCACGTCCGCGGTCTATGTATGTCGCCGCGGCCTTGGATGCGACCTCTCCCTTCAGATATCCGTACAGATTTCTGAATGATTCCGAATATACGGCCGGATCAAGCGTGACCGCATTGCTGCTCACACCTATGGAGGATATCGCGCTGTTCTGCGAGATACTGTCTCCCAGTATGCTCTCAAGCATCGCTTCGGTGCCCAGCACGTCATCCGGCTCCCTCATATAATTGAGTGCGGCATCTGACAGATGATCATAGCGTTCCTCCATGCCGGAGCTTCCCGTAAGCTCATCTATCTGCGCTTTTACCGTATCATTCTCACTCTGCAGAGCTTCTATGCGCTTATCCTGCTCCACCAGATCCGCATTCTTCGCGGTAAGCTCATCACTTACCGCCTTGAGCTGGTCATTCATCTGAGTCGAAACCGCACGAAGTCTCGCCGGCAGCACAAGGAAGAACATTATCGCACATCCTATCGCTACGCCTATTATCAGGCTGATGATGCCTGAGACACCCTTCTTCTCCCCTGTATTTATAGGCTGGATGATCGTCTCATTACCGCTCATATAGGTAAACGAATCCGATGCCGTCACACTCTTCTTTTTCGAGCTGCCTGCACCCTCATCCGCATACCTCGCCCTTATACCCTCTTCCGCCTCTCTCAGATAATAGAGTATCCGGGTATTGTTACAGTCTATCTTTGAAGCGAGCGTGAGTATGCGTCTGGCCCGCTTGTATTCCTCCGACTCCAGGTACAAAAGCCCCAGCAGCTCATAGGCAATTACAAGATTCGGGTTCATCTGAAGTACCTTTTTCAGCTGTATCACAGCAAGATCAAGGCTCCCCTGCTTCGCATAAAGCAACGCCTGATTGTATTTTTTAATGGACTGGTTGATCGTAGTCAGCCTGCTCGGGTTGCTCTGCACCTCCTCCATGAAGTCATCCGCGATATTCTTCTCGGGTTTGATGTTCTTACTTACCACCCACTCGGTAAGCGCAGCGACAGCCTCGCCCATTTCAAAGTAGACAAGTCCCAGCAGATTTCTGGCATCCACATTCATACGGTTGAGCTTTAAACAAGCGCGAAGCGACAGTACCGCACCCGAAAGATCGCGTACCTTTGCCTTCACCAAGCCATCGTTATAGTACTGATTTGAAAGACGTACTATCCGTCTGTAATCCTTTATATCCGCACCGCAGTTCGTGCAGAAATCATTTACGGTAAGCTCACACCCGCAATTAAAGCATCTCAAAATATTGCCTCTGAAATCAAACTCTTGTGGTTGCCGTTCTGTTCTTTTCTTCGAGCTGTACTATCAGATCGACCATGTCCGTCACATCCAAAGCTCTTATCGCGCTTTCGGCATCTTCTACCTCGGGTGACGGATGGAATTTTTTAAGCTCTTCTTCAAAATCTATCATAATCTTATTTCTCTACCTGACCTTTCAGGGAAGCTATGCGCTCCTTTACCTCGCTCATCATCTTCTCATAAGAAGCGAGCTTTTCCTTTTCCTCGGCTATCTTGCTCTCCGGTGCCTTTGACAAAAACTTTTCATTTGACAGCATCGCATTGGAACGCTTCAGCTCGCCCTCGAGTCTCTTGCGTTCCTTTTCCAGCCGCTCTATCTCACCGCCGATATCTACGAGCTCCGCAAGCGGTATATATACCGTAGCACTTCCGGTAACAACGGAGACAGCATCGTCGGGTATGCCGTTTTTATCGGTCTGATATGCAACAGACGGTGCGTTTACGAGTGCCTTGAAATATATCTCCCCTGTCCTGAATGAATCAAGCACTCCGCTGTCATCAGATACCACAGTGACATCTGCAGCCTTCCTGGGAGGAACGTTCATTGAAGAACGGACGTTTCTCACGCCCTTTACAGCCTCCTTTATTATCTCTATGCTCCTCTCATCGGAAGCATAATTCAGAGACTCGTCATAAACGGGCCAGTCCGATATCATGATCGACTCATCCATGCCGGCATCGGCCGTCTCTTCCTTCATCGTGCAGTATATCTCCTCGGTTACAAACGGCATATAGGGATGCAGCAGCTTTAAGGATGTGATGAGTACCTTCTTCAGCGTATACAGTGCTGCATTCTGGGACTCTGCGTCATCGGTATTGTAGAGTCTCGGCTTTACCATCTCTATATACCAGTCACAGAGCTCGTTCCATATGAAGTCATATATCTTTGCTGCGGCAACTCCCAGCTCAAACTTCTCCATATTGTCGGTGACTTCCCTTACCACGGTATTTACCTTGGAGAGTATCCAGCGGTCCACCGGTGCAAGGCTTCCCTCCGCCGGCTCAGTCACTGTCTTGCCGTCCATATTCATAAGAATGAAACGGGACGCATTCCATATCTTGTTGGCAAAGTTACGCGCTGCCTCAACCTTCTCATAAGAGAATCTCATGTCATTGCCCGGCGCATTACCGGTGATGAGCATGAAGCGGAGCGCATCCGCGCCGTACCTGTCTATGACCTCAAGCGGATCTATACCGTTGCCGAGAGATTTTGACATCTTACGTCCCTTTTCATCACGTACCAGACCGTGGAAGAGGACTGTCTTAAACGGCTCGCGGCCCATCTGCTCATATCCCGAAAAGATCATCCTGATGACCCAGAAGAATATGATGTCATATCCGGTGACAAGCACATCGGTTGGATAGAAATACTTAAGCTCCTCCGTCTCCTCGGGCCATCCCAATGTGGAGAACGGCCAAAGTGCGGATGAGAACCAGGTATCCAGAGTATCCGGATCCTGTGTAAGCTGCTCATGTCCGCACTCCGGACAGACAGTGGGCTTTGTCCCTGATACTATGAGCTTACCGCACTTATCGCATGTATATGCGGGTATGCGGTGTCCCCACCACAGCTGTCTGGATATGCACCAGTCTCTGATATTGTCCGTCCAGTTGTAATAGGTCTTTTCCATATTTTCGGGAATAAGCCTTATCTCACCCTTTTTCACACCGTCCACCGCAGGACGGATCAGCTCATCCATCTTTACGAACCACTGCTCCTTTACAAGCGGCTCTACTGTGGTATGACATCTGTCATGTGTACCTACATCATGAGTATAATCTTCGATCTTTACCAGGAGACCCAGCTTATCGAGCTCCTCCACTATGGCTTTCCTTGCCTCGTACCTGTCCATACCGGCGTACCTGCCGCCGTTATCGTTTATCGTACCGTCATCATTCATTATATTTATGACGGGCAGGTCATGCCTTTTCCCGACCTCGAAGTCATTCGGATCATGTGCCGGAGTGATCTTTACGACACCCGTGCCAAACTCCATATCCACATAGTCATCGGCTACCACAGGCATCTCTCTGTTCATGATCGGCAGCATTACCTTCTTGCCGATCAGCTCCCTGTATCTTTCATCATTCGGATTGACAGCGACTGCCGTATCACCGAGCATAGTCTCGGGACGCGTGGTCGCAAACTCCAGATAATCATCGGTTCCGACGATCTGATACTTGATATGCCATAAGTGGCTCGACTGGCTCTGATACTCCACCTCGGCATCGGATATGGTGGTCTGACATACCGGACACCAGTTTACCATCTTGTGTCCCTTGTATATCAGTCCCTTATCGTACAGGCGGACGAAGACCTCGTTTACGGCTTTATTGCAGCCCTCATCCATCGTAAATCTCTCTCTGTCCCAGTCACATGAAGAACCGAGCTTCCTGAGCTGACTGGTGATCCTGCCGCCATACTCCTTCTTCCACTCCCAGCATTTCTCAAGAAATCCCTCTCTGCCGAGATCCTCCTTGGTGATGCCCTGCTCCTTCAGTGTGTTTATTATCCTGACCTCGGTAGCGATGCTTGCATGGTCGGTCCCCGGCTGCCACAGCGCATTGTAGCCCTGCATCCTCTTAAATCTGGTGAGGATATCCTGCATGGTGTTATCAAGCGCGTGTCCCATATGAAGCTGTCCTGTGATATTCGGAGGCGGCATCACTATCGTGAACGGTTTTTTGGATCTGTCCACCTCTGCGTGAAAGTATTTATTATCCACCCATTTGCGGTACAGCCTTTCCTCTATACCGCTGGGATCATAGGTTTTAGCGAGCTCTTTACTCATTTGTACACAATTCTCCTAATTTAATACATAGTTGGATAAATTATAGAATTATGTAAAGCCTTCGTCAAGAGAAGTGCATATTTCGTCATGGCAATCGCTTAGATTGCCCGGTTATTTTACAGACAATATAATATTAGCGGAAAGCCAGACGGCAAGATTTGCCCCGATATGTATACATACGGGCACATAGAACCTGTGATCCCTGTAGTATAGGAGGCAGATCAGCATCGCCATGATAAAGGCGTATATCCCCTGCACCATGTTCATGTGGTATATGGCAAACACAAGGGAAGATATGAATGCCGCCGGAAGAAAACCCGTTTTCATGTATACGAGATCGTAGAGTATTTTCCTGAATATAAGCTCCTCCAGTAACGGCGATAAAAGACAGTAGAGAAGAACGCCATAGATTATGTCAACCGATATGAGCTGTGGAGAGATACTCTCCGTATATGCCGGAAAAATATCCGGAAGCGGACTTCGCATTATGAGCGTATTCAGCAGTGTGCCGCTCACAGCCCCTATGATCAGATATTTAGCTGAATCCGCTATAGCCGCAACTGTTTTTTTCATAGACAACAGGATACGGGATCTTCACAAAGAAAACACGATTTAAACACAATTCGCCTGTATAATGCATTCATATAAATAAATTCTCCCCCAAACAGCCCAATTGTGAAAACACATTTATGGGCACTCTCCCAAGGAGCGGACCGGTTCCCCGGTACCGCTCCTTTTTTTTGACAATGCGATGCAATGGCATAATACTTTCAGTCATGCTGTGCGGCGAAAAACCTGTCCAGTTTATCCAGACAGCTGATGAGAGCTTTCATCTCATCCTCTTCAAGTCCCCGTACCGCGGCCTTTATCATTTCCTTGTGAAAATCCCTGTGATGAAAGAAGGCTTTTCTTCCCTTTTCCGTAAGCGTAACATATACCATCCGCTTATCCTCGGTAGAGCGTTTTCTCTCTATATAGCCCTTCTTTTCCAGATTGTTCATGTTTACTGTCAGTGTTCCCACCGTCACCATCAGCTTTGCCGCTATCGCGGACATGTTCTGCGGCTCCTCCACACCTATGGCATCTATGATATGCATATCATTATTGGAGATATCCATGAAGTCTCCGGTGATCACCGCGCGTGACTC
>JAGBNR010000093.1 GCA_017634315.1 Lachnospiraceae bacterium
CGTGAAAGAACCCTGGGCATATGATATCAAGTCTTGATTTATGTTTTTTTGGGGGATAAAATGTATTTCTCATCAATCTCTGCCGAATAATCTCTTTCACATATCAGATTTATGATATTATCAATAAGCGTTGTATCAGCATATGTCCGTATTACAGCTTCTTTCTGTGCTGAATACTCATTTCTATCCGGGTATTCGCGTTTTTTTATAGATATTCCGCCTGTTTCTATACATTCCGTCTATGAAAAGTGCTCTATCCTTATCTGTACGCTCCGCTTACCCATGTATTCATTGATCTCTACGGAGTACAGCAGTCTGACTGTCTGCCGTGTCTCGGCAAGCCTCATCAGGGCAGCTCCGTCCCTAAAGCATATCGCTGACACTGTCCGGCCCGAAGCGTCTTCGGCATTGCACCTTAAAATGCTGCTGTTCCTCCCTACAAGCTTAACATTGTGCAGGGTCACATCCTTTGCCGCAAAAAGAGGCTTCTTGTTTCCCATTCCGAAGGGGCCGAGCCTTTCCATATCCCCCGCAAGCTCAGCGGTCACAAACGAAAACGGGAGCTGCATGTCAAATCTTATCTTCACGTCAAGATCGCTGTCAGTGAGCCTGCATACGCTGTTTATCCTTTTCCTGAAGTCATCCGGTGTCACCCCGTCTGCAAGACTGAGACCCGCTGCCATCCTGTGTCCTCCGAATTTATCAAAGATATCAGCCACTTCAGTCATTGCCTCATGCATGTCATATTCATCTATCGAGCGTCCCGATCCCTTTATACAGCCCTCCCCGTCAGTCAGTACAAAGGTCGGCTTGCCGCTGTGCTCCCTTACCTTTCCGGCTATGATCCCGGCTATGGACTCATGCGTATCGGGCAGATATATGACGAGTACCCTGTCTGACAGATACGGCTCGCTGTCCGACATTTCCTCGGCCTTCCTCACACCCTTTTCTGTCATATCCTTACGATCCTCATTCATGGCATAGAGCATCCCTGCCAGTCTCTCTGCCGTGACATCATCCTCAGCGGCAAGGAGCTCATAGGCGTTTTCAGCGGTAGCGAGTCGTCCCGTCGCATTGATACAGGGACCCAGTATAAAGCCGACATGATATGGCTCCAGCTCCTTCCCTTCTATACCCTGCACCCTCATAAGTGCTCTCATACCCTTGTTGCAGGTTGTTTTCAGTAACTTAAGTCCTGTCTTCACCAGGTATCTGTTTTCACCTGTCAGCGGCATGATATCGCCTATCGAAGCAAAGGCGGCAAATTCAAACAGGCCCTCCATTGCTTCCCTGTCACGGTCTCTCAGTCTGTCACAGATCGCTGCAAGAACCTTAAATGCTACCTGTGCCCCGCATATTTCCGTGAATCCGTATCGGGAATCATCTCGTTTTATGTCAACCACTGCATCTGCATCCGGTATATCCTCTACCCTCTCATCCCCCGACATATGGTATGGCACCTCATGGTGATCGGTCACTATCACTGTCATCCCCAGCTCATGAGCAAGCTGTATCTGCGGTGCTGCCGATATACCGTTGTCACAGGTGATAATACAGTCTACACCTGCATCGCAGGCCTCCCTTATGAGTCTGTCGTTAAGTCCGTATCCGTCATTTATGCGGTGCGGTATGGCATAGTCTACAGAGGCTCCCAGCTTATGTAAACCGCATGTGAGTATATACGTAGAGCATACTCCGTCTATGTCATAGTCACCGATCACCCTGATATGGGCACCGGATCTTATCTTTTCTTCAAGAATATCCGTACATTTCTCTATATCCGGCAGCTTCTCATATGCGTACACCTGACCGGTATCGTCAGCATCAAGAAATGAGTGCACGGCTTCTCTGCCCTGCACTCCCCTGTTATGAAGAAGTCTCGCCATAACAGGCGAGACTCCGTATTCCTCTGATAATGCCCGGTAATCACCGGGGATTTTTATCTCAAACCACAACTCCTTTGACATATTCAAATTAAAATCTCCCATATACGCCCCGGGGCACTGATGCGCTTGGCGCATCAAAGCGTGCCCGCAAATGAGCCACTGGCTCATTCGCCAAACCACAACTCCTTTGACATATTCAAATTAAAATCTCCCATATACGCCCCGGGGCACTGATGCGCTTGGCGCATCAAAGCGTGCCCGCACTCCTGAATTTTATACGCTTAGGTCCAACTCCCTTATCTTCTGTCTGAGCGGGAGCACTGCCTGCGGAGTGACGGACAGTCCGTCTACCCCCATTCTCATAAAGGTCTCGGTCATTGACGCATCCTCGGCCAGCTCTCCGCATATCAGCACGAGGCTTCCGTGCCTGTGACCGGCTTCTATAGTCATCCTTATCTGCTCGATGATCGCAGGGTGATGCGGATCAAAGAATCTGTCCAGATTCGGATTCTGTCTGTCGATCGCAAGTGTGAACTGGGTGAGATCATTTGTACCTATCGAAAGAAAATCACTTTCCGCAGCGAGCTGATCAGCGATAAAGACAGATGCGGGTGTCTCTATCATGACACCGATCAGATAATTACCTATGACCACATGCTCCTTCCTCAGCTCCTCCTCGCATTCGCCAAGTATCTCCTTACACTCCTTCAGCTCGGAGATGCTCGTTATCATGGGAAACAGTATCCTGAGATTGCCGTATGTCGTAGCTCTGAGCATGGCTCTCAGCTGCACCTTAAAGAAGTCTCTCCTTGTCAGGCTCACCCTTACAGCCCTCATGCCGAGAGCCGGGTTGGCTTCATTGGGCAGCTGCAGATAAGGCACACTCTTGTCAGATCCTATATCCACGGTCCTTATTATTACAGAGCCCGGACTCATATCCTCGACTACCTTCCTGTATGCCAGATACTGCTCATCCTCTGACGGATAGTCACGATCCTTTAAGAAAAGATAATCAGACCTGAAGAGTCCTATGCCGGTCGCATCATTATCAAATACCATCTGTATATCATAGGGATTGGCTATATCGGCATAGAGACGCACCTCCCTGCCGTCTTTGGTAACGGTCATCTTGCCCTTAAGCCTCATGAGAGAGTCAGTGAATTTCTTATTCTCCTTCATGATCTTATCATACTCGTTTACGGTCTCATCATCCGGCTTGATAAATACCAGACCGTTGGTACCGTCCACTATGGCCTCCTGACCGTCGCAGGCGGCGGAAAGAGTCTCCGCCCTGATCACGCATGGTATGCCGAGCCCTTTGGCAAGGATGGAGGCATGTGTATTCAGATTGCCCTCCTTAAGCATGATCGCAAGCACATATCTGCGATCGAGCCTTGCGACCTCGGAGGCGGTAAGATCATATGCGGCAAGTATGTAAGGCTCCTTACCGAAGGAGATGGTGCTCGATGTACCCATCAGCTCCTCGAGCACTTCCTTTTCAAGCTCCAGTATGTCATCACTCCTGCGCATTATATATGGATCAGGCAGGCTCCTGATATCATCCGCCACCTCATCAAAGCCTATCTTGACACAGAATTCGGCACTTTTTTTCATGGCACGTATATACTCTTCGACACGGTGAATCAGTCCCTTATCCTCAAGAAGCGCGACATGTGAAGCAAAGACCAGCGACCCCTCAATGTCGGAATTAACCTCTGCGGCATTCGCAAGTGCCCATTTATGCTCTTTGACAGCCTCCATGGCACGTTCAAACTTTTCTATCTCGGCATCAGAGTCTTCGTAATCCCCCTCATCAATGTCATACTGCGTCTCTCTGTAAAACCGGACTTTGCCGATCACAGCTCCCTGCGACAAGCTCTTGCCTTCGATCTTAAGCACTTATACCTTCCCTCCTGTAAACATTCAGTTACTATTCACACTTATAATAATACCATGATTTCGAGGTCATTTCAGCTGTCAGACCGTTCATTAAGCCTGCGTTTGGCATTGATATACAATTCCTGTATATCCTTCGTTACCGAGTACATCTCATAGCCCGTAGACAGATAGATCGTCACCGGCATATTATCTATTGCCTTGATCTCCTCGACCGCACTGCTTATCCTGCGTATCGTATCCTCCACGGC
>JAGBNR010000094.1 GCA_017634315.1 Lachnospiraceae bacterium
CTGCTTCTCGGAGCATCCCGGCGAATCATTCCAGACCTTCGGTCCCTCTGAGGGTCCTGTAGCAGAGTCTGTTATCATAGGCGGTATGTTTGTAAAATACGGTAATGAGTATGCCGATCTCTGTGATTTCACAGGAAAGAGCGATGAGGCAAAGCGTGCAAGAGCCGAGGTTGATAAGATGACAAAGGCTCTCCTTACTGCAGGCTGGGACGGCAAGTGGTTTGTACGTGCGTATGACGCAAACGGAAACAAGGTCGGTTCCGATGAATGCGATGAGGGGAAGATCTATATCGAGCCGCAGGGCTTCTGCGTACTTGCGGGTGTCGGCGTGGAGACCGGAGAAGCGCAAAAGGCTATGGATTCCGTAAAGGAAATGCTCGACACCAAGTACGGCATCATGATCCTGCAGCCGGCTTATATGAGATATCATGTAGAGCTCGGAGAGATCTCCTCATATCCCCCGGGCTACAAGGAAAATGCCGGTATCTTCTGTCACAACAATCCATGGGTATCCATAGCGGAGACAGTTGTAGGTGACGGAGACAGGGCCTTCGAGATCTATCAGAAGACCTGTCCTGCATATCTTCAGGATATATCCGAGATACACCGCACAGAGCCTTATGTGTATTCGCAGATGGTCGCCGGAAAGGATGCCAAGTTCTTCGGACAGGGCAAAAACAGTTGGCTCACGGGTACCGCTGCCTGGACCTTTACGGATATTTCACAGTATATACTCGGGGTATATCCGACACTCGGAGGTCTGCAGATCAATCCCTGTACCCCTCACGGCTTCGGTGACTTCAGGATAACAAGAGAATACAGAGGAGCCGTTTACCATATAACGGTGAATAATCCCTCCGATGTATGCAAGGGTGTGGCAAAGATGGTGGTCGACGGCACGGAGGTGTCCGGAAACGTGATCCCCTACGATGCCTCAAAGAAGGATGTCACCGTAGAGATCACCATGGGATGATATCGGATCAGGCTGTGAAAAAGGCTCGCCGTTCGGCGAGCCTTTTTTTAATATTGTCTTTTATCTATCAGCTCCTGCGTGAGCCACGTCACGGTATAAGGCTTCTCATCCACCTGCACTGTTCCTATATATCCTATACCGGAGAATTGCTCCTCCTCGATGAAAGTCTCCTTCTCTACCTTTTTTCCTGCCTCAAGTGCCTCTATTATCTCTACCAGTCTCGGACCGTAAAGAGGATTGCACTCCGTATTCACCGCTATTTCTCCGTCAAGAGTCATCTGCAGACCGGTACGGGAAGCATCAAAAGATATCACCAGCATCTCTCCGTTATCTATATCTGTCCCGACTTTATAGCCTCTGCTCTGTATGATATCGATGGCTCCGTATGCCATATTGTCATTCTCGACATACACCACATCAATATCTCCGCCGAATTGCCTCAGCATATCGTTCATGACCTCTTTACCCTTAGCTGTGGTAAAGTCCCCGCTGTCGGCTCCGATCAGCTTCCATGATCTGTTGTGCCTCACCGCCTCGGTGAGTGCCTCGGTCCGTCCTATCTGAGCGGATGCTCCGGGAGTCCCCTGTATATCAACGATATTTATATCCCTGTCTATACCTTTACTTAACAGGTACTCCTTAAGCCATGCGCAGGCTCTCGTTCCCTCAAGATGAAAGTCTGATCCGACCCAGCAGGTGTACAGCGAATCATCCTCCACCTTGACCTGCCTGTCGTAAATGATCACCGGTATGCCGGCTTCCCTCGCCTCGGTAAGTACAGAGTCCCAGCCTGTCTCCACGATGGGATCGAGCACGATATAATCCACACTCTGGTCTATAAATTCTCTTATTGCCTTGAGCTGATTCTCCTGCTTCTGCTGGGCATCATCAAAGATGAGATCGTAGCCGTCCTCGGCAGAAAACGCCGCCTGTACGGATTCCGTGGATGCGATACGCCAGTCCGACTCGCTCCCTATCTGTGACAGTCCTATGGTTATGGCAGTCTCTTCTCTTTGGTCGGCACCTCCGTCACTGTCCCTGAGTACTCCTGCCCGGCTGTCCGCCTTTCCGGCACATCCTGTGAGTATGATACAGCTACAGACAAGTAATGCATATATCTTTATCACTTGTTTCTCTCTCTGATGGCCGCAAATATACTCTGTATTACTATGAATACAAAGAGCAGAGCCGCCGTCAGGATGTTAGGCCATGAGCTCGCAAGCTTTCCGTTTGTCTTAACTATGGAGGAAATGGTACCGTTTATGAGCACACCGAAGAATGAGCCGATAACGTTGCCTACACCTCCCGTCAGCAGTGTGCCTCCGATGACAGCCGAGGATATGGCATCCATCTCAAGACCCGTAGCCTGTGATACGGAGCCGGCCATTGTATTAAGGCAGTAGCATATACCGCCGACAGAGCACAGGAAAGATGACAGCATATATGCGCCCATCTTTATACGCTTTACGTTAAGTCCCATCATTGCCGCGGACTGTGCACTTCCGCCTACTGCGTACAGCGAACGTCCGAACTTTGTATACCTGAGCATGATAAATGTAATCACAAGCACCAGAAGTGCCACTATCACACCCGGTCTTACATACGGAGCCATGTACTTGCCCTTGTTGTTTATATATCCTCCGAAGGGTACTATCACCTTGGCATTAGCCCATGCATAAAATACAGGATTGATCTCCTGTGTGATGGAAACCTGATCCGTACATATCACTGCAGTCATACCTCTGCAGAAGAACATACCTGCCATGGATACGATAAACGGCTGTATCTCGAGATATCCGACCAGGAAGCCCTGGAAGATACCGAAGACCGCTCCTATGAGCAGTATGATAAGCACCATGGGTACCGCGCCCATTCCGTTCTTCATACCGACTGCGAGCAGCATACAATCCATCGCTATCAGTGCTCCGACAGAGATATCTATACCTCCGGTGAGCATGACACAGGTCATACCGCAGGTGACGCATATAAGACCCGCGTTGGTTATCAATATATTAAGGAAGGTCTGAAAGTGCGTAAATCCCTTTGAGCCATATGCTATGCATCCTCCTGCATAGAGGACAGCGAAAAGCACTATCGTTATGAAGAGGAGCAGCGTGTTGCTGTTAAAGCTCTTTTTAGCCTTTGCCTTGTCGCTCATGCCCTCACCCCCTTTGCTGCGTTTGCCGCACTCAGCTTGCTGACGAATGCCTTAAACGGCGGTGCCTCGATCACGACTATGAGAATGACTATAACTGCCTTAAACACAGGTGCCTGTATAGATGAGACACCAAGTGCATAGAGCGTCGTAGTGATCGCCTGTATCGTATATGCACCTATGATGGAGCCTGCGAGATTAAACTTACCTCCACCCAGGCTGTTTCCTCCCAGAGCTACCGAAAGGATGGCATCCATCTCAAGATACAGACCAATGTTGTTTGAGTCGGCCGATGTGATCCTCGATGAAGCAACTATGCCGGCTATGGCTGCAAAAAGTCCGCAAAGTGTATAGGCAAGGAATATCAGCAGCTTTGAATTCAAGCCCGCGATGCGGCTCGCCTTAGCGTTGATACCGACTGACTGTATATACATCCCCAATGCGGTCTTCCTCAGCACAAGCGATACTATCACTATACATATTACGGTAATGATGATCGGTGTGGGAATGGGTCCCGTAAAGGCACCGAAGTATGCAAACGAAGGGTTTCTGACATAGACTATCAGGTCATTGCAGAGCAGAAGACCTATAGCCCTTGCCGCTGAATAAAGTATCAGTGTGGCGACCATCGGCTGTATCGAAAGATGCGCCACCAGCGTGCCGTTAAAGGCTCCGCATACGATCCCCATAACGATCGCCGCTACCAGACCTATCACAAGAGGCACTGCGAGAGTGGTCGTAGATGATACTCCGTATCCCGCGAGCATCATACACATAAAGCTCGCGCAAAGGCTCATCACCGATCCCACGGAGATATCGGTTCCTGCCGATGCCGATACGACAAGCGTCATACCTATGGCAAGTATCGCGACCTCTGATCCTCTGTTTATGATATCTACTATACGTCCGTACAGAATCGTACCGCTCGTCGTAGTATCCCTGAGAGAGATCATGAAGAATGACAGCGGATTGGCTCCTGTAGCCGCATCATGTATGATATTGACCGCCATCACAAGTATCAATGCCACTACCGGCAAAAGAAGCGGCCAGCTTTTTATCTTCTTCCACATTATGACTCACCTCCCGCTATAGCTTTCATTACACTCTCCTGAGACAACTCATGATCCAGCTCACCGACCTTCTGCCCGTCACGCATGATAACCATCCTGCTGCATGTACGCAGCATCTC
Source organism: Lachnospiraceae bacterium (assembly GCA_017634315.1). Lineage (GTDB taxonomy): Bacteria > Bacillota > Clostridia > Lachnospirales > Lachnospiraceae > NK4A144. The sequence continues at coordinate 4,318 of JAGBNR010000094.1, forward strand.
TTCTATCTCGGATGATATAAAGAGCACACTCTTGCCCTCTCCGGCGAGCTTTACGATAAGCTTCTGTATCTCGGATTTGGTTCCGATATCTATACCCCTGGTAGGCTCATCAAGAATAAGGAAGTCAGGATCGGTAGCGAGCCATCTGGCAAGTATTACCTTCTGCTGATTACCGCCGGAAAGCTGCTTGACGAGAGTTTCCTTGCTGGCAGTCTTTATCTGGATGAGATCTATATACCTGTCGGCTATCTCCTCCTGCTGTGCGCGTGACAGCTGCTTGAACATACCTCTCTTTGCCTGAAGAGCAAGTATGATATTCTCACGCACAGAGAGGTCAGCTATGATACCCTCTGCCTTACGGTCATCGGGAAGCATACCCATGCCTTTATTCATTGCATCTATGGGCTGATTGATCTTTACCTGCTCACCGCCGACCTCAAGAGTACCGGTCTGCGCCTTGTCTGCACCGTATATACAGCGGGCAAGCTCGGATCTGCCGGAGCCTAAGAGCCCTCCGATGCCTACGACCTCACCTTTGTGTATATCGAGATCAAACGGCTTTACCGTACCTGCATGTGAAAGACCCTTTGCCGATATCTCCATGGCCTCCTTCGAGAAGTCCTTCTGCTCCTTTTTGATTTCCGCAAGATCATCCAGATCCTTACCCATCATGGCCGCTACCAGCTTCACTCTGGGAAGCTCGGCTATGGGATACTCACCTACATAATTTCCGTTACGGAGTACCGTGATCCTGTCACATACCGCATATACCTGCTCAAGAAAGTGTGTGACGAAAACTATGCCGACTCCCTTTTCTTTAAGCCTTCTCATCAGCACGAAGAGCTTCTCCACCTCTTCATCATCAAGTGATGATGTAGGCTCATCAAGGATCAGCACCTTACATTCCATATCTACAGCTCTTGCTATAGCAACCATCTGCTGTATCGCAAGAGAATAATTCTCAAGATTCTGTGTCACATCAACGGAAATACCCAGCTCATCCATTATCTTCTGCGACCGTTTGTTATAGGATTTCCTGTCAACCGTATGCAGCTTGGTAAGCGGCTCTCTTCCGATGAAAAGATTCTCTGCCACTGAAAGATTCGGACAAAGGTTTACCTCCTGATACACAGTGGATATACCAACATTCTGCGCATCTCTGGTCGAATGGTTCCTTACGGGTCCATCGACTCCCTCAATGTGTATCTCACCGGCTTCAAAGTCATTTATACCCGTCAGACACTTTATCAGTGTAGACTTGCCGGCTCCGTTCTCTCCCATAAGTGCATGGATCTCGCCTTTTCTGAGTGTAAAATCAACATTGTCCAGAGCTTTGACGCCGGGGAAAGTCATTGATATGCCCCTCGCTGTCAGTACAACATTGTCTTCCATGTACCCTCTCCTTTCCTGTTACTTTTAGTGTATATTTGCGGCTTTTGCTCAGAAACACGCATTTATTATCGATTAAACCATACCTTAATAAAATAGCTAAAAGGATGTTAAGTAAAAAGCGGGCGTTTCGTGCTCAGACGCCTCAGCGTCTTCGCACTCTCACGCCCGCCATCCATAATTCACAATCCGGGCTTCCGCCCTATCTGCTCATTATAGTCTGATTCCCGATTCCTTTATTAATACTGTGCA
>JAGBNR010000095.1 GCA_017634315.1 Lachnospiraceae bacterium
CTTTTGGAGGAAAAGTATGAGTCGAATGATGAGGGGTTTTACCGTTTTGTGGATGCAGTATCTACAGGAAGAGATGATTCGGCTGTAGCGGACGCGATAAGGAGTGTCTATTCGTTTGCTATAGCGCGTCCCGATCCTGAAGGGTATATTGCATCAATGACTGATGAGTATACCGCAGATACGGCAGCAGAGCTTGAAGGCAAGACATTCATGCATGAGCTCATGGATATAGCAGGGGGAAGGATAGCTCTTGCAAAGGCTATGCTTATGCATGCGGCGGATATATGTGATATGCCCGCAGGTCCATTCTATTACAGGAGCGCCATAGACAGTGATATGACACTCTGCGACACACTGTCTGATATAAACACATACAGTGGATTAAAGGAGGCTCTGGAAGAGGCGGATTTTGTCAGACTGCCATCAAAAAAGAAGGATTACGGCGCAGATGATGAGCTGTGCGAGAAGGTAAAAAGGCTGAGAGAAAGAGCAAAAAAGATAATTAAAACAGAGCTTGGGGGAGAACTGTTTTCCAAGAGTACGGATGATGTGCTTTATGAGATGCGTATGTGTCTGCCTGAGGTAAAACTGCTCGCAGACCTGGCGGCAGAGTATTATGCAAGATATTCGGAAGTAAAAAGAGACAGGGGTGTAGCGGACTTTGCGGATCTTGAGCATATGGCTCTGTCCATTTTGTCGGACAGCGAAACAAGAGATATGATATGCCGCAGATACAGAGAGCTTATCATTGATGAGTACCAGGACTGCAACAGGGTACAGGAGGAGATATTTACCGCTATATCAAACGGTCATAACTACGTGACTGTCGGAGATGTGAAGCAGAGTATCTACAGCTTCAGAGACGCATGCCCGGAGCTTTTCATGGATAAATACAAAAGATATGCGGATGGGGAGGACAGTGCATCAAGACTCATCACCTTGTCTAAAAATTTCAGGAGCAGTGCTCCTGTGACTGAGACGATAAATGCGGTATTCGAAAGGATAATGACCCCCAAATGCGGTGGGGCGTTATACGATGACAGCCAGAGCCTTCATTACGGTGAGCTGTATGAGACCGGTATATCGGACTGGAAAAGTGAGTATATCATTGCAGAGACCGATCCGGATAAAAATGAGGATGCATTAAATACCGAAGCGAGGGTGATAGCTGACAGGATACTCGAGCTGGTGGGTACTCTGGAGCTGGAGGACCGAAAAAATCATAAGGTCAGAAAGTGCGGCTTTAATGATATCGTGATACTCCTGAGATCCGTAAAGGGGGCAAGTGATACTTTCGCAGATGTCTTTGCCGCCAGGGGTATACCGCTGATATTTGATTCGAGGAGCGGCTATCTTCTCTCATATGAAATAAAGGAGATCATTAACCTCCTTACCGTGATAGATAATCCCAGACAGGACATATATCTCGCAGGTGTCATGATGGGATATTTCGGGGGCTTTGACGCTTCGGAGATGGTCTATGTGCGTGATGCCGACAGTACAGGAGATCTGTATGACAGTCTGAGGAAGGCTGCAGAGGATAATGACAGAGAGGGACTTGCTGAAAAGTGCAGAGACTTCCTTGCCGTTCTTGACAGATACAGGAGGGAGGCCGTATATAAGCCGATACACGAGCTGATAAGCGGGATAATAGCTGATTTCAAATACGACTGTTATGTGCGTGCAATGCCTGACGGACAGCGCAGGGAGGGAAACCTGAGGCTTTTAAAAAAGAGAGCGGCTGACTATGAGCAGACGAGCTTTCACGGACTTTTCAAGTTCTTAAGATATATAGAAAATATGAAAAGATATGATATTGAGCCGGGAGCGGCTGCGGGAAGCGGACAGGTCGATGCGGTCAGAGTAATGAGTATACACCATTCCAAGGGTCTCGAATTTCCGGTTGTTTTTGTGAGTACACTCAGAAAGGGGTTTAACAGGACGGATACCAGGGCTGCCATGCTTTTTGATGATGATATAGGCATAGGTGCGGATCTTATTATAAGGGACAGAAATCTGCGGATCAGGACACTTATCAAGAGAGTGATCGCCAAAAAGAAGGATATGAAGCTTGTCAGTGAAGAAATGCGTGTACTGTATGTAGCTATGACCAGAGCCGAAAACAAGCTTGTACTTACTGCAAAAGCGGATGAGTGTGTCAGTGTGAAGACAGATGCTTCAGAAGCTGCTTCGCTCGCAGACTTTATAGATGTCTCCATATACGACAAGGAGGAAATGCCGTTTATACTCAAACGTATCTCATACAAAGCCGGTGAGGAAACAGCTCATGGAGAAACGGACACATCTGAGACTTCGATAGCAGACATCATAGAGCTCAGTAAAAAGACAGAGCATGCGGCGATAAAGGCACTGATCAAAGATATACAGTTTGCATATCCCTATGAAAGATCACTTAAAGTACCGCAAAAGGTATCGGTGTCCTACATAAAGCATGAAGCTATGGAAGAGAAAGGAGTATCCATTGCCTCTGATCCGAGAGGAGACAGGGTAATACCCACAGCCGGTGCGATGAGAGGGACGGCTGTGCATACCGCCTTCGAGCATCTGCCGCTTGATATGAGACCGGAGGAAAACCTGATAAATGAATATCTTGATAAGCTGCTGTCCGATAAAAAGCTCTCTAAAGAAGAGAGAAAATATATAAGGGCGGAGGATATCAGCGATTTCCTGAAAAGCGATATTTGCGGACGCATGAGAGATGCTGACTTAAGACATGAATTGTACCGCGAGCAGCCGTTTATCATTTCAGTACCGGCTTCGGAAGTAAACGGAGACTTTCCGGCAGAAGACCGTATAATGGTACAGGGTATAATAGATGCTTTCTTTACGGAAAACGGTCGTATAGTAGTGGTGGACTATAAAACGGACAGGGTGGATGATGAGAGGATACTGGTAGAAAGGTATCACGAGCAGCTGACATATTATGAGAGGGCACTGTGCCAGCTGATGGACATAAACGCATCGGAAAAGGTGATATATTCGGTCAGTCTGTCCAAAGAGGTGGCTTTATAGTGAGATAGAGAGCCTTGACACATATATAAAATGAGAACAAAATGTTTAAAGCTACGATTATAAAGGAGAGTATATCATGATTGAATCTTTGAAGAAAAACTGGAAGGGAATGGTGCTGATGATGATATCGGCTCTTACTCTTTCTATCGGATCGTTTTTATGGAAGCTTGCTGATCTGAGTGACGCGGCGGCAGCCATCGGCAGTATAGAGGGACTGTGGGGGATATTTCTGAAGATACTTCCCGGATTTATCGTATATGTTTTCGGAGCGATAGTGATGACTATAGCGTTGGGATACGGCGAGATGTCGGTGCTGCAGCCGCTCAACTGTATGAGTTATGTATTTGCGCTGATCATTTCCGCGATATTTCTTACAGAACCGATCACACCTCTCACACTTGCAGGTGTGCTTGTCATCATTGTAGGGGTCGTACTGATAGGAGGGTCAAGCAAATGAATGTAAAGACAGTATTGCTTATAGCATTGATCCTTTTGGTAGAGACATCCGTTGCATCCTTTGCGAGCTTTTTTCTGAAGAAGGCATCGGGAGGAGACAGTAAGCTCGGTATACTGCTATCACCGTACTTTTATCTTGGCGGCATACTCTATGTCATCTCCTCATGCCTCGGGATAATACTGCTCCAGCTGCTGCCCTATGCTATAGTGCTGCCGCTCGGCTCGATCACATATGTATGGACCATGCTCATATCCAAGTTTCTGCTCAAGGAGGAGATCACGGGAAGAAAGCTGCTGGGTGTGGCGGTACTGATATGCGGTGTGATACTGTTGGCTGTCGGACAGATATAGAAAAGCATACTGACAGCGCACATACAAAGGTGAGTAATAAATCGGACTGGATAAAGCATGAGTAATATTATACCACAGGAGTTTATCGACAGGATTAAAAAGGATCTGGGAAATGAGGCGGAGGCATTTCTCGGATCCTATTTTGCTTCGCCTAAAAAGGCATTGAGGATAAACACTCTTAAAACAGACAAGGAAACAGAGGAAAGGCTCACCGCCGGAATGCAGCCTGTACCATGGGAAAAGCACGGATATTATTACATGGAGAGGGATATGTATGCCGAAGATCCGGATGAAGTGCCTGCAGATGAGTCATGGCGCATGGCACCGGGCAAATCTCCGCTGCACAGTGCGGGAGCTTATTACATACAGGAGCCGTCGGCGATGGCACCTGTTTCAATGCTTGATGTGAGGCCGGGTATGTGTGTACTTGATCTGTGCGCGGCTCCCGGCGGCAAAAGCACACAGATAGCGTCTTATCTTGCGGGAGAAGGTCTGCTGGTAGCCAATGAGCCGGTCAGGGACAGGGCGAGAATACTGTCACAAAACATTGAAAGAATGGGAATCGCAAATGCAGTAGTCACATGCCATACACCTGCGGAGCTTGCGCGCAGCTTTCCGGCGACATTTGACCGCATCCTTGTGGATGCGCCATGCTCCGGAGAGGGGATGTTCCGCAAGGACAAGACTGCAGTAGAGGAGTGGTCTGAGGAAAATGTGGCTAAATGTGCTGCAAGACAAAGTGAAATACTCGATTCGGCAGTTTCGATGCTGAAGCCCGGAGGAAGGCTTGTTTATTCAACCTGCACCTTCTCTAAGGTAGAGGACGAGGAACAGATTGCAGGAATTCTTGCAAAATACCCGGGTTTACATATTGCTTTTATGTCACCTTTTGCAGGAATTAGAGCAGGTGATATCGAAGGAACTTACCGTATCTGGCCGCAGGACGGACAGGGAGAGGGACATTTCATGGCGGTACTTGAAAGGGACGGAAGCCTGCAAGACAGCTCCTTCGGGTATATAGGACCGAGGCAGAAAAGCCTGACAAACAAGGAAAAACAACAGCTGGTACCGTATGTGGACTTTACCAATGATAATATAAAAAATGAAGGCTTAAAGAAAAAACTGCTGGATACAGAGCGACTGTTTTTATTTGGGGAGCGGCTGGTTCTGATGCCTGAAGGCGGTATGCCTGTACTTGAAGGGTTAAAAATACTCCGAGCCGGACTGGAGCTTGGAGAGATAAAAAGAGACCGCTTTGTGCCTTCACATTCGTTTGCATTATTTCTGAATAAGGATGATGTATTGCATCGCTGCGATCTGGATCATGACGGAGAGGAGATACGTGCCTATCTGAACGGGCAGTCATTGCCTGTAAAAAGCCCGGCCGCAGGAGATAACGGGTGGTATCTGATGACCTGCTCCGGTATCTCGCTGGGCTGGGCTAAAGCATCAAACGGTTTGATGAAAAACCACTATCCCAAAGGACTGAGGATCAATTACTGATGCCGTCAGTACGGTGTATTGAACGGCTTGTCGTTGCCGGAGACTCTGTTGCGCTCATCTCCGAAGGCAGGTGTATCACCTCCGGTATACTGTCCGGCAGGAGGATTCTGATTTCCCGAACCCAGATCCCTGTACTCGACATCCTGATAGCCGGACGGAGTGTCTGATGTGGTATAGCCGGTATTGTATGAGTCTGCGTTGTAGCCTGCATCATAGCCTGTACCGTTATATGTGCCGGCGGTATTTCCGGTGGAATATCCCTGACCGTACACAAGACCCTTAAGCGTCAGATAAAGCTGGGCTTCTGTAGCATAGATGTAAGGATACACGTAGAAGATACCTGCAATATTACAGGTTATTACAGCGAGGAGCATCCATCCTATAAAGGACAGATCCAAAAGGAATGAATGCCATTTATTTCCTGTCATAAGCTCCTTGGTCTGTCTGAAGGCATCTGCCGATGATATCTCGGGATCGTCTCCGAGAATAAAAGGTATCATGCGATATTCATATGACTTGATGATACCGGGGATGATAAAGAGCAGTGTCCAGAGGAAAACCTTTACTTCCGTAAGGACGCAGATCTTTACTACATTTAGGTAGGAATGGCTGAAAGCGAATCCGATATTCCCGATATCGTAGGTTCTGTTTTCTCCGGCCTGTCTGAAGAATCTGTAGCAGCCAACCATAAGGGGCAGTACCAGAAAGAAGCTGATGACAAGACCTATGATCAGTGCAAATATCATTACCACAGTAAAAATGACCATGACAGTGGCAAATTCCGGGGAGCTGACCAGCTCTTCAAAGGTGCTCTGCAGCTCTTTGTATTCGTCAAGACCCATCGCCTCTTCAAAGGCTTCGTTTATATTTGCCGCCTGACCGGAGAGATCGCTCACATCCGCGGCATCTTCAACGGTGCTTTCGGCAGAATTAAAACCGAGACTGCCGGCATTTGCACCGAAACGTCCGCTCAGTCCTCCTATGCCCCCGGTGATGATGGAGATGACCAGAGCGACCAGCACGCACTTCCAGTAACCTCCCTTGAAGGTGTCCTTACCCTTCTGTTTTACTTCTGCAATAGACCAATTCATAATGTCCTCCCGTAAGAATTTAAACTTTTTTAAATAAATGTGTCATATTTCTACAAATTGTATTATAATATTTTCCGGACACAAGATATATTATCATAGTTTGATATATTATGTGTATAAAATAAGATACATTTGTGCAATATAAACCAAACCGTAGTATAATTTTTCCATGAGTGTCATTAAGAAGATTATAGATTACTTAATGAGTGATAAGAATGCCGAGGACAGAGGGAGCGGACTTATGATACTGACCAGATTCGTGGTCGGTATATTCATGCTTCTGATGTTTATTTTAGGTATATTCGTCAGCGTAAGAGGATTCTATCCCCAGAACATAATATTTATCGCAGCCACGTTAGTACTGGGTCTGGCACTTTTCGGTTCCTTCTGTATAAAATACGCAGATGTAATATTATTGGTATTTATGGCTACCGTATATGTGGTAAGCTTTCTGGTGGCTCCTATATTCGGATGGAGGAATTCGTGCCACAATTTCCTGTTCATAGCACTGATGATATTCTGGTATGATTCGAGGAAGTCTGTTAAGATAAAGCTGCTTTACAGCACGATCACCACTGCTCTCATATGTGCTCTGGAGCTTTCGACCAGACCGGGAGAGGCGAAGATCAGCACGATAGGCTTTGACTACAGGTTTATGCTTATCATGAACACGATAGGCTTTTGCGCCTGCGTATGTACTGTGGCATATCTCCTGTGCAGAGACAATGTAAATGATGAGAGAAAGCTTATCCTTTATAATGAAAAGCTGAAGCACATGGCAGGTATAGATCCTCTTACCGGACTCATGAACCGCAGACAGATAGGAGAGAAATTCGAAGAGCTTACCAGAGAAACGGAGCTTTCCATCACTATAGCGATGGGAGACATCGATTTCTTCAAGACCGTAAACGATACGAGAGGTCATGACTGCGGAGACTATGTACTCAAGACCCTCGCGGGCATGTTTGAGGAGTTTATGAAGGATAAGGGGTATGTCTCCAGATGGGGCGGCGAGGAGTTTGTCTTTGTCTTCTCGGGATACAACGGAGACGATGCCTATCCCATGATGGAGTCACTCAGACAGATGATAGAAAAAAACACCTTTGACTTTTTTGGTCATACATTCAATATCACGATGACCTTCGGTATGGAAGAGTACAGTCCGAGGTTTGGTACGGAAGAGGCCATTAAGAAGGCGGACGAAAAGCTTTACATAGGTAAAGAAAACGGCAGGAATCAAGTAGTATTCTAAAGCTTTCCCATTCAATATATTAATATGATCAAAAGGATTGCATTACTTTGATACATCTGATATACTTCAGTGCGTTAAAGCGCTAAATCAATTTCGGAGGTTATATTATGGCAATCAAGATAGCACTGCTGATCGTATTCTTCGCGATCATGATAGCAGTGGGAATTTACTCGAGAAGACATTCCACCAATGTGAACGAATTTGTACTCGGAGGCAGGAAGGTAGGACCGTGGCTGACGGCATTTGCCTACGGTACTTCATATTTTTCGGCTGTAGTATTTGTGGGATACGCCGGACAGTTCGGATATAAATACGGTCTTGCCTCCACATGGATAGGACTGGGAAATGCATTTCTGGGATCGCTGCTTGCATGGGTCGTGCTTGGCAGACGTACCAGGATAATGACGAAATTCCTTGATGCCAAGACAATGCCGGATTATTTCGGCAAGAGATATCACTCGGGATCGCTCAGAATAGTAGCGGCTGTTATCTCGTTTGTCTTTCTTATTCCGTATACGTCATCCGTCTATAACGGACTCTCGAGGCTTTTCGGAATGGCTTTTAATATACCGTACAGCGTATGTGTGATAGCCATGGCCGCACTTACATGTATATATGTAATACTTGGCGGATATATGGCGACAGCGATCAATGACTTCATACAGGGCATCATAATGATATTCGGTATATGTGCAGTGGTCGTTGCCATATTGAACGGCAACGGGGGATTTAATGCCGCGGTGATGAAGCTTGCTGAGATCCCCTCGGATGTGCCGGTCACTATGGGGCAGCCCGGAGCCTTTACGGCCTTCTTCGGCACCGATCCGCTTAATCTGCTGGGGGTGGTGATACTTACATCCCTCGGTACATGGGGACTGCCGCAGATGGTACAGAAATTCTATGCCATCAGGGATGAAAAGGCAGTACAGACCGGTACGGTGATATCTACCGCATTTGCAGTTATAATAGCAGGCGGTTGCTATTTCCTCGGAGGCTTCGGAAGACTGTATGACACAGTAGCGATTTACAAGGAGGACGGATCTGTAGCCTATGATGCCATAATTCCTTCCATGCTCTCCACTCTTCCGGATGTCCTTATCGGAGTAGTGATCATGCTCGTGCTGTCGGCGTCCATGTCGACACTTGCGTCCCTGGTACTCACATCAAGCTCAACCTTAACCATTGACCTTATAAAAGGTAATATCGTGAAGGATATGGATGAGAAGAAGCAGGTTCTTACCATGCGGATACTTCTTATTGTATTTATCATAATATCCGTTATTATGGCTCTCGATCCGCCGACCTTCATAGCACAGCTGATGGGGATATCATGGGGTGCTCTCGCCGGTGCCTTCCTTGCACCGTTCCTCTATGGTCTGTATTGGAAGGGAGTCACGAGAGCGGCTGTATGGGCGAGCTTTATATCGGGTGTACTTATCACGGTAGTAAATATGTTTCCTGCGACGAAGTTTATACAGAGTCCGATAAATGCCGGAGCCGCTGCGATGCTTGCAGGTCTTGTGATAGTGCCCGTAGTCAGCCTTATCACACCGAGGATGGAGCAGGGAGAGATAGACTTTGTCTTCGACTGCTTCAAGGAAAAGCATATGGTGGAGCAAAGATATGCACTGCCTGACGATGATCGGGAGGATACATCGAGGTAGGCTGAAAGGCTGTAAAAAAGCTGATGTTATGTGTAATATCAGTTGATAAGGCAGCCCTGCGTATAGTAGAATTAACAGGATAACGATAATTCATAAACAGTCCGTATACATAAGTCAAGTTAGTTGTGTCTGGTCTGACCAAAACGTAAGGGAGATTGCCTATGCTGAAAAAACAAAGTATTATGCTGAAACTCGGGATCATGGTCGTACCTCTTGTGATCCTCACCATCGTGTTGAGTATTTATTCCGGAGTGAGCGAGATGGCCACGCTCAACGAAGCAAAGGGGATATACTTCGATGAGCTTAAAGGAATGATTGATTCCGTGCTCTCTACCGACAGGGACTTCTATCAGGCACAGCTCGGAAGCGACCGTGCCCATCTTCTCGAGGAGAGAGGGAAGACCGCGGAGGTGCAGGAGGAGCTGAAGGATTACGACGATAATCTTGCACAGGTATATGAGGGGCTGGATGAGCTTGCAGCTGAGTTTGCAGAGGATCCCTATCTCAATAATGAGTTCCGTATGAACGGACAGACGGATTCTCTCGGAAATATGCTTTCCGCCGCTGTAAAGCTTGTCGATGATTACAAGGCTGCATATGATCCTCACACTCATAACGGTGATTATGACAGGCAGTATCCTGCGTTTCAGGTAGCAAGAGAAGATATCGGAGCCATGCAGGATGTCATAGAGGAGTATGCGGAGTACAAGAACAAGGAGCTGATCGCCGAGATCAGGAACAGGATCATCGTACTGGTGGTGATCCTCGTGATAGTCATCGCTCTCATAGTGTTCCTGGCTGTCAGCGTCATGAGATACATACTGGGCAGCACGAGTGTCATTTCGAATTCGCTTGAAAAGCTCGCCGGAGGTGAGTTTGTGGAGGTGGATCGTTATCTCGACTATGAGGATGAGATAGGCGGTATGATCAAAAACACCAACAGC
>JAGBNR010000096.1 GCA_017634315.1 Lachnospiraceae bacterium
AGATCCACTCCGTCCTGCTGAGCCTTTCTGTACTTGAAGAAGTCCGCAGCAACCTGAGGAAACAGTGCATATGAGAGCACATCCTCATCCGTAGGATTGTCTACAAGCTTCTTTGTCTCAGCCCTGAAGTGCTCCATCTGAGGCTCGATAAGATCTGCAGGTCTGCAGGTGATAGGAGTCTCTCCGGGTATTATCTTAGCTACAACCTCTGCATTCATAGGCTTTACGGTCTGTCCGTACTTGCCGCGGCAGAGATCCTTGGTCTGCTCGGTAGCCACCTTGTATCTCTCACCCATAAGCACATTCATGACAGCCTGCGTACCGACTATCTGTGATGACGGTGTAACAAGCGGGGGCTCACCGAAGTCCTTACGCACTCTCGGCACCTCCTCAAGCACCTCATTGAGCTTGTCGCTCTTGCCCTGCTCATCCAGCTGCTTGATCATATTTGAAAGCATGCCTCCGGGCACCTGATATCTCAGTGTATTTATATTCACGCCCATTACCTTGGGTGAAAGGAGTCCGTTCTTTAAGCACTCCTCTCTGTAGGGCTCAAAGTGCTTTGCCACCTTGATGAGAAGCTCCATGTCAAGTCCTGTATCGTATGGTGTGCCCTGAAGTGCCTTTGCCATAACCTCTGTAGCAGGCTGTGAGGTACCCATTGCAAGAGGTGATGACGCACAGTCTATCACATCTACGCCTGCCTCTATTGCCTTCATATAGGTCATCGAAGCCACACCTGAGGTATAGTGCGTGTGGAGCTGTATGGGCAGAGAAGTGTTTGACTTCATAGCCGTGACAAGCTCATATGCAGCCTGAGGCAGCAGGAGTCCTGCCATATCCTTGATACATATGGAGTCTGCGCCGAGGTTCTCTATATCCTTGGCTATCTTCTTCCAGTAATCAAGTGTATACGCATCGCCCAGTGTGTATGACAGTGCTATCTGGGCATGACCGCCCTCTTTCTTTGTCGCCTTTACCGAAGTCTCAAGGTTTCTGAGATCATTGAGACAGTCAAAGATACGGACTATATCAATACCGTTTGCTACAGACTTCTGTGCGAAGTACTCGACTACATCATCCGAATAGTGGCTGTAGCCTAAGATATTCTGCCCTCTGAAGAGCATCTGCAGCTTTGTATTCGGCATGCCCTTTTTGATCTTCCTGAGTCTCTCCCACGGATCTTCCTTAAGGAATCTGAGGCATGAGTCAAATGTAGCTCCGCCCCACATCTCCACGGAATGATATCCGACCTTGTCCATTGTATCCAGTATGGGAAGCATCACCTCGGTAGGCATCCTGGTAGCGATCAGGGACTGGTGCGCATCACGCAGGATTGTCTCGGTAATGCCTACTTTTTTTGCATTTTCAGCCATTTATTTTTCCTCCATGTTATTTACTGCTTACTTGTCTCTTTATTCCTTTGAACGCCTTCATCTATCGATCTGCGTCCCTCTATAACAAGTATGAAATTCGTTATCTGCTCATCTGTCCAGCCTATTGCCTGTAAAAATTCAATCAAATTAGCGTTCTCTGTCATATTCATAATAAAACCCTCCTTTGATATTTATTTATTAATCAGACAATTCCAAATACTGCCATGAATGTACCTGCAACGACAGCCGTTCCGATGACTCCCGCGACATTAGGTCCCATAGCATGCATCAGAAGGAAGTTCGTAGGATCCTCTTCGGCTCCCACCTTCTGTGACACACGGGCTGCCATGGGTACTGCCGAAACTCCGGCAGATCCGATCAGCGGATTGATCTTGCCGCCCGTAGCCAGACACATGAGCTTTCCTAAAAGCACTCCGGCAGCAGTACCAAACATGAATGCTATAAGTCCGAGTGCAACGATCTTTAGTGTAGTGGCATTGAGGAAGGCCTCTGCCGATGTCGTGGCTCCCACGGAAGTACCGAGGAGTATGACCACTATGTACATGAGAGCGTTTGAAGCAGTCTCCTGCAGCTGACGTACCACACCTGACTCTCTGAAGAGATTACCCAGCATCAGCATACCGATAAGAGGAGCTGTGGTAGGCAGTATCAGAGAAACTATGATGGTAACTATGATAGGAAACAGTATCTTCTCAAGCTTGGAGACAGGACGAAGCTGCTCCATCTTGATGGATCTCTCCTTTTTGGTCGTCAGAGCCTTCATGATAGGGGGCTGAATGATAGGCACCAGTGACATATACGAATATGCCGCCACTGCGATAGGTCCCATGATATCAGTCTGTCCGAGCTTTGAAGCAAGGAAGATGGATGTGGGACCGTCAGCTCCTCCGATGATCGAGATAGCTGCAGCTGCCCTGTCGTTAAAGCCCATTGCTATAGCTCCGAAATATGCGGCGAAAATACCGAACTGTGCCGCAGCCCCGAGCCAAAAGCTCTTAGGATTGGCAATGAGCGGACCAAAGTCAGTCATTGCGCCTACGCCCATGAATATGAGCGAAGGAAGTATCGCCCATTCATCGAGCTTGAAGAAATAATGGAGCAGTCCGCCCTCCTGCATGATGTCAGGATAGATGTTGACCAGCAGCATACCGAAAGCTATAGGTACCAGAAGCAACGGCTCAAACCCCTTTGCGATGGCGAGATATAAGAATACACAAGCCACTGCTATCATTATGAGGTTGCCGATACTCATGGTAGCAAAGGCTGACTGCTGGGTCAGATTGCTCAGAGTATTTACAATGTATGACATTTTTTGACCTCCGGTGTCAGATTATTAGTTGAGTGTTGCGAGTACCTGTCCTGATTCGCATGCATCACCGACAGAGCAGTTGATGCTTGCTACAGTACCGTCCTGAGGTGCGACAACCGGGATCTCCATCTTCATGGCCTCTATAGTCACGACGGGATCACCCTTCTTTACGGTATCTCCTACCTTGGTGTCAAGCTTGAATACCTTACCGGCTGCTCCTGCCTTTACCTCTACTCCGCCTGCTGCTCCTGCCGCAGCCTTGGGAGCAGGTGCCGCCTTGGGAGCAGGTGCCGCCTTCTTGGGTGCAGCCGCAGGTGCTGCTGATCCTGTCTCCTCTACGGTGACATCATATGCTGTTCCATTAACTGTGATTGTATAATTTTTCATTTCCTTTTCTCCTTCCGGAATATAGTCTTTAATAATGTCTTCTTATTGAACGGACTACGAATCCGTCTCCACTGCTTGATACTCCGCCGTTTGATGCTTCGTAAGCCGCTATGGCAGCAGTGATCACCGCCACAAGCGCATCATCCCCTGCCAGCTCTTCACGCTCGGCTATCTGACTCACTGCGTTGTCTACAGGAGTGTTCTTCGACTCCTCCTTAGCTCTGAAGCCTTCATTGCCGGGCAGGAACCTGAACAGGCTTATTATAAATGACAGGAAGATAAGTATCACAAAGGTCGTTCCCATACCGAGCACGGTATTAAGTCCTGCCTTGCTCACCTTCTCTCCAAAGGTATAATCGGCACTCGTCGTAATGGATGTGATCTTGTTGTTTCCGTTCATTATCACAACGATCCTGCCGTTCCTCGTAGTGCCCTCGACATTGAATGTTGCAGTGACGTCCTCGGATGTGGAGCTCATAACAGGCTCGGATATACCCTTTACCTGTCCGAACTCTTCCTTGAGGCTCATCCATCCGTCAAGTCCGTTGACAAACGTCTCACCCTCGATAGAGTAGCCGTAATCCCTGAAGAAAGTCTTGATCTCATCCATCTCCATGGCCTTAAGCTCGGCTGCCGAAGCATCATCTGTATTGGTGATACCTCCTATGATACCGCTCGCCTGAGCCGTATAAGCATTTGTGATCTGTATATTTCCCTCATTCTTTGCACAACCGAAGACCATCACGGAAAGAGCGGCGAACATCATGAGCACTATCGCTTTTTTGATATTTTTCATCATTTCCGAATATCCTTTCTTCAGACAGCTCCGTGCTTTTTGTCGGGTCTGTCTTCTCTCTTTGTGTAAAGCATCTCAAATGCGCCTATCACATACTTTCTTGTATCCTGAGGCTCGATGATGGTATCTACATAGCCCCTCGCGGCCGCTGAAGCAGCACTGGTCTGAAGAGCCTCATATTCACTTGCCTTCTGTGATATAGTGCTCTCATTCTCACCGTCATACATGATCTGCGCTGCGTGCTTTGCATCCATGGAACCGATCTTTGCATTGCTCCATGCATATGCGTAGTCTGCACCGATGGACTTTGAATTCATGACTATCGCAGCCGTACCGAAAGCCTCTCCGATATAGACATTGACCTTAGGTACCGTAGCCTCCGCAAATGCCGCCGTAAGCTTTGCTGCCTCTCTTGCAATATTCTTCTCGGAGCATTCGCATGTGCAATATCCCTTTACATTGGTAAGTGTAAGTACCGGTATCTCGAAAGCATCGCAGAACTTTACAAAATCATAAGCCTTCTTCACACCTGCAACACCGAGCACGGCATCCATCTTCTTCTCGGGCTTGCCGTCCTCTCCCGTGATCTCGGTCCTGTTGGCGACGCATCCGATAGTCGCACCGTTCAGTCTGATGAAGCCCGTGACCATATTCTTACCGTAGCTCTGCTTGAGCTCGAAAAAGCTGTTGTCATCAGCAATCTCTGCAAAAGCCGCAGCCGTATCTCCGGTACATCCGGCTATGACTGATGAAGCACGGTTCAGATCGTCCTCGCATTCAGCAAGAGCCTCTTCCTCATTATTGGCGGGAAGGAATGAGATCAGCTCCCTTATTCCCGCAAGGATCTCATCCTCTGTTCCTACTACATCTACGAGTCCTGCCTCCTCACTCTGGAAAGCGGCTGATGCAGTATCGCATTTCTCCTCGTAATTACCCTTGATGGCATTGGGTGAATTAACGAAAAGCTTAGCCTTGTCCCCCTCCATAAAGGTAAAGTCGGTAAGCCCGGGAATAAGCGCGAGACCGCCTCCGCAGCTGCCGAATACCGCTGTGATCTGTGGGATGACTCCGCTCGCCATCACCTGATTGTGATAAATACGTCCGAAAGCATAAAGAGCATCGGTGGCCTCCTCAAGCCTCAATCCGGCGGAATCGATAAGACCGATGACAGGTGCGCCTGTCTTCACAGCCATGTGATAAAGATTTACGATCTTCTTCGCATGCATCTCTCCTACCGCGCCGCCAAGGACTGACGCATCCTGACTGTAAACATACACGAGGTTTCCGTCGATAAGACCATATCCGGTCATTACGCCATCTCCGGGAGCCTTTTTTGTTTCGAGATTGAAATCAGTGCTGCGGGCTGTGACCCTAGCACCTATCTCCACGAAACTGTTTTCGTCGAGCAGAGCTGCGATCCTTCTGCCCGCTGAGCTGTTTGTGAGATTGCTCATGTTTTACCTCCATAAATAATATAGTTATATACTGAAAATCCGAGCTGTGCCCGGAAAGTTTCACAGTATTCCAAGTATAGCACAATTCGGATCATAAAAAAACATACTTTTTAATCAATATAGACATTTAGCACAGCTCTGTTATGTGCCGCACTTATTAACCGACATCACGAAGCTCGATGGTACTTCACGAAAATCCATATGCAAGCCTCAGAGCCTGCCAAAATGATCATATCCCCACATTCAGTCTCTCTTCGGCCTCCTCCTCAGCCTCCTCACGAAATTCCTCGACATGCTCCGGAGCTATCTCGGGCAGCTCATCCAGAGAGTTTACTCCAAAGGCACGCAGAAACTCATCGGTGGTACCGAACAGTATGGGTCTGCCGGGAGCATCCAGTCTTCCCAGCTCCTTGATGAGACCGAATTCCACAAGACGGTTTACGGCATGATCGGAATTCACCCCCCTGATAGCCTCTACCTGAAGCTTTGTCACCGGCTGCTTGTATGCCACTATCGACAGCGTCTCCAGCTGAGTATCCGTGAGCTTGTAATCCTTTTTATTCTTTGCCACTGACGCAAGATATGGGTACAGCTCGGTCTTTGTGCACAGCTGCAGCTTGGAGTCTACGTGCACAAGCATGATCCCTCTTTTGGCAGAGCCGTATTCCTTTTCCAGCTTATCAGCCGCCTCGCTTATCTCGTCCTTACTGCATTCGGTTATCTCGCAGAGCTTGTCCATCGACACGGCCTCTCCTGTCGCAAAGAGCACTCCTTCTATTACGGCCGCCAGCTTATTTATCTCCATCAAAGTCCTCCTTCACGACTATTTCTATATCCGAGTCTATATCTGACTGCTCGGCAGTGATCTCGCCGTTCTTCATCATTTCGAGAATGCACAGAAATGAGACGATTATCTCAGCCTTCGAGCTCGCCTGTGTGAGCAGATCCCTGAAGGAAAATCTCCTGTGATTACGGGCAAACTCCCTTATATGCTGAACCTTGGCTTCGGTATCTATCTCTTCCTTCTCTATCGTACCAAACTTAGATCTGACAGGATCGATCTTGTCCTCCTGTCTCTTCATCAGCTCATCAAATATACTGTTCAGCTTCTTAAGGGTAGTATCGCCTATAAGCGTGCTGTAGTCTATGGGGGTCTCCATATGCAGTATCTCATCGGGCATGGAGCTCTGCTTGTAAAGTGCTCTGCTCGCATCCATACTCATATCACGAAGCTCCAGTGACGCATACTTATATATCTTATACTCAAGCAGTCTCTGTACCAGCTCTGTCCTCGGATCTATCTCCTCGCCCTCTTCATTCTTCTCCTTGGGGAGCAGCATCCTGCACTTGATATCAAGCAGAGTGGAGGCCATGACGAGAAACTCCGACATGGTATCCATATCGTAGTCATCTTCCTTTAAGGCTTCAAGATACTCCATATACTGCTCGGTGATAAGAGAAATGGGTATATCGTATATATCGACCTTGTTCTTATCTATGAGATGCAGGAGCAGATCGAGCGGTCCTTCAAATTTTTCAAGCTTAAATTCCAGTTCAGACATTATCTTCCATCCTGTAAAGAGCTGTGCAGCTCCACTATCATGAGCTCGGTGGGGTTATTTATCCTCACATGGATCGTGTGCATGCCGAGTCCCTTGGTGACGAGCATCCTCGAGCCTTTCCTGCGGTACTCTCCCGCATCATACTTGGGAAAGAGCTTCAGCTCAGGTGATATCAGACCTCCGAGTCCCGGCAGTCTTATCACTCCCCCATGCAGATGCCCCGACACTATCAGCTCCGAGCCGTAATCACTGTAGCTCTTAAAATGAAGAGGATCATGGGCAATCAGGATATTATAAAAGCTTGTGTCAGGCTCTCCGATCAGCTCCGTCATTTTCCTGTATCCGAGCGGTCTGTGACCCATCCGCGGGAAATACGAAAGCGGCAGATCAAGGCATGTCACCCTGATGCCGGAGTCCTCTATGATACGGCTTTTGTTGCTGAGAAGTCTTACCCCTGTCTTTTTTAACGTTTCCCTGAAAAGTCTCACGGATCTGCTGCTCTTCCTGTGACTCCCGAAAATGAGCTTCCTTTCATGATTGCCCATGCCGTATATCACCTTGAAACTCCCGGCAAGCCTTTCAAGGAGCTGCATGGTTCCCTCACTCACACAGGAGCCGTCCACCAGATCGCCGGCTATCAGTATGATATCGGGCTTTTGGCTTTCGATCACATTAAAAAGCTGACGTCCGCCATCCTCACACATACAGTTGTGCAGATCTGCGATCACCGCCAGTCGCGTGTCCTTTAAGATCTTGTCGCTATATATATTGTAACGGCTTATCTCAAGCCCTGATCTGAAGTAAAGCCTCATGTTTTATCTGTAATCATCATCATTGTCTACATCAATATCCATGCCGTAGTCATCATCGTCTCCGAATTCATCAGACCCGTAATCGTCGCTGTCATCTCCTGTGACGGTATTAACATCAGTAAGCTCATCCAGTGTGACGGTCTCGGAGTAATAGTCTTCTTCAGGCCGCATATCCTCCGTACTCCTTATGGAAGCAGTGACCTCTGCCGTCTGTCTGCCATCACTGTCGTAGTCATAATCATAATCGACATCATTGCCGATATCAGAATCATAGTCATAATCATAGTCTATGCTGCTCTTTACCTTAACCGGAGGCATCTTCATGGGATTTGGTATCATGCCGGGCTTTTCATCTACGGGAGGCTCAAATCTCGGCTCTTCCTTCTTCACCAGCTCCGGAGCATAGTCTCTAGCCGGTGCGGGAACCGGTGTCCGGATATGGTCAGATGTCTGTATGGGCTCAGGTGTCGGTGCCGCAGCCATACCGCCTGTCATCTGGTGATGCATGGACTCCGCCCTTTGAAGCTCTATCCTCGCGGCCTCGGCACTGTATATATTCTGCTCACCTCCGGACGGAGCCGCATAAGCCGCCCTTCTTTCACTCTGCCCGTATCCCGTAGAGATGCCACGTCCTGCAGGAGTACCGCGTCCCGCAGGTGCAGTGCCCTGCTGTGCCGGGGCAGACCTGAATAATGATCCGCCTGATGCCGACCCCGATATAGGAGATCCGTCTATATTCTTTTCGGAAAAAGGCTCCGGTAGTATCTCCTCTTCAAATTCCATTCAGCTTATTCGTCCCAGTTGTGATATACCGCCTGCACATCATCATCCTCATCAAGCAGGTCGAGCAGTCTCGTCAATGCTGTCTTGTCCTCTTCGCTGTTTACCGTCACATAGTTCTGCGGAAGCATGACGACCTCTGCCGAAACCATGGCTATACCTTCCTTTTCGAGCTTTTCTCTCACGGTATCAAAATCAGCGGGATCGGTGATCACCTCATATGAATCATCCTCTTCCTTAAAATCCTCCGCTCCCGAGTCCAGCGCGAGCATCATTAGGTCATCTGCGGAAAGCTCACACTCCTCCTTATCCACTATGATCTGTCCCTTTTCATCAAACATAAAAGAGACACATCCCGGAGTGCCCATATTTCCCTTTCCCTTGGAGAAGGCTGCCCTTACAGACGCTGCTGTCCTGTTCTTATTATCGGTAAGCGCATTTACAATGATGGCAATGCCTGCCGGACCGTAGCCCTCATAGGTGCAATATTCGTAATTGACATTTCCCGCATCTCCGGATGCTTTTTTGATACCTCTCTCGATCGTATCATTCGGCATATTGTTTGCCTTTGCCTTTGCAATGACAGTAGCAAGCTTAAAGTTATTTGAAGGATCTGGACCGCCCTCCTTTACCGCGACAGCGATCTCTCGTCCTATTATGGTAAATATCTTACCCTTGGCGGCATCGTTCTTTTCCTTCTTATGCTTGATGTTTGCAAACTTTGAATGTCCTGACATTTTCTTATATCCTTTCCTTTAATAAACCTTTTCTCTTCCTATGGGAAGTTTGGCTCTGCCAAACTTCAAACGGAGTGCTCACTATGATGCACTTATCTGTGTATGGGAAGTTTGGCAAAGCCAAACTTCAAGAGTTCGCTCACTGTGATGATTTACTTATACCGCGAACTCGCACGCTTTGTATTACATGATTGCTTATAGATATCACATGGAAGTTGTATCCTCCATAGTCCGTCTCGAATATCTCGCCGGATCTCGGCACATGACCGAGCACTGATGTGAGAAATCCGTTAAGTGTCTCGACGTTCTCTTCATCAAACGTGATCCCTATCCGCTCCTCTATCTCGTTTAGAGGTGTCAGTCCTCTGACTATGTATACATCCTCGCCGACCTTCCTGATATCTGTCTCCTCGTTATCATATTCGTCCAGTATATCACCGACGAGCTCCTCCAATATATCTTCGAGAGTGACGAGTCCCGAGGTCTGACCATATTCATCAGCCACGATGACCAGATGTGTCTTCTTCGCCTGCATCACGGCAAAGAGCTCATCTATCTTTCTCGTCTCGGGTACGAAAAGAACCTGCTTTATCAGTCCCTCTATATCTCCTATGGGCTTATCGAGCAGAGCGGTATCTCTTCCGGCTCTTATCACATCCTTCATATGTACAGTACCGAGTATATCGTCTATATTTTCATGATACACCGGATATCTGGAATTCGAACCGTCAAGTATGATATCTATACACTCCGACAGCGGAGTGGTATCCTCGATCGCATTTATCTCCTCACGGTGAGTCATGATATCATGCGCCGATTTGTCATCAAACTCGAAGACCTTCTCTATCATCTTGGCTTCCGACTCCTCGAACTCACCGGTATCCGCGCCTTCCGAGACGATAGACTTGATCTCGTTTTCGTATTTATCCTCTTCTTTAGTTTTCTTTCCTAAAAAACCAAACATCCCGTCCAATATCTATACGACCGTAGTGGAAAAATCCGAGAAGTAATTCATGGTAGCCACCGGCTTGTCATCTCTGTAATAGACTCTCGGCACTCTCTTCGTAAAGCAGGAAACTATCTCATAATTAAAGCCGCCATACATCTCAGCCAGTGACTCCACCGTGATCTCCTCGTCTCCGTCACGACCGATCAGTGTCACCTCGTCATAGTCGGAAGCTTCCGGTATATCGGTGACATCCACCATCACCTGATCCATGCATATCCTTCCGGCGATAGGTGCCCTTTTACCGTGTATCAGCACATATCCCTTATTCGAAAGACCTCTGGGATATCCGTCTCCGTAGCCTGCCGGTATGGTAGCTATCCTGGAAGGTCTCTCTGCCCTCCAGGTACCGCCGTAGCCCACCTCGTATCCCGGGGCAACCTCCTTAATATAAACTATATGGGATTTTAGGGCAAGCGCGGGTCTCAGATCTATCAGATGCTTTACCTCCGGTGAGGGCCACAGTCCGTAAAGTGTGATCCCTGCACGCACCATGTCCATATTTGCCTCAGGTATCTCGACTATGCCTGCGGAGTTGGAAGCATGTCGCAGCCAGCAGTCTACTCCCTCCTTATGCATCATCTCTATATAAGAATTAAATCTGTCGAGCTGCGTATGAGTGAAAGATTTATCCTCCATATCAGCCTTTGAGAAATGTGTGAAGATCCCCTCTATCACCAGATTGGGAAGAGCTGCTATGGTTTTCACCAGCTCCACGCTGCTCTCATCGGCACACACACCTATACGACCCATTCCGGTCTCCACACCCAGATGCACATACACCTGTCTCCCCTGACGCACCGCCTCCTCGGAAAGCTCGCGAGCCATATCCTCCTTGAAAACGACAGGTCTGATATCATTTGCCACGATATCCTCATAGCTCTCCTTAAAGGTATAGCCCAGTACGAGTATCGGCTTTTCTATGCCGTTATGTCTGAGTATCAGTGCCTCTTCATCGGTAGCTACCGCAAAGCCCCAGAGATAGCCTATATCCTCTATCTCCTTTGATACAGCTACGGCTCCGTGACCGTAGGCATCGGTCTTGACCACGGCGAGCATCTTGGTGCCGGGTCTCAGGCTGCGATGCATGCTGTCCAGATTGTGCGTGATCGCATCAAGGTCTATTTTTAAATACAGTCTTTTATTTTCTTTCATAGTCCCTTTTCTGTCCGCTGGTGAGTATATGTTTTCAACGCAGCTACATATCACTAAGCTCAGCCATCGTATCAAAACGGCTCTCGTAACGCACGCTCCGCGGCTTAGTCGAGCCATGACACTCGGCTTCGCTAAGTGATCTGTGCTTTATTGCTCTGGAAACATATACTCACCAGCGGACTATACTCTGTGTAAGGTCTGTGATCATTAAACAATATGTCAGTGGATATATTTAACAATATCTCCCGCTATCATGTGATCTGCTCCGAGTGCCCTCTTTGCGGCATCTCCCGCTCTGCCGTGCAGTGCACAGCCAAGAGAAGCTGCGATAAAGCTGTCTGTACCCCTGCCCTTAAGTGATGCTATGATGCCTGTCAGTACATCACCCGAGCCTGCAGTAGCCATGCCGTTATTGCCGTTAATATTTATCATCACGTCTCCCCTGGCGGAAGAAATGACGGTATGCGCGTCCTTCAGTACTGTTATCACACCGTATGACTTTGAGAAATCCCTCGCCGTTGATATAAGGTGTCTCACTATCTCTTCGGTAGCTACACCGGTGAGTCTCGACATCTCTCCGACATGCGGAGTAATGATGATATCCGCAGAAGAATCAGCAAGCATATCCGCATCGGATGCTATGATATTTAAGGCATCCGCATCTATCACGATAGGCACTCCGGCATGCTCTATGGTGTACCTGAGTATCTCCTTTGCACTGTCTGATCTTGATAGTCCCGGACCTATAGCGACCGCATCGCACCATGCAAAAGCCTCATCGAGTCCTACGGCATCCATGTTGCCGTCATAGGTGCTGACTATAGCCTCCGGCAGAGCTGTCTGTATTATCTGCCTGTTGCTCTCATCGGTGTATATCCTCACCATGCCGGAGCCCGATCTAAGAGCAGCCTCCGCACAGAGTATCGCAGCCCCTGCCATGCCCTTTGAACCGGCAATGATGAGTATCTTGCCGTATGATCCCTTGTTTGTATACGGACTTCTCGGTGGGAAGCATATCTCACTGTCATGGAATATCCTGATATCGGCTCTCTCATCCATCACCTTGGCCGGTATCCCTATATCCTTTAAGATCACCTCACCGGAATACAGGGCACCCGGATACAGCATGTGTCCTGCTTTAAATGCTCCGAAGGATACTGTGATATCTGACATGACCGCGCATCCCTGTATACTCCCCGATGTGGCATCCACTCCTGAAGGGATGTCAAGTGCAGCGACCATGGCACCCATATGATGGCATCCGTTGATATAGTCTACCGCCTCCGCATATATACCCTCCACGGGACGACTCAGCGATATACCGAATACGGCATCTATCACCAGATCATAGCTTCCTGTGGGTATCTCCTTTTTCAGCTTTACATCCGGGTATATCTTTTGAAGGAGTGAGATCTGCTCCGCTTCACCATCCGAGACCTTGTCACCAAGCAGTACTACCTCAGGATATATGTCTCTCTCGCGCATTATCCTCGCAAGGGCTATACCATCCCCGCCGTTATTGCCCGGTCCGCACATTATGAGCACCCTGAGTGTCTTAAGCTCAGCTCTTTCGTCTATGACACTGTAGGCTGCAAGTGCAGCGCGCTCCATCAGCACACTCTGCTTCAGCCCCAGCTCCTCCTGCGTATATCTGTCCGCATCTGCCATCTGGTGCGCTGTAAGTACCGGTATCATGATGACTCTCCATTCAGCATCCTATGCTCGGCTCTTTCTTTTGCCTCTTCAGCGCGCTTCTTCTCTGCTTTCGCTTCCGCGGCCTCCATCAGCTGTCTCTTCTTATCCTCGACATCATACTTTATATCGAAGATATTGATGACATCCGAACCGAATATGTCATTCATATATGTATAGAGCTCTACGTTCTTTACTTCCATCTGCTGCTTCTTAATGATATTGCGCTTCAGCTCCATGCGCATGGACTTGATCCATGCACTGATATCCTCTATATCCTCTGTATTCGACAGAAACTCATCATAGCATATCTCCATGGAGAGGAGCATCAGCTTAAAGTTTTCCTCGTCTATCATCTTGGGCAGGTCGAGCATATCATCGTCATATTTCGCTATACGCTCATTCACCTGATCTATGAGCCTCTTGCTCTCGGCTATCTTCTTCTGATGGGACGGGTCTATCGGCTGTCCGTCCTCGGGCATATTGGCTACGATCTCGGACATAAGATTGTTCTTTATCTTCTTTAAGTCCTTGACCTCATTCGTCACCCTGCCCTGCTCTTTAAGCAGATCATTGATACGGCTCTCGAGACGCTTCATCTCGGGTGTCATATTCTTCTCAAACAACCTGTACCATTTGTTGTCGAGAGTCAGTATGGGGATCTTCTTGCCCTTTAAAACACTTTGAAAATCATCCTTTGCCATAGTAACAAGTATACCATATACCTGAAAAAGAGTACCACCTTGCTGCAGTCTTATGCCCGCATATATTTATGCCGCATATATTTATGCCCGCGTATATTTATGCACGCATATATTTATGCGCACATTCCGATAAGTCTCTCCTTGATTTTCAATATAAAGTCCCTCGTATTGCATACAGTCACATCCTTCATGGTAGTGAGTGCTACGAGATCCTTGGTCATAAAGCCCTCTTCTATGGTCGAGAGTGTAGCCTGCTCCAGCTTATCGGCATAATCACAGAGTTCAGGCAGCTTATCAAGCTCACCTCTTTTCCTTAAGGCACCGGACCATGCAAAAATGGTAGCGACAGAATTCGTTGATGTCTCTTCTCCTGCGAGATGCTTATAATAATGCCTCTGTACCGTACCGTGAGCTGCCTCATACTCATACACTCCCTTGGGCGATACGAGCACTGACGTCATGAGAGCCAGTGAACCGCATGCCGAGCTCACCATGTCGCTCATCACATCTCCGTCATAATTCTTGCAGGCCCAGATGAAGCCTCCGTCTGACTTCATCACGCGCGCTACCGCATCATCTATAAGAGTATAGAAATAAGTGATACCTGCCTCATCAAACCGGGGCTTATATTCACTGTCGTAAAGTCCCTGGAAAATATCCCTGAACTGTCCGTCATACTTCTTTGATATAGTATCCTTTGATGCAAACCACAGATCCTGTTTTGTAGACAGTGCGTACTCAAAGCAGGTACGCGCGAATGACTCTATGGACGCATCGACGTTGTATAGTGCCTGGAGCACTCCGGGTCCCTCGAAATCAAAGACCCTTTCACGTATCTCGTTACCGCTTGCATCGGTAAAGACCAGCTCGGCCTTTCCTGCACCCTCCACTCTTATCTCGGTATCCTTATATACATCTCCGTATGCGTGACGCGCCAGAGTGATGGGCTTCTTCCATGTCTTTACATTTGGCTCTATACCCTTTACGGAGATGGGTGCGCGGAATACTGTACCGTCAAGTATGGCCCTTATCGTGCCGTTCGGACTCTTGTACATCTTCTTCAGATCATACTCCTCCACCCTTTTCTGATTCGGAGTGATGGTCGCGCATTTCACCGCCACACCGTATTTGAGCGTAGCATTGGCTGAGTCTATAGTCACCTGGTCGTCCGTATCGTCCCTGTGCTTCATGCCAAGGTCATAATACTCAGACTTCAGATCCACAAAAGGCAGTATCAGATCATCCTTGATATACTGCCATATGATCCTCGTCATCTCATCACCGTCCATCTCGACAAGCGGTGTAGTCATCTGTACCTTATCCATTGTCATCGCCTCCTTTATTTATAAAGCATTCTTTTACCTGTATACTCAGAAAAACTCGGTAAGGATCTATAACTTTATGATTATTCTATAAGTAACTATAACTTTTGTAAATCCAGCAGCAATTCCCATTCCTCATACAGCTCATTTAGTCCTGCCTCAAGCCTGCTGTGTTCATCGGAAAGCGCAGTGAGCTTTTCCACGTTCGTAGCCACCGCCGGATCGGACATCTCATCATTTATTTCATCTCTGCGGCTCTCAAGTGCCTCTATCTCTTCCTCGACCTTCTTCAGCCTGTTCTGCTTCTTTCTTTTTTCGGCTTCAAGTGCCTTCTGCTCCTGCCATGACAGCTTGTTATCACTGACACCGGTCTCTTTGGCTGATGGATTTGATATCCTCCGGTGTGTCTCGTTCTCACCGGCGGAGACAGGCTCGGCCTCCTCAGTATTTCCGATCACATCCCTCTTTTCGAGGTAGTAATCATAGTTTCCCGGATAGCCGGTAAAGTCACCTCCTTCAAGAGCAAGTATCCTTGTAGCTGTCCTGTTGATGAAATATCTGTCATGAGAGAC
>JAGBNR010000097.1 GCA_017634315.1 Lachnospiraceae bacterium
TATCCGACAAGAGCCGCACTGTCCTCCGGCTCCTCCCTGACCTCCAGATCACTCTCTGAGGTGGTGATGCAGAAATCCTTGTATTCATTATCCTCATCTGTGATACTGTCGTCCGATATGCCGACTCTGTCAGCGGATACTCCTCCGGATACATAGCCTGACATACTTGATGATGAGGTATATGCAGACGATGAAGAAGAATGCCCTGATGCAGACACTATGCCGCCCGAAGACTGCGTGCCGGTCTCTGCTTTACTGTTTTTGATCACACGGGTATTTGCGTATACCGATACAGATGCCTCTTTCCTTCCGGCACCTGCGGTAATATCTGTCATTATATTTTCGGCATATATATCTGCCGTATATAGACCCGAACCTAATAAAACTGTTGCGGCAAACACTGCTACCGCATTTTTCACCTTGTTGCGCATAGTAACAAGTTTTTAACATATTTGTAAAAATTTGTCAACGTTGCCGCTTTCACGCGGTCTTCGATCATATCTACATATAGTGTTTCCGCGTCATATCGACACAGCCGTACAACTATATTTTGTTAACAAATCAAATTCGCAGGGCACGCTCCGTGCATGCCTGCATCGCGTCCTCCACAGCTGCTCTGAAGCCGCCCCTTTCGAGCTCTTTGACCGCCTCTATCGTAGTGCCGGCAGGAGAGCATACCATATCCTTGAGCTCTCCGGGATGTCTGCCGGTATCCAGCACCATCTTTGCAGATCCGAGCACAGCCTGTGCCGCAAATTTATATGCCTGCGCTCTTGTCATGCCGTCCGCGACTGCCTGATCAGCCATTGCTTCTATTAAGATGAATACATACGCGGGACTCGAGCCGGATACGGAGGTGACCGCTGCCATCAGCTCTTCATTCACCTCTTCCGCTCTTCCGAAGGATGTCAGTATCTTCTCGGCGATCTGCTTGTCCTCCGCGGTGACGCTCTTGCTCACACAGTATCCGGTCATGCCTTCGCCGACCAGTGCGGGAGTATTTGGCATACATCTTACTATCTTTACTTCTTTGCCGAATCTCTCGGTGAGCCATGCTATACTCTTGCCCGGAGCGATCGAAATGAAGATGGTATCCTCCGAAACCTCCGGGGCGATCTCCTCTATCACTTCGCCTATGACCTGCGGCTTTACCGCGAGTACTACCACATCCGATCTTTGGACCACATCCGGGTTGCTGTCAGCCATCGCTATGCCGTATCTCTCTATAGTGGCATTCTTTGCCGCAGGCATCCTGTCATAGCCTATTACAGAGCCTTCGGAGACTATTGCATTGTTCAGTATGCCCCCTATGATAGCCTTTGCCATATTTCCGAGTCCGATAAATCCGATAGTCATTGTCTGTTCCTCCGTTAAATAGTATTCCAATAAGATAAAAGTGCTGCGGATACCGCCGCATTGAGTGACTCCGCCCTGCCCTTCATGGGTATCTTTATCATCATATCAGCCGCCCCTGCCAGCCTGTCAGACAGACCGCTGCCTTCATTACCTATGATGAAGGCTCTGCGCGGTGACATACTGACATCTTTAAGCGGCGTCCCGTCAAGATGTGCCGCGTATATCGTCACCCCATCCTGCCTGAGTGCTGCCACAGCCTCCAGCAGATCCTCCGTATATATGAACGGTACTCTGAACAGAGCTCCCATCGTAGCCCGCACCACCTTCGGAGAGTATATATCCGCGCAGTCGCGGCTCATGATCACCGCCGTCACCCCCGCTGCCTCTGCTGTACGGAGTATGGTCCCGAGATTGCCGGGGTCCTGTATGGTCTCGAGCAGCAGATAGAGCTCTCCGCCCATGATATCCGACATGCGATAGGATCTCTGCGCGGCCGTGACAAGTATGCCCTGCGGATGCTGCGTATCGGAAAGTCTTGCGAATTCCCTGTCATCCAGCAGGAAATCTTCATTTACTCCGGGATGGCTCCTCTTATAGCTTTCGGATACAAAAATCCCGCGTATATCCGATGCCGGTATCTCTCCGCATCCGCGCTCACCCTCTACGACAAAAAGCCCGGTCCTGCGTCTGGCGGATGTCCGCTCACACAAAGCCCGGACTTCTTTTATTTTTTTATTGCCCGGTCGCTCTGACATCAGATGGACAGTGCCCTTGCCACCTCATACTGATACTCCGGTATCTGCTTCTCCATGGCGAGTGCCTCATCTATGTCAAAGTCCGTGAACTCCCCGTCATGGAAGCCTATCACGCGGTTTATCTTGCCCTCTGCCAGCAGATCGGCCGCCATGGCTCCCATTATGGATGCATAGTATCTGTCCTTACAGGTAGGTGCCCCGCCTCTTTGCATATAGCCGAGTATCGTTGCTCTGGTCTCCATGCCGGTAGCTGCCTCGATACGTCTCGCCATGGAGGTGGAGTGCCCTATACCCTCCGCATTTATTATCAGATGATGAGTCTTGCCGGTCTTGCGGCTCTCGATGATATGGTTGATGATCTCCTGTTCGTCGTAATTGTACTTCTCGGGCAAAAGGATGTCCTCCGCGCCGGAAGCCACGCCGCACCAGAGTGCTATATATCCGGCGTTGCGTCCCATGACCTCGACTATGGAGCATCTCTCATGCGACGAAGAGGTGTCTCTTATCTTATCTATGGCTTCGAGTGCCGTGTTTACGGCTGTATCAAAGCCTATGGTGTAGTCTGTGCAGGCTATGTCCAGATCAATGGTGCCCGGGAGACCTATCACCGCGATACCTTCATGTGAAAGCGTGAGTGCGCCCCTGTATGAGCCGTCGCCTCCTATGACCACCACTGCGTCTATGCCATGCTTCCTGCATATCTCCGCACCCTTTTTCCTGCCCTCCTCGGTCTTAAACTCCTCCGACCTTGCGGTACGCAGTATGGTGCCACCGCGCTGTATCGTATCCGAGACGGATCTGGCATCAAACTCAAGAAAGTCCTCTTCCAGCAGTCCCTGATATCCCCTCTGTATACCGACCACCTTAAATCCGTTATATATGGCTTTCCTCGTGACAGCACGTATAGCTGCATTCATACCAGGAGAATCGCCTCCCGATGTAAGTATAGCGACTCTTTGTATCCCTTTTGTCTTTGGCATGTCTTCTGCTCCCTTTCGCGCTCCCGCAGGAGGCTCGTCCGTAAACTCAACAGGTTTATTTTATATCAAAGACAACCCTCACGCAATCGAAAGTCTGTTGATCACTGTTCAGTCCGTCGGTTACTGTTCAGTGCCGATGCCTGTCGCTATTTCCGCCGCGGTGTGTTATATTGAAATAGTCTGAAACAAGCTGCTCTTTACAGGGAGGTTCTGTTATGAGTAAAAAACGTGAAGCTAAAAGCAGTAAGGTAAAAACCGGGATCGCTTTCTTTGATGCAAAGGATTATGATATAGCTTCTTTTGATGAAGCAAATAAGGACGGGGAATTCGAGATCAAATATTTCGACACAAAGCTCACCCCCGATACGGTAAAGCTCGCCAAGGGCTATGATGCTGTATGTGTATTCGTAAACGACACCGTAAACAAAAAGGTAATAAATGCCCTCACCAAAAAGGGTGTGAGGCTGGTCGCCTTAAGATGTGCGGGCTTTAATAATGTGGATATAAAGCAGGCTGCCGGTCAGCTCGGAGTGGTAAGGGTCCCTGCCTATTCTCCCTATGCGGTGGCAGAGCATGCCATGTCACTGCTCCTCACCTCCATCAGAAGGATACATAAGGCATATATCAGAACCAAGGATTTCAACTTCAGCCTGAACGGACTCATGGGCTTTGACCTGCACGGCAAGACCGTAGGTGTGGTGGGTACCGGTAAGATAGGACGTGTGTTCATAGATATATGCAGGGGCTTCGGCATGAATGTGATCGCGTACGATAAATTTCCCGCAAATGACAGCGGTATTGATTATGTGGATCTGAAGGAGATATGGAAGAAGAGCGACATCATCTCCTTCCACTGTCCGCTCACCGATGACACCTATCACATGGTAGATGAGAAGAGCATACGTGCCATGAAGAAGGGTGTAGTGCTGGTGAATACCTCAAGAGGTGCCCTGATAGATGCCGATGCTCTGCTGGAAGGGATCAGGAAGCGCAAGATCGGTGCGGCATGTCTGGATGTATATGAGGAAGAGGCTGATGTCTTCTTCGAGGACAGATCCGGCCACATATTTGAGGATGACACTCTGGCAAGGCTGATATCGATGCCTAATGTGATCGTGACCTCTCATCAGGCTTTCCTCACTCAAGAGGCTCTTACTAACATAGCGCAGACCACTCTGTCAAATATAAGGGAATACCTCGCGACAGGGATATGTAAAAATGAAGTAACTGTATGATAACCTGCAGACCGGTCAGATGCTCCTGCCGCCGTCCAAAAGAAAGCTCCTGAGTCTCTCTATCTCGATGGGCTTTGAGTATTTGTAGCCCTGCAGGTATTGAGCCTTCATGCCTATGCATCGATTTTCATCGTTTTCATCCTCTATGCCTTCGTAGAGCACCCGATATTTGAGCTTGCGAAACATGCTCGCAAAGGTATCGACCATATAGGCACTGGCTTCGTTCTTGCCTGACTCTATGACCATGGAGCGATCAAACTTGATGATATCAAACGGCAGCTCCATGATACGTTCAAAATTGGAATAGCCTGTACCGAAATCATCCAGATAAAACTTTATGCCATAGGCGCGCAGCTCCTCTATCTTATCCTTTACCATGTCAAAGTCTCTCTCGTTACGGCTCTCGGTGATCTCTATCGCTATTTTTTCATACGGTATATTATTGCTCTGAATGATGTTGATGATATCCAGGCAGAAATTGTCATCTCTTATCTCCTGTATAGAAAAGTTTACAGAGATGCGCTTCAACGGGAGCCCCTCATCCAGAAACTTTCTTATCGCAGCGCAGGTCTTATTAAGTATGATAAGGCTGAGCTCATGGATAAGATCGTGTTTTTCCGCGAGCGGTATAAAAAGATATGGCGGTATGGTACCGAAATCCGGAAGCTGCAGTCTCATCAGTGCTTCCGCCGTGTCATACCTCCTGCTCTCCACATTATATACCGGCTGGCAGTACGTCAGTACCCTGTCGTCATTCAGATCGAG
This sequence comes from Lachnospiraceae bacterium, assembly GCA_017634315.1. GTDB lineage: Bacteria > Bacillota > Clostridia > Lachnospirales > Lachnospiraceae > NK4A144. The sequence goes on from JAGBNR010000097.1 coordinate 5,092, forward strand.
CTTGTCCGCTATATCTTCCAGTCCCGAGAGGATGCGGTTCTGCTTTTCATACTCCTCTACATCCTTTTCTTCCACATAATAATAATCATTGAAGGGCATCTTTGATTCTATGAACTGGAAAAAGTCCGCATAATCATCCTTTTTGCTTATCACCTCGACATCCTCCATGAATACCGCCTTGAAGTCCAGGCGATGCTTGTCATAGAGTACGCTGAAGGACTCGACTATCTTCTCTACTCTCATCCACGGATCCTTATTGTCCTTTACCCTGAACATCAGGACGAGCTGGCTCGGACCCAGATGAAAAAGCAGCGGTTTTCTCACCGCATCCCTGTAAAACCTGTATATCGCGAAACGCAGCTGTGGTGTAAACTCCGACTGTATACGTGTCTCTATGACATCAAGATACATAACAATAAATCTGTCCTTTGCCTTGTAACAGTCACGTACCGCTATACTGAACGAGTCGGCATTGAGTGCTCCCGTGGAAAGGTCGAAGGGATTGGAATGAAGCAGATACATGAAGCCTATAGCCGGCATCAGAAATACTATGCTGGTATAAGAGACCTGACCGTGCAGTCCCTGCATCATAAGGATCACTATGCAGAAGATGAAGGTAGTCCAGATACCCTTGGATATCTGAGGTATCATCCTGTCCTTATATCTGATAAGGAGATAAAAGATGATGACTACATAAAACATATATGCCACGCCGAAGATATTAAGGCCGTCATGAGCTACTCCGGCAGCATCAATATAAAACCCGAATCTGAATATATTACCCAGTATCTCGGCGATAACAAAGGCAAAAAAGCCGGCATAGGAGATTATGACGATCTTCTTTCGTTCTTTCTCATCCGCTGATATGAGGATCAGGAAATAGTATACATATATGAAGAGTGTCACAAGGTAAGCTATATGGCTGATATCGCGCATGACCGTAATGACTGCGGGATTGTGCCAGCTGCCTTCCGTAAGACTGAAGTGATAGAGCAGCGCGAAGACCGTGCCTATGAGAGTATAGCTTATGATACGCTGGAAGAGTCTGAACTGGAGATTCCTGTCAACAAAGGTACCTATGAAAAGGACAATAATAAGAAGACACAGCGTAATGACTGCTATGTCGCCCACAGGAAGATATGATGCGTATGTTACCTGTCCTGTCATTAAGTATCCCCTCCTCTCAGATAATGATATCATATTATGAGGGGATATATCGGGTTGTTTGCGAGAAAGTGCAAAAGGACAGTTAAAAATAAAGCCCCGGTACACACGCAAGCAAGCTTGCTGTGATACCGAGGCTTTGTAATCGGGCTTTATTGTTTACATCATGCCGCCCATGCCGGGTGCGCCGCCTGCGGGCATCGGAGGCTGGGGCTCTTTCTTGGTAGCGACCACTGATTCCGTGGTAAGGAAGGTGGAAGCTACGGATGTAGCGTTCTGGAGTGCGGAACGTGTGACCTTGGTAGGATCAAGGATACCGTCCTTTACCATGTCTACATACTCGCCTGTCAGAGCATTGAAGCCTATGCCTGTCTTTGCTTCCTTTACCTTGTTTACGATGACAGAGCCTTCAAGTCCTGCATTCTCCGCTATATGATAGAGAGGAGCCTCAAGTGCCTTGATAACTGCGTTTGCACCTGTCTTCTCATCACCGTCGAGACTGTCGGCAACCTTCTTGACTGCCTTCTGTGCATGGATGTATGCGCTTCCGCCTCCGGCAATGATACCCTCTTCCACAGCCGCCTTGGTAGCTGCAAGAGCATCCTCCATCCTGTACTTCGCTTCCTTCATCTCGGTCTCTGTAGCAGCACCTACGCGGATCACGGCTACGCCGCCTGCGAGCTTCGCAAGTCTCTCCTGGAGCTTCTCCTTATCGAATGAGGATGTAGTCGTCTCAAGCTGTGACTTGATCTGGCCTACTCTTGCATCGATGTCCTTCTTCTTGCCTGCGCCGTCCACTATGACTGTAGACTCTTTCTTTACCTTTACGCTCTTTGCCTTGCCGAGCATATCTATCGTGGCATCCTTAAGCTCAAGGCCGAGCTCGGATGAGATCACCTGTCCGCCCGTGAGCACTGCTATATCCTGAAGCATCTCTTTCCTTCTGTCACCGTAGCCGGGAGCCTTTACAGCCACTACGTTAAAGGTGCCGCGGAGCTTGTTGACGATGAGTGTCGTAAGTGCCTCGCCGTCCACATCCTCTGCGATGATGAGGAGTGATGAGCCTGTCTTAACGATCTGCTCGAGCATGGGCAGGATATCCTGTACATTGGAGATCTTCTTGTCGTGGATGAGGATGTAAGGATTCTCAAGATTCGCTTCCATCTTCTCCATGTCTGTGCACATATAAGCCGATACATAGCCGCGGTCAAACTCCATACCCTCGACCACGTCGAGCTCGGTGTGCATCGTCTTTGACTCCTCTATGGTGATGACGCCGTCCTTTGAAACCTTGTCCATAGCCTCGGCTACCATCTTACCTACCTCTTCGTTGCCTGCCGAGATAGCTGCGACCTTTGCGATATGATCGTTTGAGGATACCTTTGATGACATCTTCTTGATGGCTTCCACTGCAGCATCGGTAGCCTTCTTCATACCATTCCTTAAGATAATGGGATTTGCCCCTGCCTCAAGGTTCTTCATGCCTTCGTGGATCATTGCCTGTGCAAGCACTGTAGCTGTGGTGGTACCATCACCTGCCACATCATTTGTCTTGGTAGCGACTTCCTTCACAAGCTGTGCGCCCATATTCTCAAAGCCGTCCTCAAGCTCGATCTCCTTGGCGATGGTCACACCGTCATTTGTGATAGTAGGTGTACCGTAGCTCTTGTCGAGTACTACGTTTCTTCCCTTGGGTCCGAGTGTCACGCGAACCGTATTCGCAAGCTGATCTACGCCGCTCGCAAGAGCTGCACGTGCCTCAGCACCGTATTTGATCTCTTTTGCCATTGTTCTTTACCTCCGTATTATTCTATCACTGCGAGAATATCGCTCTGCTTTACTATGATGACCTTCTCATCCTTATTAAGCTCTACTTCTGTACCTGCATACTTGCTGTAGATGACCTTCTGACCTTTCTTTACAGTCATCTTGACCTCTTTGCCGTCAATGACTCCTCCGGGACCTACCTCAAGGATCTCTGCCTGCTGGGGCTTCTCCTTTTCCTTGCCGGGGATCACTATCCCTGATGCTGTCGTCTCTTCAGCCTCGATAGGCTTGAGTACTACGCGATCACCTAATGGCTTCAGTTTCATAATAATTCGCCTCCTTATATGATTATAACTGCTTACTTTTATATTTGTTAGCACTCATTTGACCCGAGTGCTAACCACGACAAGTATAATACCCCCGACCTCTGCTAATGTCAAGCCTCTATTTTATTTTTCATCGGATTTTCGTCGGGTGGGAATCTCTGCCATGAGGATGGCTGCAAACATCAGCGCACATCCGAGGATCTCTCTTGCAGTAAGCGTCTGTCCGAGGAGCAGGAAGCCTCCTATCGCCCCGAATACACTCTCCATACACATGCAGAGGCTCGCGATCGTGGGATCGAAATCCCTCTGTCCGATGATCTGAAGAGTATAAGCTATGCCGTTACTCATTATACCCGCATAGAGTATCGCAGTCAGAGCCGGCAGCAGTGTGCTTATCCCGGGTTTTTCGAATATGAGCATGCCCGCACTTGCTATAAGTGCCTCAAAGAAAAACTCGAAGCAGGATAGCATCAGCCCGTCGAGTCTGTTTGCAAAACGATTGATACTTATGATCTGTAATGAAAAAAGAAATGCACTGCCGACCATCAGCAGATCGCCCGTGTTTACTGCCTCAAATCCCCCCGCGAGGCTCAAAAGATAAAGCCCTGCCACACTGAAGACGACAGCTATCCAGATACGTGCTCCTGTCTTCCTGCCGAGAAGCATGGATAATATGGGTACTATGACCACATACATAGCTGTGATGAAGCTCGACTTCGCGACCGAGGTATATGCGATACCTGCCTGCTGGACCACGGATGCAAGGCAAAGAAAAGTACCCGTCACCGCTCCTGCTATGATAAGGAGCCTGCGGTCACCGCATGAGACTCTGCCCTCAAGCTCCGCATCCGCTCCGGCTCTGCGCCCCTCCTCCGTATACCTGACTATGAGCTTTCTAATGCCGATAAAGACTATAAGCGTGGCTACTCCGAGCCACGCTCTTGCCGCAAGGAATGTCCACGGTCCCACAAACTGCGCTCCCACAGACTGCGCCGAAAAGGCAAAGCCCCATATCATGGCGCAGAGCAGAAGCACTACTACGTTGAATATCCCTGTTTTTTTCATCAGAGCTTGAAAAGCGTACCGATAATGCCGCGTCCTATACTGGCACCCACGTTGCCGCCGAGTGTCTTGCCAAACTTACCGAAGGTTGATCCCACGGACTTTCCGACTTCACGTCCTACCGTACCGGCTACGGAATTACCTACGGATTTGGCAGCGGTCTTTACCCTGCGGCTCTCTCTTTCCTTTTCACGCTCAGCTTCTCTTTCAGCCTTTTCCTCGGCCTTCTGCGCTTCTCTTTCGGCCTTCTCCCGGGCGCGCTGCGCTTCTTTTTCCGCCTGTACCTGCGCCCTCTGCGCCTCCTTCTCTGCGGCCTGCTGTGCCTTGAGAGCCTCCTTTTCCTCAGCGGCTGCCCTTGCTGCCGCGGCCTTGGCTTCTTCGTCCTCTACTCCCTTTCTCTTAAGAAACTCATATGCCGAGTCGGGGTCATAGGACTCCGCGTATTTGGTATAGATAACTGAGCTCTTTATCTCGGAATCCCTTGTCACATCACTTATCTCTCCCATCTGGCTCTGAGGAGGAAGTATGGATACCTTTTGCGCAAGTCCCGGTACTCCGTCCTCACCAAGTAGCGATACCACGGCTTCACCGGTACCGAGTGCCATCAGTGTCTCATATGTATTAAAGTCGGGATTTGCCCTGAGTCCCTCGGCCGCAGCCTTTACCTTCTTCTGCTCTGCAGGAGTATAGGCACGAAGGGCGTGCTCTATCTTATTGCCGAGCTGGTTCATCACTCCGTCGGGTATATCGGTGGGATTCTGTGTTGCAAAATAAACCCCGACACCTTTTGAGCGTATCAGCTTGACTACCTGCTCTATCTTTACGAGGAGATCCTTTGATGCACCGCTAAAGAGCAGATGTGCCTCGTCAAAGAAGAATACCAGCTTGGGTTTAGCCTGATCTCCCACCTCCGGCAGAGTCTCAAAAAGCTCCGACAGGAGATAGAGCATGAACATCGAGTATAAAGTAGGATCATTTATGAGCGATGAGGAATCGAGGATATTTATGACCCCTCTCCCCTCGGGTCCCGTAGAGAAGAAGTCCCTGATATCTATCGCAGGCTCTCCGAAAAACTGCTCGGCTCCCTTCATCTCCAGTGCTACTACCTCTCTTACTATCGCCGCGACGGAGACGGGAGCGATCTTGCCATATTCCTCTTCAAACACCTTATGATTATCGGACACATAGTTCAGAATAGCCTTCAGATCCTTTGTATCTATAAGGAGAAGACCCTGATCATCCGCTATCTTATAAATAATGGACATCAGTGCTGTCTGCAGATCGTTGAGACCGAGCACCGCCGACATAAGGTCGGGTCCCATCTCGGATATCGTGGTACGGAGCGGTGTGCCCTTCCTGCCGTATATATCCCAGAATACCGTCGGATATCCGTGATAATCAAATCCTGCCCCGGCCAGTCCGAACTTTTCTATACGCCTTTGCATATCCTCACTGTCTGCACCGGGCATGCACATACCGGCAAGATCCCCCTTAACATCTGCAAGAAAAACGGGTACTCCCATTTCAGAAAAGGACTCTGCGAGAACCTTGAGCGTGATCGTCTTGCCCGTTCCGGTAGCTCCGGCTATCAGCCCGTGTCTGCAGCTCATCGAGGGATTGATGTATATATTCTCCCCGTCTTCTTTCATCCCTATGCGTATCCTGCCGTCTGTATACATTGTCATACCTCCTGCGTATTTTCGACCGATAAGATCACTATCGCCCATATTTGTCTATCAATGTTACCATTCACAGTCCTTTTGGCTGCAATAGTATAACATAAAAACAGCCCTTTGGCTTTACAGGAAGATTTTGGTACACTAATCATATGTCATTCGTTCATTTACATACCCATACCGAGTACAGCCTGCTCGACGGGTCAAATAAAATAAAAGAATATGTCTCACGGGTCAAAGAGCTCGGTATGAATGCCGCCGCCATCACCGACCACGGTGTGATGTACGGTGTGATAGACTTTTACAAGGAATGTCAGGCGCAGGGTATAAGACCCGTCATAGGCTGCGAGGTCTATGTCGCTCCGGGTTCGAGATTTGATAAGGAAGCTTCTCATGGCGATGACAGATATTTCCATCTGATACTTCTCGCTGAAAATAACACAGGATATCAGAATCTGATGAAGATAGTATCTGTAGGCTTCGTGGACGGGTACTATTACAAACCGCGAGTAGATAAGGACACCCTCAGGAAATACCATGAGGGCATCATCTGCACCTCCGCCTGTCTTGCGGGGGAGGTGGCAAGCAGCCTTAAACGCGGCTTAAAGGATCAGGCAGAGAAAGCAGCCCTTGAATACCTCGATATCTTCGGCAGGGGTAATTTCTATCTGGAGCTGCAGGATCATCTTGACGGCGCACAGACTCTGGTAAATCAGGATCTGATAAGGATATCGCAAAAGCATGATATCCCGCTTATTGCTACAAATGACTGCCACTATACCTATCCGGACGATGTAAAGCCACACGACATACTGCTCTGTCTGCAGACAGGCAAGAAGCTGAATGATGAGGACCGGATGAGGTATGTAGGAGGTCAGTACTATGTAAAGAGCGAGGAGGAGATGCGCAGGCTCTTTCCCTTCGTGCCCGAAGCACTGGAAAACACACAGAAGATAGCCGACAGATGCAGTGTGGAGATAGAGTTCCACAATACCAAGCTCCCGCATTTTAAGATACCTGAGGACTTTCCCGACTCACTCGCTTACCTTAAGCATCTTGCCTTTACAGGGCTCAAGGAACGTTATCCCAATGACGACGGTACGCTTAAGGAGCGTCTTGATTTTGAGCTTTCTGTCATAGAGAACATGGGATATGTAGACTATTTCCTGATAGTCTGGGACTACATCAACTATGCCAAATCGCACGGTATCCCGGTAGGTCCGGGCAGAGGCTCTGCCGCAGGGGCCGTACTCTCCTACTGTCTTAAAATAACCGACATAGATCCCATAAAGTACAGTCTGCTGTTTGAACGATTCCTTAATCCCGCACGTGTATCCATGCCCGATATAGATGTGGACTTCGCATATGAGGGTCGGCAGCAGGTGATAGACTATGTGGTGCAAAAATACGGACGTTCCAAATGCGTGCAGATCGTGACCTTCGGTACCCTGCAGGCAAAGGGCGTGCTGAGGGATGTATGCCGTGTGATGGATCTGCCGTACTCTAGAGGCGATCAGCTTGCAAGGCTTGTCCCAGCAGAGCTCGGTATCACTCTGTCCAAGGCACTGGAGGAAAACAAAGAGTTCAAGACCCTATACGACACCGATCCTGAGGTACGTGAGATAGTGGATATGTCGATGCGTCTTGAGGGGCTGCCGAGACATACCTCAATGCATGCGGCCGGTATACTCATCACACCGGAGGATGCCGATAACTATGTCCCGCTCTCAAGACAGGGCGGCGGTGAGATCACTACACAGTTTACGATGACCACGCTGGAAGAGCTGGGGCTTTTGAAGATGGACTTCCTCGGACTCCGTACCCTTACCGTAATAAAGGATGCCGTGGATGCCGCCGTAGAGAGACATCCGGGTCTTTCACTCGATATAGATAAGATAGACATGGATGATCCTGCCGTACTTGACTATATAGGCACAGGTGCTACCGAAGGCATCTTTCAGATAGAGTCGGGCGGCATGCAGGTCTTTATGAAAAGACTTAAGCCCAAGTCACTGGAGGATATCATCGCAGGCATAGCACTGTACAGACCGGGTCCGATGGACTTCATACCAAAGTACATCGCCGGCAAAAACGATCCCGATCATATCGAGTATGATGCGGACAGCCTTATTCCCATACTGGATTCCACGTACGGCTGTATAGTCTACCAGGAGCAGGTCATGCAGATCTTTCAGCAGCTCGCGGGCTATTCGCTCGGACAGGCTGATAATATACGCCGCGCCATGAGCAAGAAAAAACAGTATGTAATAGACGAGAACCGCAAGACCTTCATATACGGCGACAGCGAGCAGGATATAGTCGGCTGTGTAGGTCTCGGCGTGTCCGAGGAGGCCGCGAATAAGATCTATGACTCCATGAATGACTTTGCAAAATATGCATTCAACAAAAGCCATGCCGCATGCTATGCCGTGATCACCATGCAGACTGCCTATCTTAAGTATTACTATCCCGTGGAATACATGGCGGCTCTGCTCACGAGCTTTATAGACAACACCTCAAAGGTATCGGAGTACATACTGGTATGCCGCTCGATGAATATCGAGATACTGGCACCAGATATCAACGAGGGCTACGGCAAATTTACCGCCACCGGTGAAAGAGGTATACGATACGGAATGTCCGCCATTAAAAACCTTGGCTGGCCCGCGATCGAAGCCATCTTAAAGGAGCGTGAGACAGGTGGACCGTACACCGACATCCACGATTTCGTGAGCAGGATAAGCGGCAGAGAGGTAAATAAGCGCGCTGTCGAAAACCTGATAAAAGCCGGGGCACTTGATTCTCTTCCGGGCAACAGAAAGCAGAAGCTGATAGTAGCCCCCGACATGATGGATGATATGGCACGCGAAAAAAAGAACGGCATAGCCGGGCAGATGTCCCTATTTGACATCATGGAGGACAAGGGGATAGAAAACCCCGCGGCAGTCCGCCTCCCCGAGACCGATGAGTATCCCGATGAGATGAAGCTTGCATATGAAAAAGAGGTGCTCGGCATCTATATCTCGGGTCATCCCCTTGATGCCTATGCAGAGTTATGGAAGAAGCACACGACCGCCAGGTCTGTGGACTTCATGCGTGAAGAAGCGGGGACGGTGCCTTCGGTAGCGGAGGGTTCGGATCAGACAATAGGAGGGATGATATCCGATATTGTGATCCGCTATACTAAAAAGGGTGATCCCCTTGCCATCCTGACTATAGAGGATCTGGTAGGCTCTGTGCAGGTCATGATATGGCCCGACCAGTATAAAAGATACAAAGAGCTGTTGGAAATGGATAACAAGATCTTTGTCTCCGGCAGGGTACGCTATGAAGACGAGAGGGATGCGAGCCTCTCCGCTTCTACGGTATATCTTTTTGACGAAATACCCGTAAAGCTCTATATACGTTTCGAAAACATGGCTGATTATGAGGATAATAACAAAAAACTGATGTCCATACTGAACTCCGCAGACGAGGGCGGGGATACCGTGATCGTGTATCTGAAGGAAACAAAGCAGCAGAAAAAACTCAGAATAAAAATTGCCGCCTCCGATGCCATAGCTCCTCTAAAGGAGGCGTTCGGAGACGGCAATGTAGCTATAGTATAGGTTTTTGCGTTAAATGTATTTCTTCAGCGCATCCGCCTTGTCTGTCTTCTCCCACGGCAGATCCAGATCGTTACGTCCGAAATGCCCGTAAGCGGAGGTCTGCTTGTAAATGGGACGGCGCAGATCGAGCATCTTGATGATACCTGCGGGTCTCAGATCAAAGTTTTCCCTTATCACATCCACCAGCTTCTCATCCGAAAGCTTGCCTGTACCGAAGGTATCCACCATGACTGAAGTGGGCTGAGCTACACCGATAGCGTATGAAAGCTGTATCTCGCACTTGTCTGCAAGTCCCGCTGCCACAATATTCTTTGCCACATATCTTGCAGCATAGGCAGCCGAACGATCCACCTTGGTACAGTCCTTGCCTGAGAACGCACCGCCGCCGTGACGTGCATATCCGCCATAGGTATCCACTATGATCTTTCTACCCGTAAGTCCCGCATCTCCATGCGGTCCGCCTATGACAAAACGTCCTGTAGGATTGATAAAGAACTTTGTATTGTCGTCGACGAGCTCCCCCGGAAGCACGGGATCAAATACATATTTCTTTATATCCTCATGTATCTGCTCCTGTGTCACATCATCATCATGCTGTGTGGAAAGCACCACTGCCTCCAGACGGAGCGGCTTGCCGTTCTCATCGTACTCCACTGAAACCTGTGACTTGCCGTCGGGACGGAGATACTTTAATGTGCCGTCCTTTCTTACCTTTGTGAGCTGCAGTGCGAGCTTGTGAGCAAGGGAGATGGGATAAGGCATGTATTCATCGGTCTCGTTTGTGGCATATCCGAACATCATACCCTGATCTCCGGCACCCGTGTCGAGATCGTCCTGCAGGCTTCCCTTCTTTGCCTCAAGTGCTTTGTCCACACCCATGGCGATATCGGAGGACTGCTCGTCTATCGCAGAGAATACCGCGCAGGTATTGCCGTCAAAGCCGTACTCTGACTTGGTGTAGCCGATCTCCTTTACGGTATCGCGGACGATCTTCTGGATGTCCACATATGCGTTCGTGGTGATCTCACCGGTGACGAGCACGAAGCCCGTGCAGCATGCTGTCTCGCATGCGACTCTGCTCATGGGATCCTGTCTCATGCACTCGTCAAGGATCGCATCTGAGATGGCATCACACACCTTGTCGGGGTGTCCCTCTGTGACTGATTCGGAAGTAAATAGTCTTTTTTCCATAGTCATTTCCTTTCTGTTTGAAAACGGTTTGCACTAAAATAGTCCGCCTGAGGCGGACCGATTAATCTAATCAAATCCTCTCATTGTTCGATCACTCGCTCAAGGTTGGCACCTTCCATCCGGTATGCCGGTGTCAGGGGTTGCCGTGGCTTCACAGATCCTTTGCATCTCCACCACTCTTAATAAGAGAACGCCGATATGAAATTTGATAGGTTAAACTGTAGTGATAATATCCTAATTCATAGCCAAATGCAATACCCTAAATCATGTTTGACATACCTCTGAAAGATTTTTATACTTAAGATTGGTTCAGAAGCACAGCGGAGAGATTTTTATGGCAAGAGTTCTTACCCAGAATTTAATACCCGGCATGGTGGTCGCAGAGGATGTGTATACCTACAACAACCAGCTGGTACTGCTCAAGGATACCGAGCTCACCGATAAGACCATCACCAAGCTTGAGTTTTATTCAATCATCTCGGTAAGGATAAAGGACGAATCCGCTCCGATAGCTTCGGGAGAAAGCATCGCTCCCGAGGAGATGACCTATAGCCAGCGTATCAAGGCTTCTGAGGAGTACAAAGTCTTTAAGGCCGATTTTGAAAACGCTGTTGATGATTTCAAAGGCAAGGTAAACAAGCTTCTCACTGTTTCCGAAGGAAGTAAGATCAATACCGAGGAGCTGCTGGAGGATACCAATGAGCTGCTTGAAAAGGCACCCTCAGGTCTCCAGATCTTTGATATGCTTCATAATATGCGTATGTATGATGATCCGACCTTTGCACACTGCATGAATGTCGCTCTGATATGCCATGTATTCGGCAACTGGCTCGGTATGCCCGACAGAGATGTAAATACACTTACTATCGCCGGACTCCTGCATGATGTGGGCAAGCTCAAGATCCCGGAGACAATACTCGGCAAGCCGGCCAAGCTCACGGATGATGAGTATCAGGTCATAAAGACGCATACTGTAGAGGGCTTTAATATACTGAAGAACCTCGAGGTGGATGATCATATAAAGAATGCGGCTCTGATGCACCACGAAAGATGCGACGGCTCGGGATATCCTCTGGGTCTCACATCCGAAAGGATAGATTCCTTCGCCAAGATAGTCGCGATCGCAGACGTGTACGATGCCATGACCTCAGCCAGAGTCTATAGAGGACCTCTGTGTCCTTTCAAGGTCATATCCATATTTGAGAGCGAGGGACTGCAAAAGTACGACTCGAGATATATACTTACTTTTCTGGAATATATCGTCAACAGCTATGTAAATAACCGCGTCCTTTTGTCAAACGGCATGGAGGGCGATATCGTCCTCATAAACAAGCTGGATCTCTCACATCCCATGGTACACTGTGGCAGCCATTACATCGATCTGTCGCATGAGCATGGTCTCTACGTGGAAGCCATCCTCTGATATCAGACTACTCTGTATCTGCTGCATGCACGTTTTGACACGCTCCCAAAGCCTAAGCTCAAGGAGCTGTTCATAACATTTACACTACTTTGAACTTTGATTTCCTGGATTCCTGACGGATATTGTCAGTCTTGCGGATATCACCGCCGAGGCTTCTGAGCTTCTCGTCAAAGTCTTCATAACCTCTTTCTATGAAATGTATATCGTCCATGGTGGTAGTACCGTCTGCCGAGAGCGCGGCAAGCACCAGTGCTGCTCCGGCTCTCAGATCGGGAGCCTGGACATGCGCACCGGTAAAGTGCTGTACTCCGTCAATGATCGCGGTATTGCCCTCTACCCTTATGGCTGCTCCCATTCTGGTAAGCTCATCCACGTACCTGAATCTGTTCTCAAATATACTCTCGGTGATGGTGCTCACCCCATCGGCAAGTGCCAGTGCGACTCCCGCCTGCGGCTGCATATCGGTAGGATACCCGGGATATGGAAGAGTCTTGATATGAGTGGGCTGCAGCCTGCCGAAAGACGATACCCTTACCGCATCGTCAAACTCCTCCACATGACATCCTATCTCTTCAAGCTTTGCGGAAATGGACTCCAGGTGCTTGGGTATCACATTCTTTACAAGGATATTTCCTCCCGTAATGGCTGCGGCAAACATAAACGTCCCCGCCTCTATCTGATCCGGGATGACACTGTAGGTACAGGCATGGAGCCTGTCCACCCCCTTTATCCTGATCACGTCGGTACCGGCACCCTTTATATTGGCTCCCATACTGTTCAGAAAGTTTGCCACATCGACTATGTGCGGCTCCTTTGCCGCATTCTCTATAATAGTCTTGCCATCTGCCATAACGGAGGCCATCATCACATTTATCGTGGCTCCGACAGTAACCACATCCATATAGATGTGAGCAGCCGAAAGCTTGTCGGCGGATGCCTTCATGATGCCGCGCTCTATGTTTACCTTTGCTCCCAAGGCTCTGAAGCCTTTGACATGCTGGTCAATAGGACGGCTGCCTATGTCGCATCCTCCGGGAAGAGGTACCTCCGCGTGGCAATACTTACCAAGCAGTGCTCCGAGGAGATAATAAGATGCCCTTATCTTCCTGATATTCTCGGTATCTATATTTACATTCTCAACCCTTGAGCCGTTTATCTCGATGGTATGACGGTCAAGGCGGCTGATCTTTACCCCGATCCCCTCCATGGCTTCAAGCATGACATTAGTATCGCGAACGTCCGGAACGTTCTCGATAGTCACTGTCTCGTCTGTCATGATGGATGCGGCTATGATGGCAAGTGCCGCATTCTTGGCACCGCCTATGGTAACCTCGCCGGTCAGTGGTCTGCCGCCGTTGATGATATAATGATCCCTGTCTGTATCCCGTGCCATTTCCTATAAAAATCCGAAAGCAATAGCGACCAGCACCGCCACTCCTATAAAGTTTACTATGCTGAGAAGCATCACTACAGTCAGCTTTGCCTTGAGTCCGGATGTCCTGTTTACAAGCTCCTCCTTGGTCTCCGCAAGAGCTGCCTCCAGCTCGTTTATCTTCTCCAGCTGTGTCAGCGAAGCAAGACCCGCCTTCACATCCTCAGCCGTTTTTGCACTGCCTGCTGTGATTGCTTTGTTTAAGTTGCTGGCATTCTCTTCTACTATAGCCTGTACATTCTTGTACAGCTTGACATCTTCCTTGTGTATCGCATCTGCTGACTTCGCTGTGATATCCGCAGAGAGCTCCTCCAGATAGGATCTGGTGATACCGCCATCCTGAGCCTGGGGCTGCGCCGCGTTAGACTTCACATCCGTTGCAAGCTCACGTACTGCTGCAAGCACCTTTTCGGAGTTAGCCTCTATCTTGCCGTCCTGCTCCTTGAAGCCCTCATCCAGTCCTTTGGCCTGATCGACCAGCGCACTCTTCAGGGCATCAAGCGTAGCCTTTTGCTCATCTATCGCAGCGGTCTGGCTGTCAGATATCTTCTTCTGTGCCGAAATGACAGCTCTGCCGAGCTCTTCCAGATCCCTGCGCCCTACAGAGGGTGCCGAGGTCCTCTGAGGTCTGCCGTATCCATATCCGTCATCCGGCTCGTTATATTCCATCCTGCCCCTGGGAGCAGATGAGTATCTTCCCTCATCCTGAGGCATATCCGCCTCATATCCCTGGTCGCGGTCATTCATTCTCTCCACAAGCCTGTCCATGAAATTGTCCATTATAAAGCTCCTTTCATCAAAGACGCTATATCTTGTCTATTCTATCACCAGTGTCAACGTTTTACAACAAACTTAAAAATCTTCCTCTATTACCTCCATTTCAAGGTAGTCGAAGCTTACGGCATCCACAAAGCTGTCCTGATAAAAGCGGCATTTCGCATTCCTTTTAAAGTCACGTATGTTTATCTCGAGCCATATGGGAACCGACAGATCCATCACACCGCATGCTTTTTCAAGAGCACTCACCACCTTATGCGTCCTGGTATCCGTCTCATAGTCTTCCACTGTGAGATCCCGCAGCATGTGGTTATCCTTAAACTCCCTGAACCATATCCTCATAGGTCTTTTCGTTTCCCTTTATCTCCTCGTTGAGACTCATCATCTTGGCATCCAGATCCGATACCATCTCCGCACACTCACTGAGCTCCCTTTTGATATGCTCAGGTACGGTACCATCATATTTATAGTTTATCTTGTGCTCCAGAGATGCCCAGAAATCCATCGCGACAGTCCTGATCTGTATCTCCACCTTGGTCTCCATCGTCTCATTGGACAGGAATATCGGCACCGATACTATCATATGAAAGCTCTTATAGCCCGAGTCCTTCGGGTTCTTGATGTAGTCCTTTATCGACAGCACGCTTATGTCATTCTGCCTCGCCATCATATCCGCTATCCTGTATATATCGGATGTAAAGGAGCAGATAATACGGACTCCTGCGATATCATTGACATACTTCACCATATTTGCAATGGTAGACTCATATCCGCGACGCTTCAGCTTATTGACTATGCTCTCCGGTGTCTTAAGTCTGGACTTTATATGCTCTATCGGGTTGTACTGATGCACATGCTGGAACTCGTCGTTTAGTATCTGGAGCTTGGTCTCTATCTCCTTTAATGCCGAGTTATACAGCAATATAACTGTATTCCATGAAGTGACATCTTCATAATTTCCTATATTATCCATCGTATATCCTCATTAAAGACGCATCAACTTCTTTATTTTACCATAAATCGTATTTTTTGTATTGACATGCGTACAGTCTGTGGTATACTAACCGTATTATTCGTCATAGTACAGTTACGCAGAAAGGAGTCAGGATGCTTTGGAGAATTGATTTCCGGGATAAGCGTCCCATATATGAGCAGGTCGTATCCGGTATAGAGGATGAGATCATCAGCGGTCTCCTCGCTCCGGATGAGCCGTTGCCGAGCGTGAGAAGTCTCGCCACAGACCTGTCCATCAATCCCAATACGATACAGAAGGCATATCGTCAGCTTGAAGCAGACGGATACACATACTCAGTACCGGGCAGGGGTAGCTTTGTAAAAGATACGGAGGGAGTGAAAGAAATGAAAAAGGAAGATACTCTGCGCGAGCTCACCGCACTGGCTGACAGAGCCCGCGAGCTCGGTGTCACCGAGGAAGAGATCCAAAAAGCAATAAAGGGGGACAGTCACAAATGATAGAAGCGGTAAATGTCACCAAGCATTTCGGAGATATAGTTGCTGTAGACAGGGTCACACTGCATATAGAGGAGGGCAAGGTCTTCGGGCTCATCGGAACGAACGGAGCCGGCAAATCCACCTTCCTCCGTATGCTGTCCGGCATACTCAGGCCGGATTCCGGTCTGATAGAGATAGACGGTCAGAGTGTATTTGAGAATCCTGCGTGCAAGGAAAATTTCTTTCATATTTCAGATGAAGCTTTCTTTTTCTTAAATGCCACGCCCGATGAAATGGCTCGTTTTTACGAGACCTGCTATCCGTCTTATGACAGGAGCCGCTATGAGGATCTGATGCAGCGTTTTGAGCTGGACCGCAAAAGAAAGGTCTCCACATTTTCGAAAGGAATGAAAAAGCAGCTCTCTATCATACTCGGACTTGCTGCGAATACAAAGTATATGTTCTGCGACGAGACGTTTGACGGTCTTGACCCCGTGATGCGTCAGGGTGTAAAGAGTCTTTTCGCACAGGATATGACCGACAGGGGCTTCACTCCGATCATCGCCTCGCACAATCTCCGTGAGCTGGAGGATATCTGTGATACCGTCGGTCTGCTCTACAAGGGCGGCATGCTGCTGTCGGAGGATCTTGATGACATCAAAGGAGACATACATAAGATCCAGATCGTATTTTCATCGAACTATGATCCGTCCGGTCTCCTTGAAAGACTGAAGCCGCTGGAGCAGGAGAAACGCGGCTCTCTGTACACTCTGATCGTAAAGGGAGATCAGGACGAACTGAAAAAGCTGATGCTCGAGGGCGATCCGGTCTTTATGGAGACTCTGCCGCTCTCTCTGGAAGAGATATTTATCACATCGACGGGGGTAGAAGGATATGACATCAAAAAGATCATTTACTAATACAGTGAAAGAGGATTTAAAACGCAGGATATGGCCGCTTGCCCTTTCCATAGTAGGCTTCTTCTTTGCGCTTCCCGTTCTGGCACTGATAAAAGTACAGGATCATATATCATCTTATGAGGCTCTGCGGGATACTCTGCCGCAGCTGCAGTATTCCTTTGTCAGATTTACGATAGGGTCCGAAAGCGGCTTTGCCCTTTGCGGCCTGATGATAATGGCAGTACTCAATGCCATGCACGGTATGAAATACCTGCACAGCAGGCAGGAGGCTGATTTCTATGGTTCCATACCTGTGATGCGTACTTCAAAATTCTCCGCGGCATATCTGAACGGTATATTGATCGGTGTCATCCCGTATATCGTGATGCTGCTTTTTGCCGCAGCACTGGGTGCTTCCAACGGGCTCGTCACCGCAGCCGGATTTCTTTACGGTATGCAGACAATGCTTATCTATATCAGCTCTTATATTCTTATTTACACATTTATAGTACTGGCCGCCGTACTCACAGGTCACGGCGCGGTTACCGTAGCGGCAGCCGGTGTGCTCATGTTCGGACTCGAGATATATGCCGAATTGCTTGACAGCTATGGCGGCATGTTCTTTATCAGCAAGTACAGCAGCTTTGACGGTTATACTTATCTTTCGCCCGTTACTCTCCTTTTGAGGATGATAGACACCAATGATTCCATAAATATCAATCCGTCACAGTACCGATATCCTGCACAAAGCTTTGTGATAGTCGTGATATCTCTTATCGTGGCGGCAGCACTCTTTATGCTCACAAGACTACTCATAAAGCTCCGCCCTGCGGAGGCTGCAGGCAGGGCTATGGCCTTTGAAGCATCAAAGCCATTTATAAAGGTGTTTATCATGATACCCACCGCACTTGCCTTCGGTTTGTTCTTTCCTTCCATCTCGGACAGTGTGACCTACGGCTGGATGATATTCGGTCTTATAGTAGGCATAATTTTAAGTCAGGCCGTGATCGAGATTATATATGAGTTTGACTTTAAGGCATGTGTAAAGCATCTGCCCTCGACGGCTGTCGCTGCCGTGATCGTAGCACTGACCGCGTGCTTCTTTGTACTTGATCCTACCGGCTATGATACAAAGCTTCCCGCTGAAGGAAGTATAGAAAGCTCTGCTCTCTATGTACCGGGTATCAACAGTGACGGATATGACTACAGATACAGCTACGACGGCAACACCGAGTCTGAGGAAGAACGTATCATGCGGGATATGCGTCTCACCGACACAGAGTCCGTGTATACTCTGGCAAAGTCCGGCACCGAATTTGCAAAGGCTAACAGGATGCGCCGTAAATCCCACGATGCAGTCTATGACGCTTTCGATACAGTCAGCTCAAGCTATACGGAAATATCCGTAAACTTAAGGCTCCGCTCCGGCAGGCAGTTCAAGCGCACCTATTATGTGGATCTGAATGACAGTGCCAATCTGGATGCTTTGAGGCGGATATATGACACTGATGCCTATAAAAATGCGGAATACTATATCCTGTCCGATGCCTCCGCCTACGGTCCTTACGGAACAGACGGCATAGACAGTATCCAAAAGATATCTTATGAATCAGGCAACTATGAAACCAGAGACCACGAACTCTCTTCTTCCGAGGTACAGTCTCTTATTGATACCGTCAGGAATGAAACCCGTGCTCTCTCCTTTGACTATCTGCGAAATGAGGCTCCCATAGGATATATTTATACCGAGACAGAGGTAGATCATGGCAGTTACCGTGAGTCATATTCCGTGAACATAGGCTACGTGTATCCTTCCTTTGAAAAGACAATAGCTCTGCTTAATGAGTACGGGATAGAGGCAAAGGCAGAGCTTTATCCTGATGATATAGACCATATCATCAAGGTTAAATTTGACGATGAGGGTGAGCATATATCAGAACAGATAGAGTCAGGGGATGAGATAAAAAAGCTTGTACCCAATCTGGTCAAGTCTAATTTCTCATCTCAAAACTATGCCATATTCAAAGTAGCGGAAGACAGTAATTATGAGGTCTACTACAGGGACAGCCACATGCCGTCAGAGATCTATGTATTAAAGGAGTAACGGTCAGACCTCGTTTCCGACTATGCTTTCCCAATCCCTGAGGATGGAGTAAAAGGCATCTACACTTTCTTCATCCACATTCATTTCGAGGAGCTTTTCCATATAGGGGAAGCTCCTCATATTTATAAGGATAGGATTATCCTTATATTTCGGACAGAGTCTGTGTATGGTATCCTGAAGTGAACGTATTCCCTCCGCATCATACAGGAGTCCTGCGGCATCGGCATTCATCAGTGAACGGTTGAAGTAGTTGTGGACGAAGAGTGCCTCTGTCAGCTCCGGCTCCTTTTTCAGAAAGCCTTCCTTTTTCAGCACATCATATACCTGTCTCCATGTGATCTCATTATCATGCAGATGCTCATATTTCTGAGAGAGGTTACTGACTGTTCCCATGGGATTGTCGGAATACCTGTGCAGATATTTATTCATCAGATAATACTTCTTTACATGCATGAGCGCGGGGATAGTGAAGAGGCTTTCTTCATCAAAGATACCTTCGGTATATTTAAGGTCATGCTTTATCACGAAGTCACGCCTGTAAAGCTTGTCCCAGCATCCGCGCTGAGACATGCCCCCAAAGAAAAGCCGGATATAGTCGACCGTATCTCTCACTCGGAGATACTCATCCTCCATGCCGCTATCGGTATCGTTCTCCAGGATGATCGCATCTCCCTTTTCTTCCTGCTCCTCTATGCTCACATCCTTTGAAAGATATGCCACGATCTCCGCACCGGTCTCCTGCGCTTTATCATAAAGCATCCTCAGGGCATCCGGCACAAGCCAGTCGTCAGAGTCAAGATAGGCAATGTATTCCCCCGTCGTATACTGCAGGGCTATATTTCTCGCCCTGCCCTGCTTTACGTTTTCTTCAAGGTTTATTACACAAATACTCTCCGGGAATTCCTTTTCCCATGCATAAAGATACTCCAGAGAATTGTCCGTGGAGGCATCATTGATAAGAATTATCTCCAGCGCACCGGCTCCTATGCTCTGACGCACGAGCGACATCACACAGCGGTTTATATACTTTGCGGTATTGTATACGGGGATGATGATACTGATCTTTTTCATATCAGATCCCGTTGGGATATGTCTTTACTATCTCTTCCCATGCGGCATTGTACTCCGCAAAGTTTGATTCATCTATAGGGATATCTATCAGCTTCAAAGGCTCTTTATAGAGCTCTCTCGCAGACAGCGATTTGTTCTGCTTGAAGTCCGGAAAGAAATCCAACACATTTCGCTGCATCTCCTGTACAGCGGCGAGGTCATACGGTATACCGCGACCGGTCGCAAATACAAGCGACCTGATGAAATAGTTTATGATGAAGAACCACTCTGCCAGCTCATGGTTTTCATCAAGAGAACCGTCCGCCTTCATCACCTTGTAGGTGGCAAGCCAGGTCTTGGCATTATCATCTCTTCTCTTCATATCTCTCATCAGATTGTAGGTGGAGCTGATAGGATTCTGATAATACCTGTGCAGGTATTCATTCAAAAGATATATCCTCTTAAAGTGCATATATGCCGGAGTGGTAAACAGACTTTCTTCATCAAATACGCCCTCGGCAAATTTCAGATCATGCTCCTCTACGAAATCCCTGCGGAAAAGCTTGTCCCAGCAGCCTCTTAAGAGCGGACAGTCTCCCATGAAGAAATCCAGCCTCTCCTGTGCATTGTGTATCTCCACAAATCTGTCAGGCTTTCCGCTTTTGGTCGAGGGGTCGTCTTCCTCCGGCTCTACATAGGTTTTCTTTGAAAGATAGTTTACGATGTCGGCGTTATTTTGTCTGGCCACCCTGTATATCTTCTCGAAAGCATTCGGCAGTATCCAGTCGTCTGCGTCAAGATAAGCTATATACTCTGCGGTACAGTATTCTCTCGCTATATTTCTGGCCGCGCCCTGCATGATATTCTCTTCGAGCGGTATCACCACTATGCTCTCCGGATATTTCATTTCCCACAGCAGCAGCTTGCCGAGCGTAGCATCCTTTGAGCAGTCATTGATCAGTATGATCTCAAGACTGTCCATTCCTATAGTCTGCTTCTCAAGCGACTCCATGCATCTGTCTACAAACATGCTCACGTTGTAACAGGGTATAATGACGCTTATCTTTTTCTGAGACATATTGTGCTCCCTTCGATGATGTCTTGTATGTACAGTTTAACACGATCCTCTCAACTACGCTCGAGAAGCTGCCCTGAATAGTTGCGATGTCTTAATATTTCTTCTATTATAACAAAAATAGCTGATATTCATCAGCTATTTTTCAGAGGCGACAACCAGAATCGAACTGGTGATACGGGTGTTGCAGACCCTTGCCTTACCGCTTGGCTATGTCGCCATATGAGCAGTGCAATTTCGAGCGGGAAGCACATGACCGCTTGCGGGCATATGTGCTTATCGCGAAGAAATTATAGTGCGAAGCACTCGATCGAAGAAAATGCGGAGCATTTTCGAGATCGTATGCACTGCGATCGCCATTCTGCGAGTAATCTTAATTAAATTAAACTGACCCGGACGGGAATTGAACCCGTGTTACCGCCGTGAAAGGGCGATGTCTTAACCTCTTGACCACCGGGACTTATCTCCCTTAAATCATTCCAAGAATCGCGTGCGATTCATGTAGCCTGGGATTTGGTCACAAACACATGAGATTTATCAAGTGTGATGCCAAATCCGTTCGAGACATCAGTCTCAAAGACAGCTCCCCGAGCTGGGCTCGAACCAGCAA